>JAZNUL010000093.1:0-39611 GCA_045592285.1 Acutalibacteraceae bacterium
TATTTGTATCCTTTAAATATTTATCGTAAACAATATTAAATTTCTTGCCTGCATTTTCAATAGATTGTTCATTTAAAGGGTATTCTATTTTTGTTATATAACCATCTTTTTCAATAATATTGTTATTTGATAACTTATTAAAAATACCTAATTCACTTTGTGCTTTTATTGTTCTGAAGAACTCCCTTAACGGAAACTGGTCAAGAGTGTAATTTTCAAAATTCTTCATAAAACTGCCTGAAACGAGCGTATTAAAATTAAGGTCTGGGAATTTTGCAAGTTCTCGTCTTTCGCTGACAGAAATATCATCTGCTGGTTTAACCCAGGCAAAAACAGAAAGTGTCAATATAAAGCCTAACACAAGAACACTTGTAATTATATTTAAAATTCTTTTCATACTGACGCCTCCTAAAATCTAAAATATAAGAACGGATTAAAAGAGCCGTCAACTAAATATGCGGTTACTAAAACAAGTAAACCAATAAGAACAATTGGTTCTAAGATACCAACAAGAGTTTTAACGCCTTTTATCTCAGTTAATTTTGTAGAAATCTTTTTAACGAGTGGTGTAGCACCAACTACACTTAAAATAAGAATTATCAAATATTCTTTAAGATAATAAATGAATTCTGTTGATACAAGTGGTACACCTGAAGCACCCAACATTGCTTTAATATAATTAAATGCTTCGCTCATATTTACAGCATCAAAAATAACAAAGCTTATAATTATAAAGAACAATGTATAAACTCTGTTTAATACGTGTGTTTTAGTAACAAATTTACCTACTGGCGTTTTTTCAAATATGAGGAATATAACAAAATATAATCCCCAGATAATGAAATTCCACGCCGCACCGTGCCAGAAGCCTGTTAAAAACCACACAACAAGAATATTAAAAATCCATTTGCTGCTTTTTACCCTATTGCCACCGAGTGGTATATAGACGTAATCTCTGAACCAAGACCCGAGAGAAATATGCCATCTTCTCCAGAATTCTGCAATACTTTTAGAAATAAATGGGAAATTAAAGTTTTCCATAAATTCAAATCCTAAGATTTTACCTAAACCTATTGCCATATCAGAATAACCAGAAAAGTCAAAATAAACTTGTAAGCAGAATGCAACAGCATATAGCCAATAAAATAATAAGGATTTATCGTCTGACGCTTTAAACGTAACACAAAGCTCACCTAAAGCGTTAGCAAGAAGAACTTTTTTTGAAAGACCTACAATAAAGCGTCTTAAACCGTAGCTTATTTTTTCAAAGCTGATTGTTCGTTCGTCTAAAGACTTAACTACATCGGTATATCTTACAATAGGACCAGCAATAAGCTGTGGAAACATTGTGATATAAGTTGCAAGATTTATTATATTCTTCTGTGCTTTTGTAGTGCCACGATAAACATCTACTGCATAGCTTAAAATCTGGAAAGTGTAAAAACTGATACCTATAGGAAGTGCAACATTTAATAAATTTAACGAAAGTCCCGTTACACTATTAAAGTTTTCAATAAAGAAATTTGAATATTTAAAGAAGCCTAAAAAACCTAAATTGATTATTATATTGATTGTGATTATCAATTTCTTTTTAGATTTTTCATTTGTAGCCTCAATTAGTAATCCGGAAACAAAACCGATTATAATTGAGGCTACCATCATTATTACATATTTAGGCTCTCCCCAACCATAGAATACAAGACTGCTTATAAGAAGAACTGTATTCTTAAGTTTTTTGGGAACTAAAAAGTAAAGTATCAGTACACTTGGCAGAAAGTAATATAAAAACGGTATGCTCGAAAAAAGCATTTCTTAACCCCTATCCAAAGTGTATTATTTTTTTAAAAATTAATTATGAAACTGCTTCTTCAGTTACAACAACAGCACTTTCACCCATAACAGTTGTAAGCTGTGTTTTAAAGTAATCAATAGCTTCGCCGTTACCAATAGCATAAACTACATAATCGCCACCATTAACATTAAAGATAACTATCTTTTCTGGGAAACCACACATCCATTGTGTTGCTAAAACGCTATCTTTAAGAGAAGTTGCAAAAGCTTCTGCATCGCCTGCACTTTTGAGTTTAAATGCACCACTTGTGAATGTATTAGCATTCATAGCGTGAACGAAAGATGCAACTTCATCAACATCTGCTAATAATTCATCATTTGTGTGAAGCATACTATTAACAACTTCTGTATCTGCAAGATTCATTAAACCTGCTTTGCCATCAACTGGTGTGTTAATATCGCCACCAACAGCAAAAAATTTATTTTCTTCTGTGTAAGTATCAACAACCTTGTTGATAACGTCTGCTGTATCTGTGAATTCCATTTTTGCTACACCATTACCACAACCAACAGCAATAACACCAATTGCAACAACTAAAGCAACTGCAACGATTGACATAATAACTTTTTTGTTCATTTTAAAAACTCCTTTGATTTTTATTTATTTTCATACTCGAAAGTATAATTTTTAAATCCATCTGTATATATTTGTTCGCCATCTAACATTACCCACATTACTTCAACGTTTTCTAAAGACTCAATTATTTTTTTACCATCTTCAATACTCATTAAGAAAAGAGATGTAGAAAGAGCGTCACCTAAGCCTGAATCTTTTGTCAAAACTGAAACTGATAAATACTTATCTCCCGGCATTAAAGTTTCAGGGTCAATTATATGATGATAGCTTTTGCCATTCACTTCATAAAATCGTTGATAACAACCGCTTGTAACAAGTGACATATCTGATATTTTAAGATATTCAATATGTGGGATTTCATCCTGTCTTTCGGTGTCAGGATTTTCTACGCCAACCTTCCAAGGTTCATTATTTCTACCCATACCGATTGTACGCACATTACCACCAATGTTGATAAGAAAATCTGTAACACCTTTATTTATTAAATACTCTGCTATTCTTTCAACAGCATAACCTTTAGCTATTGCACCGACATCAAGAGTCATTTCTGGGTCAGAAAGAAAGACAGTGTTATTTTTTTCATCAATTTCTACTTTACTGAAATCTGTATGCTTCATTGCTTCTTCTAACAACTCTTTTGGTGGCAATTCTGCATTAGCAGGGTCAGAAAGTCCTAAATTACGGTATTTATGCCATATTGAAAGTACACTACCCATAGCAATATTAATTTTACCATTTGTAAGTGTATACATTTCTTCAGCATAAAGCAATAAATCAATAATTTTTTTATCTACCCTTACAACATTATGTTTGCCATCATCAACGTCATTTATAACACAAAGGTTATTAATTCCATCAAATCTGAAATAAATATTGTAAAGCTTATGATACATATTAAGCTCTGATTTTATTTCTTCACAAATGCTTTTGAATTCCTCTTCTGTCTCGGTATAACCAGTAATTGTTGTAACTGTATCAAAATAATCAAAATAGTATTCTGAAAACTTCTGCTTTTCTTTTACAGAATCACAAGACGTAAAGAAAGAGATTTGTGAAGCGATTAATATTAATGCTAAAAATAATGATAACGATTTTCTCTTCATAATCAAAAAACAAGGGATGTTGCAAGAAAACAACATCCCCGAATTTAGTTGTTTAAAACTTATTTTGTAGCAGCTGTTGCAGCTTTAATCATATCACCGATAGCCATTGTGCAACCTGCTGTTGCAAGGTCACCTGTTGCATAGCCATCTTCAGCAGCAAAACCTGCGAAGTCTGCAGATGTTTTACCAACAAGAGCAGCATCAAATGCAGCAGCTTGTTCGTTCCATTCTTTTACAGCACCTTCTGTACCGTCATGTTTTGCACCGTATGCAGCCATACCATAATCTGTACCGAGTTCAAGTTTTGTTTTGAGTTCAGCTTCTGCGTTACCAGTTGCTTTACCAGTAGTATCAAACTTAATTTCTTTACCCTGAACACAGTCTGTTTTTGCAACTACAACTTTACCTTCTGCATCTGTAACAACAGCAGAAATTGTTGTGTCGATTTGTGCAACGCCGTCACCTTCATCAGAAGCGTCTTTGTTTGAATATGCTTCTGATGAAACAAGAGCAACTGCAAGTTTGTCATTTGCAGTAGCTTTTGAATCTGCTGCTGAAGCAACAGCTTTTTCAAGAGCGCCAATAAAATCTGTTACGTGGATTGTGCAACCTGCTGTTGCAAGGTCGCCCTGAGCATAGCCATCTTCAGCCATTAAAGCTTTTACTTCATCAAGTGTTTTGCCTTTAGCTGTAGCCATAAATGCATCAGCTTGTTCATTCCACTCTAATGCTTTGCCTTCTGAACCGTCGTGTTTTTTACCGTATGCAGCCATACCGTAATCTGTGCCTTTTTCATACTTTGTTCTTAAATCTTCAACAGCAATGCGTTTACCTTCTGAAGTCCAAGTTGGCTTAATTTGTGCTGTATCGAGGTCGATAGCAGCAATTTTGCCTTCTGCATCAAGAAGAACTGCAACTGCAGTTGTATTGAATTCAGCTTGACCGTTTGTTTCGCCGTCAGCATCTTTTGCTTCACCATAACTTGAAACAACACCTAAACCGAATTTAAGTGTAGCAGCATCGCCGCCTGTAGGTTCTTTGTCACCTGAGCAACCAACTAAAGCTGCAACTGATAATACCATTACTAATACGAGTGCAAGACTGAGAATCTTTTTCATTTTAATCTTCTCCTTTAACTTTTATTTTTTCTTGCAAAATAGAGTTTTCACTCTAAAACCGATTATTACAAATTTTCCACTTAATGTCAATACCATTGTTAAAAAATAAACAATAAATTAACAACTTTAAAAAAATCAGACAAGTTTTTCTAATTTTTTTACAAGTATTGAACTGATAATTCCAATTATGACACCTGCAATTGTGCCTGTAATTGAGAGAACTATCATATAATACCCTATTTGTATTGTATCGAACAGGAAAATTGCAACCAAAATCTGACCGAGATTATGAGAAATACCACCAATTATACTTACACCGACAATTGAAAAAAGATTTATCTTTTTAAACAATGTCATTAAAGCGAGGCTAAGCACCGCCCCTGCTACGCTATAAGACAGAGTCATAATATTGCCACCGAATATCAATGCAACAATAAATACTCTTATAAGCGAAACCGTTACCGCTTCTTTTAGCCCGAATTTATAAAGCACAAAAATTATTATAAGATTCGGTAGCCCCATCTTTATTCCCGGAACTGCGGTAGATATTGGTGGTAGCATCACTTCTAAATACGAAAGAACCAATGCTACAGAAGTCAAAACACCTAAAAGTGCTATTCGTCTGGTTTTATTTCTCATAAAATCTCGTTTCTGTTACAAATTAAACAACTGCATCTAATTCATCGGTAGTTTCATCTGCAACAATTTCTATTACAACCTTGTGTGGAAGACACACAATCGTTTCACCTTTATATGAAATTTTACTATGACCTTCACATATTTTATCAGGGCAATTGGCATCTTTCATAAAGGCTTTGTTATCTTCAATAACCAAAGTATTTCTGCCGTTATTTTCAGTTTCAATAACTACCTCTGTATTTACTGAAAGTAAATAACGTTCTGTTTCTTTTCCGTCAATCTTAACAACGGCATAAGCACCCTCGGTTTTAAAGATATTAAGTAAAAGTAATCCCACTGCCGCTACCACAATAACGATAACGGCAAGGATTATATCATTTTTAATTTTTCTTTTATTGCTCATATTAACCAATCTTATTATTTGTAAAATCAATTGGTTTTAAGCACTTAGTAGGACAATTTTCTTCACACAAGCGACAACCTGTACATTTATCGTAATCAATTCTTGCAAGGTTATCAACAACTGTAATTGCCTTTTCAGGACAGTTAAGCTCACACTTTTTACATCCGATACAAGCATTTTTACAATTTGTACGAGCGAGAGCACCCTTCTGAACGTTACTACACATAACTGCAGTTTTTGTCTCTTTAGGAAGAAGCTTAATAATGTGTTTAGGGCAAGCACCTACACATTTACCACAGCCAACACATTCTCTTGGGTCAACGTGAGCGAGTCCGTCGTGAACACAGATAGCGTTAACTGGACAAACAGTAGCACAGTCGCCACAACCAACACAGCTATATGCACAGTCAAACGGACCACCGTAAACCATAGCTGCTGCTTTGCAAGATTTGATACCATCATAAATTGCATTTGATTTAGCTGCTTCGCAGTCACCACCGCAAGCAACAAATGCTACTTTTGGCTGGAGTTCCTGAATTTTAACACCTAAAATGATTGAAAGCTGTGCCGCAGTTGAAGAACCACCAGGAATACAGAGATTAGGCTCTGCTTCACCTTTTGCTACTGCTTCTGCATAACCATCGCAACCTGTGTACCCACAAGCACCGCAGTTAGCACCAGGAAGTGCTTCACGAACGAGTGTAACTTTTTCATCCTCGTCAACTGCAAAGAACTTTGATGCGAGTGCTAAAACGATACCTAAAATAAGACCTACGCCAGCAACAACACCTAAAGCTATTAAAATTGGCATTATATCCATTGTCATATCCATTCTACACTCACCACCTTAACTGAATAAATTTTCAACAATGCCTTCAAAACCAAAGAAAGCAAGTGAAACGAATGAAGCTGCAATCAATGTTGCAGGGAGTCCTTTGAAATGCTCTGGAATATCACTCTCGTCAATTCTTGAACGAACGCCTGAGAAGAGAACCATTGCAAGCATAAAACCGAGACCGCAACCTAATGCACTTACCATTGCTTCAACAAAATTATAACCATCTTTAATATTGTTGATTGTAACACCTAAAACCGCACAGTTTGTTGTAATAAGTGGTAAATAAACGCCAAGGCTCTTATGAAGTGATGGAATAAACTTTTTTAAGAAAATTTCAACAAACTGAACTAATGCAGCAATAACTAAAATAAATACGATTGTCTGCATATATTGAAGGCCTAAATTGTTAAGAACAAAAGTCTGAATTGGCCAGGTTACTGCAGTTGCAAGTAACATAACGAATGTAACTGCAATACCCATACCAACTGCCTGATTAAGTTTTTTAGAAACACCTAAAAATGGGCAAATACCAAGGAACTGTCTTAAAACATAGTTGTTAACTAAAACTGCTGATAACAATATAACTATTAATGTTTTAAACATAATTATTCACCCTCCTTAACTTCATTTGCTTTACAACCACCGTTGCAAACACCGGCAGATGGGCAACCAGCACAGTTGAATTCTTTTTTCTTTATTGCTTTGCCTTTTGTAATTACGTTTACAAGTGCAATTAAAAGACCATAAACCATTAAGCCACCAGGAGCTTTAACAAGAATTTCAATCTTGTGGTCAATCATAAATGGAATTTCAATACCAGCAAAAGTACCAGCACCAAATACTTCACGAACTGTTGCCATAGCAAGAAGTGCTATGGTAAAGCCGAGACCCATTCCGATACCGTCTAAGATTGACTTACCAACTGTATTTTTACCTGCAAACATTTCTGCACGACCTAAGATAATACAGTTAACTGTAATAAGTGCAAGGAAAACACCAAGACTTTCATAAAGTTCAGGTAAAAATGCATGAATAAACATTTCAACCAAAGTAACGAAGCCTGCAATAACAACTATATAGCATGGAATACGAACTGAATCTGGAATTACTTTACGAAGTAATGAAATAACAGCATTTGAACAGAGTAAAACTGCTGTTGCTGCGAGACCCATACCAACCGCACTTGTTACAGAGTTTGACATAGCAAGTGTTGGACAAGTACCAAGAATAAGAACGAATACAGGGTTTTCTTTGAGGAGGCCTGTAATTAAGATTTTCCAGTAATTTGTCTTTTTCATAATTTAAGCCACCCCTTCCATAATTTTTACTGCTTCAAACACTTTACCGATAGCAGTTTTATAACCATTTGTTGTAATTGTAGCACCTGAAATTGCTTCAATATCGCTATAATCTGCTTCTGTTTTACCATTGAATTGTGTATAGAATGAAGCATTTGCACATGCAGAACCGATATTATCTGTTTCATATTGAGCAGTTGTAAGAACTGCAATAATTTTACCGTCTTTTGTTGCAGATGCTTTGATTTCAATCTGTTTACCAGATGGATTGTAGTAATGGTCACCATTGATACCGAAGCCGTTTGCACCTAATTCAAATACATAATTACCACTTGCAGTTTTATATGCTTTCTTTACCTGTGAAGGCATATCTGCGTAACCGCTTATATCAACTTCTGTAAGTGAAGAATTGATGATTAATTGTGCATTAGCTTCCATAGTAGCTTTAACATCATCTGAAACTTCTGAAAGAACCGCACCAGATTTATCTACTGCAATAAATTCTTCACCAGAAACGAGCACGTAACCAGCACCATTTTCTGCTTCATAAACTGCAGTAACATTTTCTAAGCTTTCAGCCATAAACCAAGAAACGAATTTGCCTTCTGCTGCTGGAAGCGCTTCAGAAAGATTATCGTTAAGAATTTCTTCTTCTGAACGGATATCTACTGAGCCACCACCGAGAATAATTGTAGCGTTAAGTGCATCTTTAACTGCATTCTTATAGCCTGAAGTAGTCATTGTTGCGCCTGAAATTGTTTCAACTGCATCAATATCAGCAGTTGTTTTGCCTTTAAGAGTATCACCATAAGTTTTTTCATAACCTAAAGTTTCGCTACTTGAAAGACAGGTTGCACCTGTAACAGTACCAGCACCGTCGATACCACACATAAGCACCATATTAGCACCATAACCGGAAGTGAGAAGTTTAATAACGTAACCACCATTACTTGCAGAATATGCATCAGTTACAGTTGCAGGAAGCTGGAAGGTTGAAATATCAACCTGTGTAAAATCGCCACCATCAGGGTAAACTACAAGAAGTGCTTCGTTTGCTGCTGCAGACGCGTTCTTTTCAATAATTGGAGCCGTAATTAAATTGGTTATTGCGAGAAGAATTGAAATAACAGCACAAATTGCTGTTAAAGCAATTACACTTTTAAAATATTTCATTTCTTCGCACCCCCAAACAATTTACGAGCAGTTAACATATCGATATATGGATTAAGGATATTCATAATGAGAATTGCGAAAGAAACGCCTTCTGGATAAATACCCCATTCACGAATCAATACTGTAATCAAACCTGCACCGATACCAAAAATTATTTTACCGAGTGGTGTTGTTGGTGAAGTAACATAGTCAGTTGCCATAAAGATAGCACCTAAAAGAAGTCCACCAGAAAGAACGAGACTTAATGCTAACATAACATCAAAGTCGTGAACTGCTAAAGTGAAAATAAATGTTGTAGCAATAAATGCAACAGGAATGTGCCAGGTAATAACTCTTCTTACTAAGAGGTAAACACCACCAATAAGAAGTGCTACTTTACAAGTTTCACCGATTGAACCACCAATATTACCTAAGAGTAAATCTGTTAAAATTACCTCATTACCATTTGCAATTTCAGAAAGTGGAGTAGCACCAGCAGTAGAATCAAGTGGGAAAGCTGCTTTTGTCATAGAAGCGAATGCAACAAGCATAAACACTCTACCTGTGATTGCTGGGTTTACAACGTTTCTACCAATACCACCGAAAATACATTTAACAATAATAATTGCGAAAAGTGAACCAACACCAGCTTGCCAGAGTGGCACGTTTGCAGGTAAATTGAGTGCTAAGAGTAATCCTGTTACTGCCGCACTTAAATCACTGATTGTAAGTGGTTTCTTTGTAATTTTATTAAAAACAAATTCACCTAAAACACAAACTGCAACACAAACTGCTATTACCAATAATGCATTTAACCCGAAAATCACAACACCAGCAATAGTTGCAGGTAAAAGTGAAATTAACACGTCGAGCATTATTCTCTGAGTTGAATTTTTACTGTGTATATGAGGAGACACAGAAATATGAAGTTTATTTTCCATTATTTATTTGCCTCCTTCATTTTTTCTTCTCTGATAAGAGCTTTAGCAAGTTTATTTGTCTGAACAAGTGGTCTGTTTGCAGGGCAATTGAATGAACAACAACCACATTCCATACAAAGCTCTGCACCCGCTTTTACCATTGCATCATAGTCTTTATTTTTATAGGCTTTTACAATAGCCGGTGGTGTTATACCGAACGGACAATTAGTAACACAAGCACCACAACGAATGCAAGAAGTTTCTTTTGGAACACTTGTCTCCTTTTTAGTAAGAGCAAGAATTGCATTTGTCTGTTTTAAAACAGGCACTGATAAATCAGGAACTGCAACACCCATCATAGGACCGCCGTAAAGAACTGCGAATGGTTCTTCTTTAAAACCGCCACAGAAGTCGAAAACGTCTTTTAAAGCAGCACCTATAGGTGCAACAACAATTTTAGGTTCTTTAACAGAAGCACCGTCTACCGTAATGCATCTTTCAACCAAAGGCATACCTGTTAAAATATATTTACCTATATTAGCCATTGTTGAGCAGTTTATAACAACACAACCAACGTCTATTGGTAACATACCAAGACCTACAACCTTACCAGTTGTATGATAAACAAGAACCTTTTCTCCACCTTGTGGGTAAAGCTTTGGTAAAACCTTTACCTTCATATTTGGAATTGCAGAAGCTAATTCTTCCATCTTTTTCTGAGCCTCAGCACTACCCTTTTCGATACCTAAAATAACTTCTTTAACATCACAGTATTTAACAATTGCTTCAATAGCAACCTTGATGTCGTCTGCTCTTTCAAGCATTGTAGCGGTGTCACTTGTGATATAAGGCTCACACTCAGCACCATTGATTATAAGAGTTTCAATAGGCTTATTTGTAGTGAATTTAGCGTAAGTCGGGAAGCCTGCACCACCAAGACCTACCATACCACTGTTTTTAATAGCATTTATTAAATCTTCTTTTGAGTTGATTTCAGGTTTTTTAATATTTTCATCAACAGTCATCTGACCATCTGAAGTTATAACAATAGCTTGTACAACGTTACCATTAGAAATTGTGATTTCTGTAAGCTTTGAAACCTTACCTGAAACACTTGAGTAAACTGGTGCAGAAAGTTTTTCATTATCCTCTGCAATTAAGGTACCAACAAAGACTTCGTCGCCCACCTTAACAACCGGTTTTACAGGTGCACCTATATGCATAGCTGTTGGAATTGTAACAGTTTCTGGAGCTGGCATTTTAACAGAAGGCATTCCCTCTGTTGTTTTTCTCTCCGGAAGCTTAATTCCGTGTAATTTAAAAGCCATTTTAGAACCTACCTTTCAATAGCTGAATTTACATATTAATTTTGAGCATAATATATTACATTACACTATTAGATTAATTATATAACACTTGTTTTTCAGTGTCAATAATTCTAAATCCACAAAATATTACCATAAAATTTTACCTTTTACACAAAACAATTTGATTGTTAAAAAATTACCAATTTTCAAGGCTTTTCAGCTATTTTTAAAAGTCAATTTTTATGGCAAAATTTATAAACAAATCTTTTATTCATTATAAACATTTTACGAAATTTCAGAACAAAGAAAATTTTTGTTGATTATTGCAAAAAAGAATATTATACTATACTGTAGAATTTTATGTGTGAAAGGATTCCTATTTTATGGAACAGCGATTTAAACTATTTATAGCGTACCACACAAATGAAGAAAATATTGCCACTCTTCTTTCAGAATATTTTCAGAACATGGGTATTCCAAAAGATTTTATTTACCTTTGTGGGTTACCCTCAAATGATGGTAAGGTTATTAACATTGACGAAATAAGCATTATGCTTAAAAGTAGCTGTGTTAATATTCCGATTTTGTCACAGAAATTTTTAGATAGTGCTTTCTGCACAAACGTAACTGGTGCCTTTGTATTTGACGAGAATGCATTACTCTTGCCTGTTATATTACCTGAAATTACCCCAAATATGGTTTCAGGCTTTTTAAAGGAATTTTACAGACTCTTTAAATTAGACGTAAGTGAAGACGTTGCATATATTTATGATGCTGTGCAAGGGTCTTTAGATATTATTCCACCATCACTTACTGTTGCAACAAATGCCATGAATGCATTTATTAACAAATACACACTTTCTGTAAGCAGAATTTCAAAGAAATCTTCCCCTACCCTTATTTCTTCTAACCCTGCATTTGAACAGCTTGATATTACAACAGATGATGAAATGATTGTTCTTTACTACATACTTTCAAATCAGGTTTTAGAGGTAAGCAAAAAAGACGTTGACGACTGGCTCGTTGAAGCTGAGATTTATGACGTTGATACAGAAAATGCTTTCAAGCTTCTTGCTACTATTGGTTATGCAAGATATCACGAGGGTGTTTTAAAAATTGACATTATAACATTCAGACGATGGTCAAAAATGAGTGATGAGCTTTTACCAGTTCTTACTGCCTGTGTTAAAAACCACACTATTCTCAGTTCACATATTTTTGAAGATATGTGGCAGAATGATGAATTAAACACAACACTCAAGTTGTTCACCGCATATTTAATTGACGAAGCAACGCCTGTTTTAACCTACAGAAATGCAAGTGACCCACAAATTAACAGCATTATTGCCTGGGAAAACAAAAACGGACTTTCTAACACAGTTTCTAACAACTACAAAAAGTGCTTACAGGTATTTGAACAGAATAACCTTATTTATGAAAGTGATTGGTCAATTCACGGCACCCCGAGAAAGTATAATTTAAACCATTCATTTTATGATTATATACTTTCAAACGATTTTCCACACAGGCACGAGCTCTCCGAATTAAAAATTAAGAATTAAAAATGAAACTCAGTTAACTGATTTTTATAAATCAATTAACTGAGTTTTTTGTTTTAAAAATTATTCTTTGATTTATTGCGATAATGATATTGAAAGAGTTAGTATCTATCCTGATTTTTACTCTTTCAATATTTTCCGCTCATTTTGTATGGGCTTTGCTTTTTGTTGTTTTTTCTATTTTTCAGGCTCGGTTTTCACGCTAACCGTCCCCTGATTGCATGCCGTCCCCTGATTGTCTGTCTTATCTATGAAAAATTCAAAAATTTTTCAGTGTTTTTGCCGTACACCAAAACATCTACTTCAAACTCACTGGATTTACTAAGAATTTGATTAAATTCATCGTTTTCTGCTAAAATCAAAACAACCTTTTCTTCAATCGTTTCACTTGATGAAATTGAATATTGAAATTTAAAATCTTCAGAAAAAAACTTATCAACTTTGTAATTCTTTGATAAATTATTCGAACCTAAAATCTCAAGTTCTTTTAACTGTAATAAATTCACAGAAAATTCATTATTATTAGTAATATCAAATATTAATTCATATGCAACAAAATCTTCTTGACTCGATAAAATATCGTCCCAAGAAAAATCTGAAACAATGATTTGATAATTAGAGTCATCCTGAAACAATTGAGTTGTATTAATTTTTTGTAAACTTACAAATTCGCTATGCAATGCGAGATTTCCAATCGACATATTACTATAAATAAGAGGCCAAAAAATCACTATCACAACTGTTAGAATAATTAATATAAAAAATAAAATACCAAAAATGAGACTTTTTTTCAACAAATCACCACCCATTAGGAAGCATTATTTTTTATAGAATAAATTAAAACTCTCTCAACATACAAACTTCCATTTTTGTATATCATATTTGAAAGAGGATATTGATATCGATTGGAAGAATGTGCAGCATAATATATTTCATTTTTAGACATTTTTGAAATTATTGTCGCATGGTGATACTCTTCTTCACCATCCGCTACTAAATCCAAAAACATTATATCCCCCACCTGTAAATTCCCAATAAGAGTGATAAATTTTTTTATTTCTTTTTTTACATTTACTTTTTTTATACTTGAAAAACAAAGATACGAAACTTGTTGCAAATACTTCGTACTAGATGACAAAAAGCCCATCAAACCCGAAACAGTAGACCAAGCCGTTGTAACATGATACCCGTAGCCAATTATTTGATGATTATACTTACTTATCACCTTTATAATAGGCCCCCAATAATTGTACCAAGTAGATGTCATACTAATCCCACCAGCATTCAAACATTGAGATGCGAAATTTGCACAATCCTCACCATATGGTCTAAAAAGCGGATTTCTTAAAAATATATTTTTATTCGTTTTACCAGTCCACCGCTCAATATACTTTAATACTTTTTTCCTATCATATTTCCCATCAAAATCAATTGAATTCACCGGATCATTCTCGCAATAAGCAAAAAGATTACAACTTAAAACCGTACCAGTTGCCCCAAGATACTCACTACTATCAGCATTGATAAACCTACAAATTTGTGGGTCGTAGTAGCGACTCTGGAGATAATATATCTTAATGTCATTATCGTAGCAATAACCACGATAAGCAAATGGGCTTAAATTAGCAAGATAATCGTAACCCGAATTTGCTGTAATTGTTGTATTGCCCCAAGCATCGTAAATATAACGAACTACTGGAACACCAGATTCATTAACTATTGCAACAATATCGCCTTGAGGATTTTTAACGTAAAGATATTGTGTAGTACCATTTACAACAAAACCACGCACTTCGCCAGTTGAATCGTAAATAAACTTTGCATTCTGTGTTGTACCATTAGTTGTATAGCTTAAAAGAATTAACTGACCGTCAGAGTAAACGTAGTTATATCTTGACTTTTCAGTAACATTTTTTTCACTATCAATTTCATTAACAACTTTTTGGTATCTCATTCCGTCAACATCGTAGCTGTAAGAAATAGACGTTGTTACGTTAGTATTAGTTGTTGTGTCAAGTTCAGTTTTTGTATAACTTTCAAGCTCTCTGCCACGCCAATTTAACGTTGCTCCAAGGTAAGTTGTCGGGTTGCCTATGTTGTCATAAACAATACTTTGACCATTGTATGAAACAAGTCTGTCTTCCCAAGTATCTGTTACATAGGTAAATGTATCTGTTGAGATAAGTGTTGTAGGTGTAGCACCTGAAGCAGTATAATTATATGTTTTTCTTTTTGTAATATTACCATTTGCATCATACTCATATAACCAGGTGTTTTTAGTGTTTTTATCTTCTCTTACAAGTTGACCTGCTTCATCGTAAGCGTAGGTGTTATACTCTACTAAATCTGTAGCAAGACTGCCTACGTTTCTTCTTGAAATAATTCTACCATTTTCATCATAGGTGTAAGCAATATTAATTGCTCTGTTTACGCCATTATAAGAAATTGTGTTTCTGTTTGTTGATATTAAATTGGTAGTTTTAGTACTATCGTAACCTTTATAAATATTTCCACTTACAATAGAAACATCTGAAGTAGTTGTTACAGTTGTCGGGTCATTTGTAGAAACAGTTACAGTTTTATTTCTTCCAAACCAGTCAGTTACAGTTGTAACACCAAGAGTTTTAGTAGTTGAATTTTTTGTTGAAACAACAGCTTCTTTCTGGGTTGTGTCACCAGTAGAAGCACTGTAACTACTATCATAACTTTTAGCAGTATATGTTCCACCGTCAATTGTTTCGACTGTTTCATTGTTTTCGTTGTAATACAACTCGTAAATTATATCATTAGTACCAGTTTCTTCAATAGTAACTCCACCGTCAGCACAATAACGGATAGTTCTGCCTGTGTTACTGTCATCAATATATAAAAGAGTACCTAAATTATCATAATGATAGTAATATGAAATTTCGTCAGCATTACCATTTGTTTCAGTTTTTTTAACAACCTGAACTATATTACCATATAAATCGTAAATATAGTTAAGTGTGTAATCAGTTGAAGAATCAATTGTTGATTTTATATTAGTAATTCTTGAACGATTTTCATTTATACCATAATTATAGTCCACAAGTTCCAGATTGTCAACTTTAACCTTATCAATTTGTCCCCAACTGTCGTAAGTATAGGTGTAAACAACATCATCTGCAGTAACTTCTGATAATAAATCCCCATTATAATTAAACAACAAAGAAATCTTTGTTTTATTAGCATCACTAAGATTTGAAACAGGAGTTTCTGCTGAATACAAATAGCCCATAGCATTACTTTTATAAGTTGTAGTAATGTTATTTGCATCAGTTATTAACGATATTTCACCAGTATCTTCATATAAATAATCTGTAGAAATATTGTTTTCATCAGTTTCTGAAATAACACTATTCAAATCATCAGAATATGTTGAAGAATGCTGCATATACTGACTTCCATTGTACATTTGTGTTGTAACAGTTTTACCGTCTGTGCTTTTAATTTCTTTGTTTGAATAGCGTGTACATGGAAGACAAGTGCAAGTTGTTGTGTCTTCACATCTGCAAGTACAATCTAAATCTTCGCACTCTTCACAATTACATTCACCCTCGTTAACTGCATCATAATTTTCAGGTTCTTGCACTTCTGCATCAGTAGTTTCATTTGAAAATGTTATTGCTGTCTCCTCTTTGTATAACTCAACGTTTGTAACATAACAATCAACAGGAATATTTTGAGTTATAATTGTAACATTTATACTTGTTGTTTCACCTTTAAGTACAAAACAACCGTTTACATATTGCCAACCATTTATACCCCTGATAAAATCCACCGCAAAATTTTCTGTTAAAGTTGCACCAGTGCTATCAGTATATGTGTAGGTCGCTTTTAATTGTGCAAACCTTGTTAAAGTTGGTGTGTAATTTATACCAAGATTATTTTTTGTAGTTTCGCTTAACAAACCATCGGTAAATTCACCTTTAAACCATGCACCAATTGAGTAAACTTCATCTTTTTTACCATTTAATTTTATGTTTTGTGTTACTGATGATACTTTGTTATTAAGACTAGTGCTATCGCTTCCAACATTAAAATATGGCATACATGTAGGTAATTTTAACGCTTTAACACTTTCACCATTTATTACTTCATCAACAAGTGAAAGAGATGTATCGTTCTGAGAAGACCAATATTCTAAATTATTGTTGAAACTGTTGTTTTCTATAAAGTTATAAACAGCAGTACCTAAACCACGTTCCAATTGTACCGAGTCGACATAATAACATCCCTGGCTATTTTCAAAACCAAATGAAACGTAAAGTGATACAACACCTTCCAAAGTCTCAACTGTTAATGAGAACCGTTCCCAATCATTTGTGTTGGTTATTCTATATTTATTTGTTTTTATTATTGTACTCGAGGCATCTAATTGTTCGATTTTCAAAGTAAGTGCACCTACTGTTGCAGCTTTTACATAAGCCGAAAAAGTATAGTTTTCGTTACCTGAAACATTGATGCTTTGTTGATTATATCTTGTTATATCACTTGTTGAATTAACGAGATATGCATAAGAACCAGAATGTGTTACTGCAGACGTTCTTGTAAAATTGTTATTCCAGTTCAATGCACGAGTTGTGTTTGTCGGATATTGTGTTTCGAAGGACGAATTCTTCAACAAATTTTCTGAAATTATTTTCCAAGATGAATCCTCTATAATGGCAGGCTCAGTTTCATCTTCATCTACAGAAAAATCTAATGATGTATTCTTACAATAGTTCCCTTTATCATCATATGTATAAAGCAATTCACCTGTTTTTGAGAACAGATATGTATTTGAACCATAATAAGCATCATTCACTACTACACAATTGTTGCTGTTTTGCAAAAGAGTAATATAGTTACCTGTTATATTTTGTGATTCATCGGCATATTCTGCAATATTTGTAATTTTATTTGATATATCGTAAGTGTATTGAATGTTATAGCCACTTGTATGTTGTGCTTTTTTCAAATTACCTGAACCATCATAAGTGTAAGCAACTTGCATTGGGTCTGTTGTTGAATTTTCTGTTGGATAATTTACAGTTACAAGATTATTACCTAAATAGGTATATGTAGTCATAAAATCAGCACTTGTTGTTCCAGCTTCAATTACAGTTCCAGTGCTGTCTTTGCAAATAATATTAATTAATTTATTGTTTGAATATGTAAAATTATATGTTCTACCAACACCATCTGTAATGCACTTGATTTTTGGAATACAAAAATCTTCTTCCGTGGATGATTCGTATGAAATAGTTATTTTGTCAATAATTCCATCTGAATTTGCTTCTGCTTCATGAATTTCTACAAGTCTGCCATAAGAATCGAAATATTCTTTTTCGCCTGTTAAGTTAGTAATCACTAATCTATTATTTGTACCAGAACCTACTACCTCTAACTCATAACCACTTTCACCACTGATGTCTTCTTCAAAAACAGTATTACCAGCTTCATCTTCCGTCGCATTGAATACCGCCATTGAACCAGTTTCAGTAAAATAGTAATATTGAGAATCATCTAAAGTCATAAGTGCTCTTAAATAATTCGGTGTCCAATTTTCACCATACGGAGATTTCACCGTTACATTCTCACCATAAATGCTTGCAAAATTTTGATACCATTCATAAAAACTGCTATATGCACTATTATAGTTAAAACCAAGAGAAACAGGCATTCTATTACCAGAAAGTGTTAAATCTTCTCGATACCCTGAAAGTCCACGAGTAAAAGTATTCACGTTAAATGTACCAGCTCTACCTACATCTTGAGTTAAATATTCAAAGTTGCTATTGTAACCATTAGCATCAACATAATCAATCGTACAGTATGAGTAATAATTTTTTGAACTTGTACTACCGCCAAGATAAAGCATTGATGAAAGATTTTCGCTATCTGCAACTAATGCAAAACCATGGTTAGCTCGTGTACCATTTACCCATTCATTTAATATATTGGTTACATCGAAGTATATATGGTTAACACCGCTCGAACTACCAGCCACACCTGTATAATAATCTATAACTTTATTTTCGTAAGCGATAGTTGGATTTGATGTTGCAAAAGCAGTGTTCCATGTTATAGTTTTTGAATTCCATGTTGTGTTACCCGTTCCAGCTAAATAATTTATCGGTTTGGCAATTATATTACCATTAGACACCACACCAGTAGTCATATATTTAGCATCTGTAACCACAATGTTAGGTTGTTTATATACATTCAATAAATCAGATGTAAATCTAACTAAAATATTATATTTCAAATCACTCATATCTGATACTGCACCTATAAAGTCATCAGCACCGTTAGTTGTTGCAACATCAGAATTTTCTGCACTGTATCCAATTACTGTATCTTCAATAATCGAGTCATTTTCACCACTATCTAACATAATAACCGGGTCAATAGCAACAGGATATGCTCTATCTTTATCATTCAACCATTTTTTATCTGGTGTATAAGTAAGAGTAATTGTTTCTTCTTTCAAATTCTTTACTTTTACATCAATGTCATAAGAAATTGCACCGTTACTGTCTGTCATAACAGGAGCTGGAATAGTGAAAACAATTTCATCCTTGCTATTTTTGAAATATAAATTGTTTGATTTATCAAGCTCAGCTTCTAACTTGCCTTTTGTTATATTAAAGGAATAGCTTTTCTTTAAACTTTCTTTGTTTTCAACAATAATATTTTCTTTAACGCCTGTTGGGGTAACAACATATTCAAGATTGGTATTCTTAAGTACATCTTCATACTCAATTTCTGAAACTGTTCTTGAAATATCGTTATTGAAAATTTCTTCGTCAGAAACCTTGCTTTTATCTTGTTTCTGTTTTTTGTTGTTTTTAACTTTACCATTACTTTTTTCAGTTTCAACAATTGAGAAAGTAATAGTTTCTTTACCATTTTCAATTTTAATTTCGTCATCTTCTGAAATTTCTTTTGGAAATTCAACATTAAAATTACCAGCGGTGTTTGTTACAACATCGCCATCAGTTTTTAAATCGTTTACGATATCAATCCATTCACCATTCTTTTCATAGTGAACAGGAGTTTTTGAGATGACTGCGGTATATGTGCCATCTTCTCTTAAATACACCTTTTTGGTTTCCTCGCGTTTTTCTTCGATTTCTTTTACAATAGGTGCTTTTTCTTCTGTGTCGTTTTCTACAACTTCTGTAAGAAGCTTTTCAGTATATTCTTTGTCAGCGATATATTCGTTGACATCTTCAGCGAACACAGGCGTTGCTGCTGAAAGAATACCAAAGAAAGTCAACACTGCTAAAAATACACTTAAAATTTTAATTGACTTTTTCATTTTTGTGTTTTCTCTCCTTTGTTTTAAATACATCCACCCCGAATTAAACTATATCTTGTCCAATATATCGCATACCCGACATTTGCATAGTTCCCTCTAAACCTCCTTATTGCTTTTTGGGGCTTCACTTATATATGACAAAAATAGCGAAAAACTACATAAAAATTTTGTTGTTTTTCAAAACTTTGGAGAGATAAACAAAACCGCTATTGCAATTTTATGCAAATTGCAATAGCGGTTTATATAAAATATTATTTTTACGCTAACTTCATAAACATCTCTAAGATTCTTCTTGTGCATACTTCTAAATCTGCACGTGTTAAATCGCCACTATCAAGTGCTTTTTTGAGGTCTTCTGGGTAGCCACAGTGCATTTTGAGGTCGTTACCAGCTTTAACTTCTTTAACTGGGTCATTTTTTACGCCCCAGTCGGTAACTACCATTCCGTCAAAGCCCCATTCATCTCTTAAAATACCAGTCAAGAGTTCGTAGCTTTCAGAGGTATGTTGACCATTTATGAGGTTATATGATGACATTACAGTCCAAGGCTTACCCTCTTTAACTGCAATCTCGAAGCCTTTTAAGTAAATTTCACGTAATGCTCTTTCTGAAATACGTGAATCGTTCTGATAACGGTTAGCTTCTTTATTATTACAAGCAAAGTGTTTCATTGAAACTGCAGTTTTCTGTGACTGTACGCCACGGATTGCCGCCGCACCACATTTACCAGAAACAATAGGGTCTTCTGAATAATATTCAAAGTTTCTGCCACAAAGTGGGTCACGGTGAATATTAAGTGCAGGGGCAAGCCACACACCTAAGTTATTTTCTCTTATTTCAGCACCACCAGCGGCACCAACCTCGTAGATTAAATCTGTATCCCAAGAGCAAGCTAAAAGTGTAGCACAAGGCCAGGCAGTTGCAGGAATACCAATTGATTCCATAAGACGAAGACCTGCAGGGCCATCTGCTGTTGGCACATAAGGAATACCGAGTCTTTCAACGCCACCGAATGAACCAGTGTTGCACATACCAACTTGTTTCTGACCACCTACTATATACATAAGCTCATCAATAGTCATTTGTGCAATGAACTCATCCATTGTAATTTCTGTGCCAACCAAATCGAACTTCTTTAATTCTTCTGGTGCTTTTGCGGTTATAGGCTCGTTTTTACCATAAAAGTATTCTGGCTCGCCCATTGGTAAGTTTTCGTAACTACCATCAGCTAACATTCTTTTTTCAAGCTTAAATGGTTTACACCAGTTTTTGAGTTGCTCAACTACTCTGTCTTCTTTTACTGTGTATGTAAAGTCTAATTTTTCAGCACTTCTTACGTCAGTACCAAGATAGAAGCTATAATCCCCTTTTTCTAAAACGTAAGCACTCTTTTGAATTTTTCCTAAATCGTCAAAGCTTGCCATAAGGTTAACGTCAAAACTCATAACGAGTGTTTCGCTTTCACCTGGGTTTAAAAGCTTAGTCTTTTTAAATGCACCTAATTCACGAGCTGGTTTACCCAACTTACCCTGTGGTGCGCTATAATAAAGCTGAAGAATATCTTTACCAGCAACATCACCAGTATTTTTAACGTCAACAATAGCGAAGATTTTTCCGTCTTTTTCAAGACAAACCTTTCCTGTATGCTCAAAGGTTGTATATGAAAGACCGAAGCCGAATGGGTAACGAACCTTTTCTTTAGCACCAGGTATTGTTTCAAAATAGCGGTAACCAACGTAAATATCTTCATTATAATAAACGTAATCGAAGCTTTCCCAGAATTGTTCTGTTTCTGGGTAAGCGTCATAAGATTTTGCAATTGTGTCAACTAATTTACCAGATGGGTTTACGTCACCAAAGATGATATCTGCAATTGCACTACCACCTTCAAGACCACCCTGCCAGCTCATAAGAATTGCATTAACTCCAGCATTTTCTGCCAAAAACTCGCAGTCTAATACACCACCTGAGTTAATAACAACAATTACCTTTTTAAAGCATTTTGTAACTTCATTTAAAAGATTTTTTTCGATATCTGAAAGGTAATAGTCAGATGGAATTGGTCTTCTATCAACACCTTCTGCTGAGAAACGGCTGAGAGTTACAATAGCTGTGTCTGCAAACTCTGATGCTGACTTAATCATACTGCTTTCTATTGCAGGCTCTTTAACATGCATTGAAGCAAAAGTATCGTAAGTCATATCGTCACGAGTAGTGCAGAAATCCATATTATTAACAATATCCCAAGTAGCATTGATTTCTTCTTGTGACGGAATATTAACGCTCTCTCTTTTTACGTAATCTTTGTAAAAATCAACAAGTGGCATATAGATGTTTTGTGAAGTAATTTTTTCTTCTACGCCTTCAAAAATATTTCGGATATATGGCACGTAAACGTCACCGCTACCGCCACCGCCTTTTATGTATTCAATAGTTGCTTTACCGAAAAGTGCAACTTTAGAATCTTTGCTTAAAGGCAAGGTCTTATTATCATTCTTTAAAAGCACCATA
This sequence comes from Acutalibacteraceae bacterium, assembly GCA_045592285.1. Lineage (GTDB taxonomy): Bacteria > Bacillota > Clostridia > Oscillospirales > Acutalibacteraceae > DTU089. The sequence goes on from JAZNUL010000093.1 coordinate 22,604, forward strand.
CCCTCTGTTGCCGCTTTACGTGACAAAGCTGTATGTTTTTTTGAAGCAGTAATTCTTCTGCCATCTTCACCCAAAGGAAGACACGGCATATATTTAAATCTCGCATATTTTTCCATAAGTAACACATCCTGAAAATAAAATATTCACCTTTTAATTTTATCATATAAAAAGATAAAGTCAATAAAGGTGAATGTTTTATTTTAAGATATTTTCATTTTTAATCTTAATTTATCAGCAATCATTGCAATAAATTCTGAATTTGTTGGTTTGCCACGTTCGCTCTGGATTGTGTAACCGAAATACGACGATAAAACGTCAACGTCGCCCCTATCCCAAGCAACCTCTATTGCGTGGCGGATTGCTCTTTCTACACGTGACGGTGTTGTTGAAAACGCTTTTGCAACTGTCGGGTATAAAATCTTAGTAACAGAATTAAGCATTTCGGGGTCATTTACTGAACGCTTTATTGCTTCTCGTAAATACTGGTAGCCCTTAATGTGTGCTGGTACACCAATCTGATGCATTATTTCAGATATTGTTACCTCTATGTTAGTTTCGGTATTATGATTTACACCGACATTACTGTTACCCATATCTTTCCAGCTGTAAAGCTGTGGAATTCTTTCTGCTAAAAGCGATGGTTCAATTGGTTTTAAAAAATAATAATCTGCACCCGCTTTTAAAATTTCTAATTCAAAATGACTTTTATCAATACTCGAAAAAACAATAACCAGAGGCCGTTTCATAAGATTTAACTTATTTAACCTTTGTAACACGCCTAAAGCATCAATATGCATTAAAAATGCATCCATAATAATTACATCTGGTGTTTTGTTTTCTACTAATTGAAGTAATGTTGCCCCACTCTTTTCACACACTTTTACATCCATCATATTCTTTTTAAGCTCAGACACAAGTGTAAGTGCCACTTCGCTTTTTTCGTCTGCTAAAAGCACAGACAGTTGTTTATTCATTTACTGCACCTCCGTTAGTGAGTGAATTATAGCACCCCGAAAATTTTAGTGCAATAGACTTTTAAAACAATCGTGAATATAAACAAAACCTTGATTTTATTAAGGTGTGAATAAGGTCTTAACTTGATTTTTCTTGACGAGAGACGTCGATTTCGCCGAATTTTTTTGGTTATATTTTTTCGACATTTTTTGCATTTTTCTACAAAATGAGTGAAAATGTCAAAAAGTTCTATCAATTGTATCAGTAATCAGTAAGTTATTAAATACAAAAACTACTCTTCATAGCAAAACAAATGCAATAAAGAGTAGTTTATTGATTAGAAAATTTTATTTAAACTCAATTATTTAATAGTAAACTTTTCTACCATCTGATTTAAAAGTTGTGCCTGAGCAGAAAGTTCTTCACTTGAAGCGGCAGTTTCTTGTGCGGTAGTGCTATTATTCTGTACAACGTCTGAAATCTGATTTATACCTTCTGAAACCTGAGCAATCGCTGTTGATTGTTCTTCGTAAGCAATGGACATAGCATTGATATCATTTGTTATAGATTTAATATTTTCTACCGTTTCAAGAAGACTCTTTGCAGTTTCATCTGCTATTTCACTACCCTGATGAGTTGCCTTAACAGATGCACTTATAAGTTTTGCAGTATTACCCGCTGCTTCTTGTGATTTAATTGCAAGGTTTCTGACTTCGTCTGCAACAACTGAGAAACCTTTACCAGCTTCACCTGCACGTGCCGCTTCAACTGCCGCATTTAATGCAAGAATATTAGTCTGAAATGCAATATCATCAATAATTTTAATAACCTTATCAATTTCAATAGAACGGTTATTGATTTCTGTCATAGAATCAATAAGTTCTCTCATTCTTTCGTTACTCTGTGCAACACTTGATGCAGTTTCATTAACGTTATGACTTACATTTCTTGCAGTATCTGTGTTTTTATAAACTTGTTCTGCTAAAACAGAGATTGTAGCAGAAAGTTGCTCTACAGATGCCGCCTGTTGTGTTGCACCACTACTAAGAGTCTGTGCACCATCAGACAAATGACTAGAACCTGCTGAAACTTGTTGTGCGGCATTATCCATCTGCCAGATAGTATCGGTAAGTGAAGATGAAATATTTTCGAGTGCTAACTTAATCTTATTAAATTCACCTACATAATCGAGTGTGAGTTCGAATACAAGGTTACCATTTGCGATTTCATTAAGTATGTTTGTAATTTCATCAATATATGCCGAATAATTGTGAAGTTGATTTGCGGTTCTTCCGAAATTATCAGAAAGTGCACCGAATTCGTCGTTTGAATGATAATCAACCGTTGTATTAAGGTCGCCATCTGCAATACTTTGAGCCGCTTTATCAAGTTTCTTAACTGGTTTAATAACCAATTTGTTTACAAGTGCAAAAACAAGTAATGCAAGAATTACACAAGAGCATACTGCAATAATAACAAGTGTAGTTGTAAGAGAATTTGCTGCAGCAAGTATTTCAGACTCTGGTACATAGAATACTGAAGCCCAGTTGCAACCCGGCACCCATTCAAGGTAATAATACATATTCTCGCCGTTTACTACAGCTTGGTGGAGACCTTCTTCTTTGGTATCTATCCACTCAACTGCGGCTGCATAAATAGGATTTTCTTGAAGTTCGTCAAAAGATTTTGCCATCATAGCTTCATCTGGTGCGCCTATAACAATACGAGCACCAGCATCTGTCATAAAAGCACCGCCAGTTTCTTCAATTTGAACTTCAGCCATCATTTTTGAGATTTCTTCTAACTGAACGTCACCCGCTGCAACGCCTCTGACACTTCCGTCTTTATTCTTTAAAACGCAAGTAGCAGAAGTTACAATTTTGTTTATAGTAAGGTCTAAATATGCATCACCAAACATAAATTCATCGTGTGTGAGACCTTCTTTATACCAACCCCTTGTTGTAGGGTCATAATCGCCTTCTGGAACTTCCCACGTTGCATAAACTTCTTTATTTTCTGTTGCTATGTAGATACCACCCGAACAACTACTATCAGGGTCAACAGTATGGTTTACGTAAGCCTGTTGCTCTTGTGGAGTCATATCCATATATTCAAACACGTCACGTTGTGCATCGAGTTTCCCGAGAATTTCATTCATCCACGCAGAAACATCGTTTACTGCACTATCAGCACTGGTTTTAAGTAAAAATTCACTGTTTTCACGTAATATGTTCTTAGTAGTAACTTGAACAATTACAAGAATACTTACAATTACAATTACGATTACAGGAATAATTACCCCCATAAGTTTCGTTTGGATACTCATACGAGCACCATTAGTTTCAGATGTTTTAACAACTTTTTTCTGTTTCCTTTTCACCTTGGAACCTCCCTTTAAAATACAATATTAAAACGCATACAACATTTGTTACATTTTACCATTATATTTTAGGTATGTCAATATATTTTAGCGAAAACGCCTAATATGACCAAATAATTCTATAAGTGGTCAGTGAGTCAGTGGTCAGTGCCGACTTACAACTAAAACCAAGACAGAGAACCTCCTCTGTCATAACAATTCCCAAAAATTACAAAAAAACGCCCAAAAATTACATTTCAGTACATTTTGAAAATTAAATTGATATTATGTAGATGAAAAAAAAGGAGTGTTCTGTTATGAAAAATAAATTGCTTGTAGTTTTAAAGAACATATTTATGTATACAACATTAATCTGGTCATCCGTTATGTTAATTTCATATCTCAGTATTATTTTTGAACTACCAGTATTTTTATTAATCAGTTATATACCTTTAGTAGGCGATTTTATTATTGAAGTATTAGAATTCTTGGTGTTATTTGGAATATGGGGCATACCTATTCTTTATATTATAACAATACCTTACATTTTAGTGGTTAAAGTAGATAATCCGAATAAACGAATAACTTTATCTACGATAATCGTACCTTTAGTTCTCATAGTTTTAATGTTAGCAACCAATTTTTTAGAAGTTTTAGCATAAAAAAACTCGTCAGGCTTAACGTCTGACGAGTTTTTATAGATTTAAGTAGAACCAATTCCTAATTCCTATTTCCTAACCATCTTAACAAGCTTAATAATACCCAAAACAACAAGCCTTAACACTTCGCCTATTATTACTGCAAGAAGTGAGAATACAAACATCCAGAAAATGTTACCGTAAACTCTTGGCTCGTAATACATAAACATTGTAGGTACTACTAATATTGTTGTAAATACAGGGAATAAGAATTTTATTTTCTTATCTGATATTGCAATACCAATTATACCAATAATAAGAGTAAGTGCCATAATAAGAATTATGTGAGCATCTTTATTGCCCATTGGTATTAACGGAAACAAGAAAATTAACGCTAATTCAATACCAGCAATTATTAATTCTTTTAAATACTTTTTCATTAATATTTATCCACACTTTCTACGTCTAATGAGAATACTATTGCGCCACCTACTGCAACCTCTGCACCTAAGTCGCCTTCACGAAGTCCGCTACCGAGTGCTTGTGTTGATGGAGCAGTTTGTGTTCTTCTTTTACAATGCTCTTTAATTGTATCTTTTGCCTTTTGTACTTTATCATCTTCAGCACCGATTAAAAACGTTGTGTTGCCAACCATTAAAAATCCACCAGTTGTTGAAAGCTTTGTAACAGAAAAGCCCTCTTTTGTGAGTGCAGAAGAAACAACTGCACTATCCTCATTATTTACTATTGCTATAAGAAGTTTCATAAGTTAAATTCATCCTTTCATTATATCTTAGGTAATATCATTTTAAGACTCTTTTTATCAAGCTGTTTTACGTCTGGTATTTCGTAGCGGTTGTCGTTAGCATCTTTAATAAGCACACGACCATCATAAAGTGGTTTAACCGCTGTAATGTGGTTTCTGATTTCAAAGGTATAAACACCTTTATCGGTTTCAGCAGTCCACATCCAGATTTTAAACTTTTCACTCATTTTTATAAATTTTGTAATTCTTGGAATCATATAGTATTCTTCAAGAACTTTCTCTGCTACCTTGCGGGAATCTTCCATAAGGTCATTTAAATCTCTTATAATGGCAATTTGTTCGCCTTCAGAGTCAACGAGTGCAATATACTTTGTAAGACCTGTTATAGGGAACATTCTGCGAAGCTCTACACCCGTGAATTTTTCGCCTGTATAAAATTCAACATCAACAAAAATAACGTCATTTGGTGTTAAACGTATATCAGGACCTTCTACATAACGTGGCATTATATTGCACCCCCTTATTCAAAATTCTCTTCAGCCTTGCGTTTTTGTAACTGCTCACCCATAGACTGAATTTCAATAAGCTTATAATATTTACCTTTGAGTGCCATAAGCTCTTCTGGAGTACCGCACTCAATAATTTCACCTTTATCAACAACAACGATTTTATTCGCTTTTCTTAAGGTAGAAAGTCTGTGAGCAATCATAAGTGTAGTTCTGCCACTTATAAGGCGTTCAATAGCACTCTGAATAAGACTTTCTGTTTCTGAGTCAACCGCTGCAGTTGCTTCGTCAAATATTAATATACTTGGATTTTTAAGCACTGCACGTGCAATAGAAACACGTTGTTTTTCACCGCCTGAAAGACCAACACCACGTTCACCGAGCATTGTATCATAAGCATCAGGTAATTTTGAAATAAAGCCGTGTGCATTAGCAACCTCAGCAGCGTGAAGCACCTGTTCAACGTGAGAAACGTTACTACCATAAGCAATATTATTGAATATGGTGTCCCTGAACATAAGTGGCTCTTGCTGAACAAAACCTATTGAGTTTCTGTAGTATTTCATATCAATATCACGAACGTTTACGCCGTCAACAAGAATTTCACCATCATACTCGTCGTAATATCTCATAAGAAGATTTATAAGAGTTGATTTACCACTACCAGTTGTACCTACAATGCCGACAATGTCGCCAGGCTCAATGGTAAGGTTGATATTTGAAAGAACCTTTTTAGAACGGTCAAATGCGAAGTTAACATTTCTGAATTCAATTTTACCGCGCATTCTTTCTAATTCGTTATCGTGACCAAAATCGTGCTCAGGCTCTGCATCTAAAATATCGAGAATTTTTTCAGCAGATGCTAAAGTGTTCTGGTATGTATCACCGATATTCGCAAAGAAGTTAACTGGGTTATAGAACATACTCGCATAAGTTACAAATGAAACCAAAAGACCTAATGAAACGTCTTTATCGTCACCAATAACAAGATTACCACCCAAGAACCATATTACAAGCGAACCACAAGTAACAAGGAACGTAATAATTGATGGGAAAATTGCGGCTGGAATTGCAACTTTTCTGTCCTCTTTGAACCATTCATCACAGAATTTGTTGAATTTATCAATAGTTTTTCTTTCGTTTGTGAAAGCTTTTATAACTCTTACACCCGGAATTGAGTCTGCAAGCATTGTTGAAATTGCAGAATGTCTTCGCCATAAACGCATATATTTAGGCCCCAATACCTTACTGAACATTTTACCAACTACAACAACTATAGGAACTGGAATTAACGAAAACAAAGCAAGCTTCCAGCTCATTGCGAACATTATAATAACAAGACCTACTAACGTGAACGCCTGAACAACTGCTTCCTGTGAAATTTTCATTATAAACTGCTGAATTGTGCCAGCATCGGAATTAACACGGTTAATTACTGAACCAGTTGAGATTTTATCGAAAAAGCTCATTGGTAAATATTGCGCTTTTTCAAAAATATCTTTCTTTAAGTTTAATGTAATTTTGTTACCAGTTATTCTTAATTTATATGACCTTATACCATTTACTATGTACTGGAAAACATAAACTCCCATAAGCCACACAAGAACAACAATAAGCTTTTGTGCATCTTTATTAGGGATAACGTCGTCAACCATTATCTTTGTAATATAAGGTGGAACGAGTGACAAAACTGTTGCTACAACTGAAAGAAGCATACACACAACAAGTGACGTTTTTTCAGGAGCGACATATTTTGCAAATTTACTTATAATATGACTTTTGCTTGAACAGTTGATGCATTCTGCATCTGGCTTAGGTAATTTTCTACCACATTTCGGGCAGAATGAACGTTGCTTGCTGTAAACAGATTTTACAACCTCAACCTCTGCTTCTGAAAAGCCATTTTCATTGATTACATTTACAAAGTTTGCGGCAGCATCGCCAACCTCTGCAGCGGCATAAGAAAACCTAAGAATATTTTTCTTTTTGTTTTCACCTTTTAATTTCACTTTGAAGAATGCATTACCATACATTCTTTTTACTTCTGCTTCTTCAATATCTTTATACTCAACAATTAAAAGATTGTCTGAAAAGCAACTGTCAAAGGCGTAAAGCTTATCTTTAGTAAAAACAAGCATTGATTCGCCATATTTTCCTTTTAAATTCAAGTCACCCACGATAACAAAAAGCGACTCGCCTTTTATTTTTTCATCGTAAAGACTTTTATAAATTTCGGGAATGGGTTTATTGGTTATCTCTTTCACAAAAATGCCCCCTTTAAAAAGGTTTACATACAAACTGATTTTAGCAAACTTGGTATAATTTGTAAATACCTTAAAAAGATTTTTTGATTATAAACACAAACAATTTTTTATACTAAATATTATCATATAAATATATTGTCATAAAGCGAATATTATGGTATAATTAAAAAATCAATTTTAGAGAAAGTAGGGTTTATATGAAAGAAAAAACAGCCTACAAAGTGCCTAAAAAGGAGCTTAATATGTTCGCTCTTGGCACTATGGGTCAAGGTATGATTTACACTATGATGTCAAGCTACATAAGTGACTACTACGTTAACGTTTTACAGTTACCATTAGTTTTCATTCTTGTGCTTATGCTTGGTGCAAGAATTTGGGATGCTATTAACGACCCAATGATGGGTATTTTAGCAGACGTACGTTCAAGAAAAACAGGTAAAATGAGGTCATTTATAATTTACTCTGCACCACCTCTTGTAGTGCTTACAATTTTAATGTACTTCTGCCCTGACTTAAATAAAAACGGCTTAATGGTGTACGCTGCAATTATTTATATCCTCTGGGGTATGCTTAACACAATGGCAGACGTTCCAATGTGGAGTTTACCTAATGTTATGACTCCTGATGCAGAAGAGCGTGGTCAGGTTATTTCATTCGCAAAAATCCTTAATGGTATTGGTACTGCTGTTCCTGAAGTTTTATTCTTAGTTGCTGGTCTTGCTTTACCATTAGTTATTGACTCAAGCAACCCTATTGAATATAACAAATCAAAGTATTTAATTATTTCAATTGTTGTTTCAGTTATCGGTATTATTCTTTTCACAAATTCATATTTCCACGTTAAAGAAAGAGTAAGAATTCCAGCAAAGGTAAGAAAGCCTGGCGAACCTTCTACCCTTGCAAGAGTTTTCAAATGCAAACCTTTAATGCTTGTTGTTGCTATGGGTGTTCTTTCAAGTGGCAGATATATGGTTCAGGCTGCAGCTGTTCACGTTGCAAGATATGCTTTCTATATTGGTCCTGAACTTACTGGTATGACACCAGCAGAAAGAACTGCTGCTATTGATGCAAGCGTTTCTTCTGTAAAAACAATCTTTCAGGTATGTGCAATAGTTGGTATGTTTGGCGCAATGCTCTTTATGCCAAAGCTTATGAAGAAATTTGACTATAAGAAAATAGTTATTACAACTTGTCTTGCTGGTTTTGTTGCAAGTATTTTCACAACAGTTATTGGTTGGTATACTGCAAATCTTTACATTTGTATTCCATTCATTCTTATTTCTTGTATTCCTTTAGGTGTTCTCAACGTAGTTTCAAGTGCTATGATTTGTGACTGCCTTGACCTTATTGAATTACAGACTGGTTTCAGAGATAACGGTCTTGGTGCTGCGTGTCAGGGCTTTGTTAATAAACTTGGTAACGCTCTTGCAACAAGCGGTATTATTATTGCTTATATGTTAATTGGTTTAGAGCCTGAAAACATGTTAAGCTCTACTGCAATTGTTGCGGCAACTGACCTTACTAAAATGCAGAACTTTGGTATGTTCTCACTCGTTTCAATTGTACCAGGTGTAAGTATGCTTCTTTGTGCAATTCCAATGTTCTTCTACAAAATCTCTGGTAAAGAGAAAGAAAGAATTGTTACTGAACTTGCTGAAAAGAGAGCAAGAGAAGGCGTTGTTGTAGAATAATAAATTAGGGGCTGTAAAAAAACTTAGCGTTTTTTTACAGCCCTTTTTATTTTAGAACTTCTTTTCTCCTCTTTCACGGATTACAAATCGCACTGGTGTACCTTCGAGTCCGTAAACTTCACGAATCTGGTTTTCTAAATAACGCTGATAGCTATAATGGAAAAGTTCTTCGTTATTTACAAAGCACACGAATGTTGGTGGTCTTGTTGAAGCCTGAGTCATATAATAAATTTTAAGGCGTTTGCCTTTATCTGTTGGTGGTTGTACTCTGAGAGTTGCAGCTGCCAATATTTCATTTAACTGACCAGTTTTTATTCTCATCGCATTCTGGGTATCAACAAACTTTATAAGCTCATAAAGTCTGTCTAATCTCTGACCAGTTTTTGCAGAAATGAAAATAATTGGTGCAAAAGACATAAATGAAAAGTCATTCATAAGCTTTTTGCGGTAAGAGTCCATTGTTCTGCCATCTTTTTCGTAAGCATCCCACTTATTAACGGCAATAATACAACCCTTACCCTGCTCTAATGCTCTGCCGGCAACCTTACTATCCTGCTCGGTGAAGCCCTCTAAAGCATCAATCATAATTACACAGACATCTGCTCTTTCTACTGCCATATCTGTTCTTAAAACGCTATAGCGTTCAACTGCATCTTCAACCTTTGATTTTCTTCTAAGACCTGCAGTATCAATAAACATAAATTTGCCGTAGTCATTCTCAACGAAGCTGTCAGTTGCATCACGTGTTGTTCCCGCAATATCAGAAACAATCATTCTGTCTTCGCCTATAATTTTGTTAACGAGTGAAGATTTACCAACGTTTGGTTTACCGATAACTGCAACTTTGATGTAATCGTCTTCATCTTCGCCATCTCTTAAATATTCTTCTGGAAAGTGCTTAATTACTTCGTCAAGCAAGTCACCAGTACCATGACCGTGAACTGATGAAACTGGGAACGGGTCACCGATACCTAAATTGTAAAATTCATAAATATCTGCTGGTGGTTCACCGATTTTGTCGCACTTGTTTACACAAAGAACAATTGGCTTACCGCTTTTCTGGAGCATCGAAGCAACTTCGCTATCAGTTGCAACAACACCATCACGAACGTCTGTAACAAAAATAATTACGTTTGCACTGTCTATTGCAAGCTGTGCCTGACGGCGCATCTGTGAAAGAATAATATCGTCTGAATATGGTTCAATACCGCCTGTATCAACAAGCATCATTTTATGACCTAACCATTCACATTCACCGAAAATTCTATCTCTTGTAACGCCTGGTGTATTATCTACAATAGCAAGTCTTTTACCTGTAAGCTTATTGAAAAGTGTACTTTTACCAACGTTTGGTCTGCCCACTATTGCTACTACTGGTTGCGCCATTTTTAAGCACCTCCTATAATACTTTCTAACAATTTATACCCATCGTTTATAACGGGTGTAACTTTAATTTTTAAATCCTCCGAGAGCTCTTCCAATGTCATATCGTCAAGGAATTTATCTCCTTCATTCCTTAAAGAAACACGTGGAATTAAAAGTTCTTGACCTAAATTTATATTACTCAACTGTTCTTTTAAATCTTGACCTGTAAGAAGCCCTGCAACTGTAACTGTTGTGCCAAAAAATTTATTAGTTATTTTTATAACGTTAACCTTTAAACCATTGAACTTTTCTTCTGTTTTTTCTTTAAATTCACATAAGAGTGAATAAGCCGACTCACCTGTTGCTATGGTAATTTCACGATTAAGCATCTTTGCTTCTGTTTCTTCTAAAGCAGTTATAAATTCACTTTTTAAAAGTGTACACATACCAACGCCGTTATCGAGTTGACTGTATTCGCCATAATAATCTTCAGCAGGTAACTCTCTTTCAGCTAAAAGGTAAAATTCATCTGAAGCAAAAGCTAAGATTTTACCATTGTTAAAGAATGAATAATGAGCGTTGAAGTCATCTATTATATCAATAACTTCATTTGCCGTTTTTTTATTGTAGGTATCTAAATGCTCTAAACCCTCACGATATTTTGTAAGACCTACTGGAACGGCTGCAATGCTGTTTATATATGGACTGTATTTTGCAAGTTCTGATAATGAATAGCTTAATTCCTCACCATCATTTATACCTGGGCAAAGAACCAACTGAGTATTCATTAAAATTCCAGCTTCATAAAACTTCTTTATGAATTTCAAGGATTCACCCGAATTCTTGTTTTTCATCATTTTAACACGAAGCTCAGGATTCATTGTGTGAACAGAAATGTTTATAGGGCTTATGTGCATCTCGCAAATTCTGTCAGCTTCTTTTTCGGTAAGATTTGTAAGTGTAATATAATTACCAAAAAGAAATGAAAGACGAGAGTCATCATCCTTAAAATAAAGCGTATCACGAAGTCCTTTAGGCATCTGGTCAACAAAACAGAAAATGCATTTATTTTTACAGGAATGTTGCTTGTCCATAAGGTAGGTTTCAAACTCTAACCCTATATCAGAAAATTCACTGCTCTTTCTTATATTAACAGTTATATTTTCTAAACCACGTTTTAAAGAAATTGAGAGCTTTTTATTCTGAATTGCAAAACGATAATCTAAAACATCGGTAATTTCTCTGCCGTTTATTGATATGATTTCATCATTTTTTAAAATCCCCGCTTTTTCGCCATAGGAATTATTTTCGACACAAGTTACTATTACCGACATTTTACTCACCTTCTTAAAAAACAAATTTAAACTCCAACAGGGCGGAGAGATATTTCTCGCCGCCCCTGAAAGCAAATCAACTTAAATTTCGCACAGAATAATTATTTTTCAACAACTACTACTTGTTTGCTGTTATAGTAACCACAAGCTGTGCAAAGTCTGTGAGCTCTCTTGTATTCGCCACATTGTGGGCATTTTACAAGCTGTGGAGCATCCATTTTCCATACGTTTGATCTTCTTTTGTCTCTTCTTGCTTTTGAAACTCTTCTCTTTGGTACTGCCATTTTAAGTTTCCTCCTTATGTTTTAACAATAAATGTTTTATTTACTAATTAAATTTATTCCAAAAACTGAAGCAAACCTTCAAGACGTGGGTCTATTGGCTTCTTACAGTCACATTGGTCTTTGTTAAGGTTTTTACCACACATTACACAAACGCCCTTACAATCATCATTACAAAGGAATTTGGTTGGTAATTCTAAATTAACATCTTCTTCGATAAGCTCGTCTAAATTAAGGCGCATATCACTTACAACAAGAAAATCGTCATTATCTTCGTTGCTTAAAGATGCAATTAAGTTGTGAGAAAAATCATATTTATATGTTTTCTCAGTTTCTTCGGCACAGCGGTCACAAGAAGCCGAATATATAAGTTCAACATTAGCTTCAAGTGTAACAATGCCAGTATTATTTTTCACTATACCTTTGACTTTAACAGGTGATTTAAGTGGATTTACACCTGAAACGCTGATATGTGAAAGCGAAAGTTCGTAATCAAATTCATAAGACGAACCATCCGTATTAAATATAGACTCAAGTTCAATAATCATTTAACTACCTCTCAACACGCCTTGATATTATAGTAAAATAAAGTAGATTTGTCAATATATAATTTAAAAATCTGTAATTTTTTTCAAAAAAATTCGCCCATCTCATAAAGACAGGCGAATCTTACTAAGTTAATTAAGCTCTTTGTGCATACTCAAAGAGTCTTGCAGGAAGTTTGTCTTCGTCTTCTGAAACTGTGAATACAAAGTCTGTTTCTGAAAGTTTTGAAATATCACTAACCTTTTTAATAAGGTCTGCAAAAGCTTCATAATCTCTGCCTACGATTTTAAATGTAGCGTCAACAAAAATCTCTGTGATGTCGTGGTCCTGAGCGATGATACCGCAAATCATACCATAAAAAGCGTCTACGCCTTCAACACCATATCTTTCTGTTTCAATAAGTCTTGCTTTGTGAGTTACCTCGTAAGTAAGTAACGGTGATTTCTCAATACAAACGACTGTTCCGTTTGATTTGTCAACAGCCTCATTGATAAGAGAAATGAGTTTTTTTGTTTTGCCGGAACCTTTGTTGCCGATAATAAGTGAAACCATAGTGTTTACCTCCGTTTATTTTTTTGCTGAATTGTCTTCAGCTTATTTACTAAAATTATAATCTTGCTTTAAGCTCAGCGCCTAAAGACTCATAACCTGGTTTGCCTAAAAGAGCAAACATATTTTTCTTGTAACTTTCAACACCAGGTTGGTCAAATGGGTTTATGCCTAATGTATAACCCGAAACTGCACAAGCCTTGCAGAAGAAATATACAAGATAGCCAAAGTTGAATTCATCCATTTTGTCAATTTCTAAAATCATATTTGGCACACCACCATCACAGTGAGCAAGAACGGTGCCTAAGAAAGCTTGTTCATTAACAAAGTCAACAGTTTTTCCTGCAACAAAGTTAAAGCCATCTTTATTTTCGGCATCTTCTTTAATTACCATTTCACTCTTTGGTGACTTAAATTTAACAACTGTTTCAAACATCAATCTCTCGCCCTCTTGAACGTATTGACCAAGTGAATGAAGGTCAGTTGAAAAAATAGCCGATGATGGGAATATACCCTTATTTTCTTTACCCTCGCTTTCGCCGAAGAGTTGTTTGAACCATTCGTTCATCATTGTAAAGTCAGGTTCGTAAGCAACCATCATTTCGACTGATTTGCCCTTACGGTAAAGAATGTTTCGCATTGCAGCGTATTTGTAGCAATCATTTGTGTAAACATCGCCAGCTTTAAAATCTTCACGGGCAGTAACAGCACCTTGCATCATTTTATCAATATCAATACCTGCAACTGCAATAGGAAGAAGTCCACAAGCGGTAAGTACAGAATATCTGCCACCAACGTCATCCGGAATAACGAATGTTTCGTAGCCTTCAGAATCTGAAAGCTCTTTTAACGTACCACGCGCCTTGTCTGTTGTAGCATAAATTCTTTTAGCTGCTTCTTCTTTGCCATATTTTTCTTCTAAAAGTTCTTTGAAAACTCTGAATGCTAAAGTTGGCTCAGTTGTTGTACCAGATTTTGAAATAACGTTAACTGAGAAATCTTTACCTTCACAAAGTTTAATTGTTTCTGCTAAAGCACTTGAAGAAATTGTGTTACCAGCAAAAAAGATTTGCGGTTTATTTAAGTAATTGTAATTTTGTGATTTACAAAATTCTATTGCGGCACGAGCGCCTAAGTAACTACCGCCGATACCAATAACGATTAAAACTTCACTATCGTTACGGATTTTTTCTGCGGCTTTTTTAATTCTTTCGAACTCTTCTTTATCGTAATTAACAGGTAAATCTACCCAACCTAAAAAGTCGTTACCCGCACCAGTACGATTATTGAGAAGCTCGACTGCCGAAGCAACTTCTCCGCTTATTGCATCGATATCTTCTTTAGCAACAAAGCTTTCGAGATACTTCGTATTGAGTTTAACTGCCAAACTTTCCATCTCCTTGCTATAAGGCATACAAAAGCGGTAACCGCCCAAATTGATATTCGCAATATGCCTTTTGTAAATTATACAATAAACAGTCTTTTTTTTCAATAGGAATTTTACACTTTTTACAGTTTTTGTTACTTTTTTATATATTTTCACTTAAATATTCTCTGTTATAACGGAGTTCGACTCTCGTCGCCTTACCTATTCTATCACGCTCTATACCAGTAATGTTATAATCGGCCTTAAATCCTGCTATAAAAGAACCCGATATAAATGCTATGAGAATTATTATAATTATACTAATGACTGTAAAATTCCTCAAAAGCTTTGAAAATTCATCCATTTTTGTTTCCCCTCTACATATTCTCTTCAAGTAATTCTACAAGCGAATCACCTATTAATCTCCCTGAATAAACTGCTTCTTCTAAAGTATTGGCATCCGTACCCATTTCTAAAAGAAGTGAGCAAGGTGTTACGTGCATATTATATTTTCTCTGACAAAAGAAAATCGGTCGCATCAGACCTTTATAGTTTTCTTCTACCTTATTCTGTAAAGCAATAGCAAACGTAAGATTTTTGCTCCAATTGGGATAATTTTTGATATCTCCCTCTTCGGCACCAGTTATTATCATAACCTGTGCAGCCTTTTTACCGTTAATTTGAGCAGTAGGCTTACATTTTGTTCCACTACTGTACTCTATAGCATCACGATGAACGTCAAGTGTTATTACGATTGAAGGATTTTCTTTTAATATTTTTTCAACAGTTTTTAGAGAACGTGAATAAGCACCATCGTAACTTGCATCGTAAATAGTTTTATCGTGAATGACCTTAAAACCAGCCTTTTCAAGTCTGGTTACAATTTCATCTCCGACCCGCACAACAGTTTTATCAAGTTCTTTTGTTCTTGAAACATATTCGTCTGAGTACCAGCCTTTGTCAAGAAGCTCATAACCCTCAGTGGTGTGGGTATGATAAACAAGAATATATGGTTCATCTTTTGTAATTTTGCCCAAGGATGCCTTTTTTGAAAGTTCTTTTTTTATGTTTACTTTTTTAGTTTCTGTCTTGTTATTTACAACTACATTCCCGTAGCTTATTGTAGAAGATGTTTCTAAAAGCTGAGTTTCTTCTATTTTGCCTGTTTTTTTGAATGATGCATATGCAGACACCGCCTCATTCATTAGTTTTTCAATATCCTCTGGCGTTTTTGTATCTGCAGAGTCACTATCTACAACAAAACTATTTCCGAAACCCAAAATTTCATTTTCAGCCTGTGAAGAATTTTGGGAATTTTCTCTTTTAAATTCATTCACACCAGACATTACTGTGAAAGCACCTAAAGTAAAATCAGTAATAAAATTAACTAAATCTCCCGAAAAGAAAACTGTTACAGTTAAAAGAGAAAGTGAAAGTATTATACTTAGAAAGCCTTGTAATCCTCTATTTTTATTATTCATATTGCACACGCCTTTCAGCCTACAAAAATAGTAGTGCAATATATTTTATGCTCTGTTTTTTAAATTTATAACAATGCCGTAAGCTCGTCCTGATTTAAAGATTTCTGTAAACTGAGATTTATAGCCGTTGCTAAAAGCGAAGAAGAATTTTTTATTATCAAATCTATATCCTTTGGTGTGACAATCATATCTACAACTGTTTGTGGCTCATCAGCTTTACCATAAATACTTTCAGCAAGAGTCAGCGCATCAACAACTGTTGGTACACCTATTGCAATTACCGGTACACCTAAAAACTCTTCGTCAATTCGCTTACGTTTATTATTAATTCCCGAGCCTGGCGCTATACCTGTGTCTGACATCTGAATAGTTGTGCCAAGTCTTTTTACGCTACGAGAAGCTAAAGCATCTATGGTTATAACACAACACGGATTAATTTCTTTCACAATACATTTTATATATTCGCTTGATTCAAGCCCCGTCTGACCTAAAACACCAGTAGAAATTGCTGAAACCGGTCTTAATGGTTCAGAAAAACCTATACTCCTTTGTAAATCTTCTGAAAGGTGTCTTGTAGAAAGAATTTTTGAAGCAACAAATGGTCCTAAGGCATCGGCAGTAATATCACTGTTACCCACCCCTGCTACTAACACAAGTCCATTTTTATGTGGCAACAATAAATCGAGAGACTCTTTTACAGTTTCGACTATTTTAGGTAAATCGCTCGAAAGAAACGTAAGCTCAGGAATTTCGATTGTTATATATCTACCAACTGCTTTACCTAATTTTTCGGCAGTTTCTTCATTTAAAATATCAATAATTGTTGTATTACTGAAATCGTTGTGCTTAAACTCTTTTTTTATGCCTTGTTGTTCGACTTGCTTATTTTTAACTGCACCTTAAATAAA
>JAZNUL010000094.1:0-13335 GCA_045592285.1 Acutalibacteraceae bacterium
TAAGTTCATTCAGAGAAAAATTGCTAAACAATAAAGAATAAATGCGAGTCCCATTAAATATTTTTTTGAAATATTTAACGGGACTCAATTATTGACCAGAAACCAATATTATGATATTATTTAATCACTTTATTTAAGGGGTAATTATCTTGAAGAAGTTTATTAAAATAATAGCTTTAATATTGGTTTTTGCTTTAGTTTTACCACTCACCTACGGAACTGGTTTTTTAATAGGTACAATTCAAAATAAAAATAACGAAGAGAATGGTTATAAAAAGCCAACAGAAAAGCTTAACATTATGACCCTCAACATCTGCTCGTGGAGTTTTGACGGCAAAGATTTAGAAACAAGAGCAGATGGTATAGCTGAAACTATCCGTGAGAACAAAGTTGACTCTATTGGCATTCAGGAAGCAACACCTTATTGGATGAATGAGCTCGTTAACAGATTGGGCGATGAATACGCTTATATTGGTGTAGGTGGTAATTCTGGCAAGGATTATAAAGAAAGTGACGACCCTGAAGATGAGTTTACTGCCATTTTTTATTTAAAGAGTAAATTTACAGTCGTTGACTCCGGCTACTTCTGGCTCTCAGAAACACCAGATGAAATCTCTTACGGCTGGGGCTCTGCTTACAGAAGAATTTGTAACTGGGTTATATTAGAAAACAAATACACAAACACACAATTTGTTCACATAAACACTCATTTTGACAATGCCAGCAGTGAAGCACGAAGAAACAGCATTGGTATGATTTTAAATAAAGCCAAAGAATTTAAAGACTTGCCCGTTGTGTTTTCTGGCGACCTTAACTTCATTGAAAAAAGCCTTGGCTACAGAGATATTACCGCTGACGTTTTAAAGGACACTAAAGTATTAGCAAAAGATACAATGAATTCTTCTACCTTTCACAACGCAGACCCAAATGCTTTCAAAGATATTGTCTTAGACTACATTCTCATAAACGACGGTTTTAAGGCACTTAAATACGAAGTTGTTAAAGATAAATATAGCAAAAGATATATTTCGGACCATTATGCAGTGGTAACAAAACTGGAAGTTGCATCTTGATGCAGCTTCCAGTTTTGTTGAATTAAGAATTAAGTGTTAAGAATTTCGGAAGTCCTTCGTACTTGATTGTATCAGCTTCGCAATTGTTTTTTTGAACGCAATTGGTTTGTTATAACAAAAAACCACTCCCACTACTGCGTGAGAACAATATTTGCCAATAGCCAACAGCTAATAGCTAACAACTAATAGCTACTTCGCTTTCGGTTTACCTATAAACGAAGCGACTATTCCGCAGATTACTGCCGCCATAATTCCTGCGGCACCAGCTGTTAACGGACCTGTTAACACACCTAAGAGTCCATCTTTTTCTATTGCAGTTTTTGTGCCATCGGCAAGTAATGCCCCAAAGCCTAAAAGTGGCACAGTAGCGCCCGCCCCTGCAAATTCTTCAACATATTTATAAACGCCAATGCCACCTAAAATTACACCCAACACAACAAAGCCCACGAGAATTCTTGCGGGTGTAAGCTTTGTTAAATCAACAAGCAACTGACCTATAACACAAATAAGTCCGCCAACTAAAAAAGCTTTAATAAAAATCATAAAAAACCACTCTTTTTGTAAACTTTAACATTAGTTTACTCTAAAGAGTGTTTTTTATACATTTTCAGGAAATAGGAAATAGGAATTAGGAATTAGGAATTAGGAAGTAGGAATTAGAGCTTCGCAAAAATAAAATTATCCTATCATTTTTAGTTGATATCAGAACCAACTGCAAATGATAGGATTATTTCGTTTTTATAATACTATTTCCTAATTCCTATTTCCTATTTCCTAATTCCTAACTTACTTCGCCTTAGCCTCACAATAATAACAACGATAAACTCTGTTTTCTTTATCGGTTAATTTGAAAACGTGTGGGAGTTCTTGCTCTGTTGAAGAAATACAACGTGGGTTTTTGCAGTAAATTACGTTAGTTAATTTTTCTGGTAAATCTACGTTTTTCTTTTCAACTAATTTTTCGTCTTTAATAATATCAATAGTTACGTTAGGGTCAACATAACCTAAGATATCCATATCAATTGTAACGTCAGCGTCAATCTTAATAATATCTTTAACACTCATTTTTGCACTCTTAACGTTTGTCATAAGTGCAACCGGGCAAGAAAGCTCGCCGAGTTTCAATAAATCGTAAATTTTCATACCATTACCAGCTGTAATATGGTCAATTACAAAGCCGTTTTTAATTGAGTCAACTCTCATCTTCTTACCCCCTGTTAATTAATCTCTAAAAGCTTAAGAATAAGTGCCATTCGCATATATTTACCATAAAGAACCTGTTTAAAGTAGCAAGCTCTTGGGTCATCGTCTATTGCAACACTTATCTCATTAACTCTTGGGAGTGGATGCATAATTGACAAATCTTTTTTAGCATTTACGAGTTTTTCTGCTGTAAGAATATAACTATCTTTAAGTCTTAAATAATCTTCTTCGTTAAAGAAGCGTTCACGCTGTACTCGTGTCATATAAAGAATATCAAGCTCTGGCATAACTGCCTCAAGGTCAGTTGTCTGCACATATTCTAAATTATTCTTTTCTAAAACTTCCTTTTTAATGTAACTTGGAAGCTTTAATTCGTCAGGTGAAATTAAAACAAATTTAATTCCCTCATAACGAGAAAGAGCATTAATAAGTGAGTGAACAGTTCTACCGAATTTAAGGTCACCACAAAGACCAACAGTTAAATTATTAAATCTGCCCTTTTCTCTGTGAATAGTTAAAAGGTCAGCAAGAGTCTGTGTTGGGTGATTGTGACCACCATCACCTGCATTTATAACAGGAATTGAAGCGTTAAGTGATGCAACAAGTGGTGCACCTTCTTTTGGGTGGCGCATTGCGATAATATCAGCATAGCAAGAAACTGTTTTTGCAGTATCTGCAACACTTTCGCCTTTTGCAGCAGATGAGCTTTGTGCTTCAGAGAAGCCTAAAACGTTACCACCTAATTCATACATTGCGGCTTCAAAGCTTAAACGTGTACGTGTTGATGGCTCAAAGAAAAGTGTTGCAAGTTTTTTGCCATTGCACTTTTCACTGTATTTTTGAGGATTTTCTATAATATCATCTGCAACCTTAACAAGCTCTTCAAGTTCTTCAACTGTAAGGTCAAGAACATCAATAACACTTCTCATAGTTTTATTCCTTTGCACCATTTACTTCAAGATACTTCTTAATTCTTTCAACGTTTTCTTTGTTCTTTTCGTCTTCTTCAAGATATTCAATAATATCGTAAACGTCAACAACTGAATATACTGGGAAGCCGTATTCTTCGCCAACCTCTGCCATAGCAGATTTTTCAGTCTGACCTTTTTCTTTACGGTCAACCATAACAAATGTAGCTGCAACCTTTGTGCCTTTAAGACCAGAAAGAATTGACATACTTTCTCTTATAGCAGTACCAGCAGTAATAACGTCTTCAACAATAACGATTTCTTCGCCCTCTTGTGGTTTGTAACCAACGAAAACACCACCTTCACCGTGGTCCTTTTCTTCTTTACGGTTAAAGAAGAAAGGAACATCAAGACCGTTTTTAGCTAAAGCTACTGCAACAGAAACTGCAATAGGAATACCTTTATAAGCAGGTCCATAAAGAACAGTCTTTTTGTTGCCTACTTTTTCAAAATATGCTTTTGCATAAAATTCGCCTAATTTACAGATTTGTTCACCTGTTTTAATATCACCAGCATTAATGAAATAAGGAATTTTTCTACCACTTTTAGCAGTAAAATCACCAAATTTAAGAACGCCTGCACCTTCTAAAAACTGAATAAATTCTCTTTTATAAGCTTCCATCTTTAATTCTCCTTAATCACAAAATTCTGCTACGCATCTTTCGTATGCTGCAACTGGGTCTTCTGCTGCTGTTATAGGTCTACCTACAACAATGTAGTCTGAACCAATTTTCTTAGCTTCTGCTGGTGTCATAACACGAACCTGGTCACCAATATCACCATCAGCAAAACGAACACCAGGGGTAATTGTAAGAAATTCTTTACCACAAAGGTCGTGAACCTTACCAGCTTCAAGTGGTGAGCAAACAACACCATCAAGACCTGAGTCTTTAGCATTCTTTGCATAATGCATAACTACCTTATCAATTGGCTCGTTTATAAGAAGCTCGTTTTTCATTCTTTCTTCACTTGTTGAAGTTAGCTGAGTAACTGCGATAAGAATAGGTCTTGTGCCATCTTCACGTGTAAGACCTTCTAAAGCACCTTCCATCATAGCACCAGTACCAGCAGCGTGAAGGTTTGTCATATCAACGTCTAAGTTAGATAAAACTGCCATTGATTTTTTTACTGTATTAGGAATATCGTGAAGCTTTAAATCAAGAAAAATTTTGTGACCTCGCGCTTTAATTTCACGAACGATTTGTGGACCTTCTGCATAGAAAAGCTCCATACCGATTTTTACAAATGGCTTTCTACCTGTGAACTTATCTAAAAAATCCATACAAGCTTGCTTACTACTGAAGTCACAAGCAATAATTACGTCTTTACCCATTAGTGTGCGCCTCCTATTATATCTTTTAAATTAGTAATACCATATTTTTCCATAACACGTGGTAAATCTTCAATAATATCTTTACACACGTAAGGGTTAATTAAGTTTGCAGCACCAACTTCAACCGCTGAAGCTCCCGCTAACATAAACTCAATTACGTCTTCTGCAGTTGAAACACCACCCATTCCGACAATCGGAATATTAACTGCTTCATACACCTGATACACCATCGTTACTGCAACGGGTTTAATTGCATTACCTGAGAAACCACCCATTTTGTTTACAATAACAGGTTTCTTAGTTTTCAAGTCGATTCGCATACCTAAAAGTGTATTTATAAGGCTTATGCCATCTGCACCAGCTTCTTCGCAAGCCTTTGCTATAGAAACAATATCAGTAACATTTGGTGAAAGCTTTATAATTACAGGCTTAGTAGTAGCTTTTTTAACTTCTCTTGTTACTTCTGCGGCTGCTTCTGGTGAAGTACCAAAGCTCATACCACCGCCGTGAACGTTAGGACAGCTGACGTTTACCTCAAGCCAACCAACTTGTTCTTCTTTATCTAATTTCTCGCAAGTGTAAACGTAATCTTCAACTGAAAATCCACTTACATTTGCCATAACTTTTTTATTAAATACTTCTTTGAGCTTTGGTAATTCTTCTGTAATTACCTTTTCAACACCAGGATTCTGAAGTCCGACAGCATTAATCATACCAGCTTCACATTCTGCAATTCTTGGTGTAGGGTTACCAAAACGAGCGTCTTTAGTTGTGCCTTTGAAAGAGAATGAACCTAAAATATTAATATCATAAAGCTCTGCGAATTCGTAACCATAGCCGAAAGTACCACTTGCAGGAATTAAGGGATTTGAGAGTGTTAAACCACAAAGTGATGTTTCAAGATTTACCATATAATCTCCTCCCTTTCTAAAACAGGACCATCTTTACAAATACGTTTGTTACCGTATTTTGTTTTGCAGGAGCAACCCATACAAGCACCAAAGCCACAACCCATTCTTTCTTCAAAGCTGTATTGACCACTTGTAGTAGCAGTATTTTCAATAGCTTTAAACATTGGCATTGGTCCACAAGTAAAGAAGTAAGAATATGTAAGGTCTTTCATAACGTCTGTTACAAAACCTTTTGTACCAACGCTACCATCAACAGTAGTAACGTAAACTGTTGCACCTAAATTTTCAAATTCTTCTTTGTAGAAAACTTCTTCAGCAGTGTTAAAGCCTAAAATTATAGTTGGCTTTTTGCCCTCTGAGACTAATTTTTTACAAAGACCATACATTGGTGGAACACCAACGCCACCGCCGATTAAAAGTGGAGCTTCTCCACTTTTATCGGTATTGTAGCCGTTACCAAGTCCAACTAAAATATCGAACTTCTCACCTGCTACTCTTGTAGACATAATCTCAGTACCAGCACCTACTACCTTGTAGATAAGTGTAATTGTACTGTCATCATAATCGCAAACTGAAATTGGTCGTCTTAAATAAAGACCATCAATTTTAAGATTAACAAACTGACCTGTTGCAGTAAGAGCAGATGTGTCGCCCTCAACAATCATTTTGAAAACGTCTTTTGCGATTTTTTTATTTTCTTTTATTGTATAAATTCCTTGATACATATTTACATCCTCTTAATTGGATATTTAAGCGTCAATAGTTGAAATGCAGAGTGTTGTTTCTTCAAGAACATCAAGTAATACTGCAACAGTATCGAGTGAAGTGAAGAGTGTTACGTTGTTTTCAACTGCACATTGACGAATTTCATGACCATCAGAAGTTACACCTGACTGGTTAATATCACGTGTATTGATAACGTAGTTGATATAACCCTGACGCATATTATTAAGAATCTCTTCACTGCCTTCGCTGATTTTCTTAACAGCGTGAGTTCTGATACCATTTTCTTTAAGGAAGTTTGCAGTACCCTCTGTAGCCTGAATATTGAAGCCCATATTGTAGAAGCGACGGATAATTGGTAATGCTTCTTCTTTATCTTCATCGGCAATAGTTGCAAGAACTGTACCATAATTCATAACGTTCATACCAGAAGCCTGTAATGCTTTATAAAGTGCACGTGTGAGCTTATCGTCATAACCAATAGCTTCACCTGTTGACTTCATTTCTGGTGAAAGGTATGCATCAAGACCACGAAGTTTTGAGAATGAGAAAGCAGGTGCTTTAACATACCAACGTTTTTTATCTTCTGGATAAATATAGTCAATACCCTGTTCTTTAAGGCTCTTGCCTAAGATTGTGAGAGTTGCAATATCTGCAAGACTATAAGAAGTTGCTTTTGAAAGGAATGGAACTGTTCTTGAAGAACGTGGGTTAACTTCGATAATGAATACGTTGTCAGCCTTATCAACAATGAACTGAATGTTGTAAAGACCAATGATACCGATACCTAAACCTAATTTCTTTGTATAATCAAGAATTGTTTCTCTTACCTTTTGTGAAATACTGAAGGTTGGGTAAACACTTGTTGAGTCACCACTGTGGATACCTGTTCTTTCAACAAGCTCCATAATACCTGGTACGAAAACGTCTTTACCATCACAGATAGCGTCAACTTCAACCTCTTTACCAGAAATATATTTATCAACAAGAACTGGCTTATCCTCATCAATTTCAACAGCAGTTTTAAGGTAATGCTTTAATTGTTCTTCATCAGCAACAATCTGCATTGCACGGCCACCTAAAACGAATGATGGACGAACTAATACTGGATAGCCGATTTTCTTTGCAGCTTCAAGACCATCTTCAATCTTAGTAACCGCTTTACCTTCTGGCTGTGGAATGTTGAGCTCTTTAAGAAGCTTTTCAAATGAATCACGATTTTCTGCTTTTTCAATAGCATCACAGTCTGTACCTATGATTTTTACACCACGATTTTTAAGAGGCTCTGCTAAGTTAATAGCAGTCTGACCACCGAGAGAAGCGATAACGCCCATTGGTTTTTCGAGGTGGATAATATTCATAACGTCTTCAACTGTAAGTGGCTCGAAATAAAGCTTATCTGAACAAGTGTAGTCAGTTGAAACTGTTTCAGGGTTGTTGTTAATAATAATTGCTTCGTAACCTGAAGCCTTGATTGTCTGAACAGCGTGAACTGTTGAGTAGTCAAATTCAACACCCTGACCGATTCTGATAGGGCCTGAACCTAAAACGATAATTTTCTCTTTATCTGTTACAACAGATTCATTTTCTGCTTCATAAGTTGAATAGAAGTAAGGAACTGTACCCTCAAATTCTGCTGCACAGGTATCAATCATTTTGTAAACTGGGAACATTTTGTTTTCAACGCGGATGTTGTAAACATCGATTTCTGCACATTCCCAGAGACGAGCAATATACTGGTCACAGAAGCCCATTCTCTTTGCTTCATAAAGAACTGTCAAATCATTCTTATTAGCCTTGAGTTTTTCCTCCATACGGATGATGTTTCTTATTTTCTCAAGGAAGAGGATATCAATCTTAGTAGCATCATAAATCATACCGATATCTGTGCCGTGGCTGATAAGCTCTGCAATAGCAAAGATTCTGTCATCTGTGCCATCTTTGATATACTGGAGAAGCTCTGCTTCTGTGTAATCGTCGAATTTCTTCATATAAAGGTGGCAAACACCAATTTCAAGTGAACGTGCAGCCTTCAAGAGACATTCTTCAATAGTTCTGCCAAGGCTCATTACTTCACCTGTTGCTTTCATCTGAGTTGAAAGCTTATTGTTTGCAGTTGCAAATTTATCGAATGGGAAACGTGGCATTTTTGCAACAACATAGTCAAGTGCTGGTTCGCAAGCTGCAGGAATGTTTGCAAGTTGAATTTCTTCAAGGTGCATACCAACTGCAATTTTTGCAGTAACTCTTGCTATAGGATAACCACTTGCTTTAGAAGCTAAAGCTGATGAACGTGAAACACGTGGGTTAACTTCGATAACGTAATAATCAAATGAAAGTGGGTCAAGTGCAAATTGAACGTTACAGCCACCCTCAATTTCTAATGCTTTAATAATTCTTAAAGCACTATCACGAAGCATACCAGCTTCTTTATTAGTAAGTGTCTGGCAAGGACAAACAACTATTGAGTCACCTGTGTGAATACCAACAGGGTCAACGTTTTCCATATTACAAATAGCAATAGCTGTGTCATTTGAGTCACGCATAACTTCAAACTCAATTTCTTTATAGCCCTTAATGCTCTTTTCAACAAGAACCTGATGAACTGGTGAAAGCTTAAGACCATTTTTAAGGAGTTCACGGCATTCTGCTTCGTTATCAGCAAAACCACCACCTGTACCACCTAACGTGAAGGCAGGACGAAGAACAACTGGATAACCGATTTTTTCACAAGCTGCAAGACCCTCTTCAACTGTATTAGCAATTTCAGATGGAAGAACAGGCTCACCTAAATCAAGGCAGAGTTGTTTAAAGAGTTCACGGTCCTCTGCTCTTTCGATACTTTCGCTCTTTGTACCTAAAAGCTCAACTTCACATTCTTTTAAAACACCTTTTTTCTCAAGCTGCATAGCAAGGTTGAGACCTGTCTGACCGCCGATACCAGGAACAATTGCATCTGGTCTTTCATAACGAATAACCTTTGCAATATACTCGAGTGTGAGTGGTTCCATATAAACTTTGTCAGCCATTGAAGTATCTGTCATAATAGTAGCTGGGTTTGAGTTGCAAAGAATTACTTCATAACCTTCTTCTTTAAGTGCAAGACAAGCTTGTGTACCAGCGTAGTCGAATTCAGCAGCCTGTCCAATTACGATAGGGCCAGAGCCTATAACAAGTATTTTCTTTATATCAGTTCTTTTTGGCATCTTACTTGCCCTCCTTCATAAGATTAATAAATTTATCAAATAAAGCATCGTTTACTGCACCTGGTGCACCTTCTGGATTAAACTGAACGCCGAAAACTTTTTCACTTGCATTTTCAACACCAGCAACTGTTTTATCGAGAATATCGCGATGTGTTATTTTTAATGTTGTGTTTTTCAATGAATCTTCATTGAGTGTATAATCTTCACCTTGAGAAACGGTTAAAACCTTACCTGTTTCAACATTCATTACAGGGTGGTTGCCACCGTGATGACCGAATTTTAATTTATCACTCTTAGCACCGTAAGCCGAACCAATTAAAAGATTACCAAGACCAATGCCGAAGAGTGGGAATTTGCCTTTAAACTCTTTTATTACTTCAACAATAGAAGAAACATCTTCTGGGCTACCTGGGCCGTTTGAAATAATAACGCCGTCTGGATTCATTTTGATAATTTCTTTTGCAGATGTGTTGTAAGGAACAACAGTTACGTTACAGCCACGTGCATTTAAAAGACGAATAATATTAAGCTTAATACCACAGTCAATAGCAACAACGTTGTATTTTGCATTTGTTGTTCTTGAATACCAACGTTTTTTGCAGCTCACCTTTGCTACTGCATCAGTTTCAACTGGTGTATTCTTAATGATTTCAAGAGCTTTTTCTGTTGGAACATCAGCATTTGTAAGAATTACTCGCTGACTACCATTATCACGGATTTTTCTTGTGATTTCTCTTGTATCTACACCCCAGATACCAGGAATGTGGTTTTCTTCCATTTCTTCTGAGAGTGTTTTTGTGTAACGGAAGTTTGAAGGAATATCATTATATTCTCTTACAACAAGACCACCAAGTGAACTTGCTTTTGCTTCAAAGTCCTCATCAGCAACACCATAGTTACCGATAAGCGGATAAGTCATAACCACAATTTTATTTGCAAAGCTTGGGTCAGAAATCATTTCCTGATAGCCTGCCATAGCAGTATTAAAAACTATTTCACATACTCTTTCTGAGTCTGCACCAAAACCATAGCCTGTGAATTCACTACCGTCCTGAAAGACGATCTTTTTTCTTACTTCGTTTGCCATACAATTTTACCTCCATATACAGTCATAAGACACTTTCCGAAAACACTTTCATTTTGGAACGGCGTAGCCTTTCCCATTGAAAGAAATTCATTACTGTCGATTTTATATTCATTGCTCAAATCCCAGATAGAGAGAGAACCGTTATCTTTTATACCGAAACGGTTTCTTGGATTATCTGTAAGCATTTTTATAACTAATTCAAGTGGCAATATGCCAGTTTTTACAAGCTTTGTATAAACTATAGGAAAAGCAGTTTCAATACCTGTTATTCCCATAAGACTACCTTTAAGCCCTTTACTCTTTTCTTCTAAGGAATGTGGAGCGTGGTCAGTTGCAAGCATATCTATTGTGCCATCAAGCACGCCTTCTATTAAAGCTTGTCTATCATCTTCCCCACGGATTGGCGGATTCATTTTAAACCTGCCTTCGTCCTTTAGCATCATATCGTTAAGTACCAAGTAATGCGGAGCTGTTTCACAAGTAATATCCACACCATCTTTTTTAGCCTGTCTTATAAGTTCAACACTTTCTTTAGTTGAAATATGACACACGTGATATTTACAATTAGTTTCTTTTGCTAACTTAATATCTCGCTTTATTGGACCCCATTCGCTTTCGCTACATATACCGGCGTGGTTATTTTTTAAAGCATATTCACCCTTATGTATATAACCACCATTAAGAAGCGAATTATCTTCACAATGGGCTGAGATTATTTTATTTAAAGCCTTTGCCTTTTCCATTGCAGAGCGCATCAAGCTTTCGCTCTGAACACCTCTGCCGTCATCTGAGTAACCAATAGAAATCGGTGCTAATTTTTCAATTTCTGAAAGCTCTTCACCTTTTTCATCAACAGTAAGTGCTGCAAAAGGATGAACACCAATTACTGCATCCTTTTTTATTATATCCCTTTGGATATTCATATTTTCTTCATTATGAGGAACAGGATTTAAATTAGGCATTGATAAAACGTCTGTATAGCCACCACGTGCCGAAGCTAAAGTTCCTGTCTTTATTGTCTCTTTATAAGAAAAACCCGGCTCTCTGAGATGAACGTGAACATCACAGAAACCGGGAAAAATACCATATTCAGAAACACTTGAAGATAATAAATCCTTTAAAAATGAAGAAATAGCCACATCACCCTGAACATCTGCCTGACAGGTGTATTCAGGATTGAATGTAACTTTTTGATTTTTGTAAACGTATGCATTTTTAAATGCGAAATCCATTCAAAACCAATCCTTCTGAAAATTTAAAATCATCTTATAAAAAAGCCTTTGCCAAAACGGCAAAGGCTTGAGTAGTTTATATAAGGGCATAACTTACCCATTGTTAAACTCAAATCTTGCCGATATCTCGTATCGAATTAAAGACTAAGTAATTGTCGTTTTTAATTAAATTATTCAGCTACTGTTTCTGAGATAAAGTCATCTTCAAGACAAGAACAAGAAACGTAATTGTCTTCATCGTAGCTTTCAGGAGCATTTTTGGCTTTAACTTTCTGAAGAACAACATAAACTGCTGCTGCAGCTGCTGCAATAGCTGCTAAAACGCCTAAAAATTTAAAAAACTTTTTCATAGAATTAACACTCCTTAAACTTCTTAATTTCTCTTTTTATTATTATAACACACACTACTCAAATGTCAATAATTTTCATTGTAAAATTAGCGTAAAAATTTTTGGTTTTTTTAGTAAATTTTTGATTAAATGTTTACAAATCGCAAATAATAATTTTTGTACTTTTAAAACTTCACAAAACTCTTTTTTACATATCGTTTTAAAAGGAGTTTTTTATGGTTTATAATAAAGTAGAAATCTGTGGAATAAATACTGCTACATTGAAGGTTTTGCCTGAAAAAGAAAAACAAAGACTTTTAAAAGAAGCAAAGCAAGGAAACAAAAAAGCAAGAGAAGATTTAATAAGCGGAAATTTAAGACTTGTTTTAAGTGTTATTCAGCGTTTTACTAATCGTGGTGAAAACTTAGATGATTTGTTTCAGGTTGGTTGCATTGGCTTAATTAAAGCAATAGATAATTTCGACACAAGCCACGACGTACGCTTTTCGACCTATGCCGTGCCGATGATTATTGGTGAAGTGAGAAGATATTTAAGAGACAACAACCCAATAAGAGTTTCTCGTTCTTTAAGAGACACCGCATACCACGCTATGCAGATAAAAGAAAGAATATCCAATGAAAAGGGTTATGAACCCACAGTTGAAGAAATAGCAAAAGAAATGAACTTAAAAAAAGAAGAGGTTGTAATTGCACTTGAAGCCGTTGTTGACCCCGTCTCTTTTTATGAGCCAGTATATTCAAACGGTGGTGACACAATATTTTTGATGGACCAGATAGGCTCTAACGAAACTGACAGAGACTGGTTAGACGAAATCGTTTTGAAGGAGGCAATAAAGAATTTACCAGACAGAGAGAAAAATATTCTTTCAATGCGATTTATGAAAGGTATGACACAGACAGAGGTTGCAGATGAAATAGGCATTTCACAAGCACAGGTTTCAAGACTTGAAAAGAATGCAATTGATAGCATCAAAAAGCAGTAGTTTTTTAAATGCAGAATTAAGAGGCTACGCCGTAATTTTAATATCGTAAAATAAAGTTCATCTTATTATTTCAAGTTTTTATCTCCAACTAAAAATGATAAGATGCACTAATGTTATAAAACAACAATTATAACGATTATAGTTAGTCGAAACAGTGTAAAATTACACTGTTTCGATACCAAATCATATATTTGGTATCGAATTTTCTTTGAAAATTCGACTATATTCCTTTCAATGACTGTAATACAAAATTGTGTTTATGAAAA
>JAZNUL010000095.1:0-11181 GCA_045592285.1 Acutalibacteraceae bacterium
AAAGCTTCTCACACTCCGGAATACCCTCAAGTAAACCGTAGTTTCTTACATCCAAGCCTGCTTCTCTTTTAAAGTTACCATCTTCAAATACTTTAAGCATATCGTTAGAAATCTCAAGCTGGTCACTACCCGGTTTACCACGTGACATATCTATATTAAGTCCTTTTGCTTTAATATCATTATATTCTGCCAAAACGGCGTTATATTGTGCTTGTAATTCGTCTTTTGACATTTTTAAATAAGATTGATTCATAAATAAACTCCAAAATTAAAATGTAATTAGAATTCTGCTGTACCTGTTGTTCTTGGGAATGGAAGTACGTCACGGATGTTTGAAATACCTGTCATATACATAATAAGTCTTTCAAATCCAAGACCGAAACCAGCGTGATGGGTACCACCATATTTTCTTAAATCTAAATACCACCAGTAATCTTCTTCCTTAAGACCTAATTCTTTAATTCTTTCTACAAGAACATCATATCTTTCTTCACGTTGGCTACCACCGATAATTTCACCAATACCCATAACGAGTAAGTCAGCAGCAGCAACAGTTTTGCCGTCATCATTAAGGCGCATATAGAAAGCTTTGATTTCCTTCGGATAATCTGTAACGAAAACAGGCTTTTTGAATACTTGTTCTGTCAAATATCTTTCATGCTCTGTCTGTAAATCGCAACCCCAATATGCTTTAAACTCAAAATTATCATTGTTCTTTTCGAGTTCTTTAACTGCATCTGTATAAGTTACTCTTGCAAAGTCTGAGTTTGCAACAGTTGTAAGTCTTTCAATAAGACCATTATCAATGAATTTATTGCAGAATTCTAATTCTTGTTTACAATTCTCGAGAACATAGCTGATAACATATTTAATCATATCTTCTGCTAAATCCATATCGTCACTAAGGTCTGCAAAAGCAATTTCAGGTTCAATCATCCAGAATTCAGCGGCGTGACGCTGTGTGTAAGAACGTTCTGCTCTGAATGTAGGACCAAATGTATAGATTTTACCAAAAGATTGTGCCATAATTTCGCCTTCAAGCTGACCTGAAACAGTTAAGAATGCAGGTTTCCCGAAGAAATCTTTGGAGTAATCAATTTTACCTTCTTCATTCTTAGGAACGTTGTCGAGTTCAAATGAAGTTACTCTGAACATTTCGCCGGCACCTTCACAGTCACTGCAAGAAATGAGTGGTGTGTGTGCATACATAAAGCCACGTTCCTGGAAGAACTTATGAATTGCAAATGATGCAACTGAACGAACACGGAATGCTGCTGAGTAAGTATTTGCTCTTGGACGAAGATGACCAATAGTTCTTAAATATTCTAATGTGTGACGTTTTTTCTGAAGTGGGTAATCTGGTGCTGATTCACCTTCGATTACAATTTCACTTGCATTTATTTCAAATGGTTGTGCTGCATCTGGTGTTAAAATTAAAGTACCAGTAACAATAACTGCTGCACCAACATTGATTTTTGAAATTTCTTTGAAGTTGTTGATTTTTTCATCTTCAAAAACTACCTGAAGACTCTTGAAGCAACCACCATCGTTTATTTCAAGAAAGCCGATTGCTTTTGATGCACGTTGAGTTCTTACCCAACCACAAACTGTAATTTCTTTATCACCGAAAGCTTCTGGTGATTTATAAATATTTGCTATTTCAATGCGTTTCATTGAACTATTCCTCCGTTATTATATCAAGTTATTTTTTACGTTTAATAAGAGTTGGTTTGATTTTTGGTTTTAATTCCCACGCTTTTTCCATTTCATCAGAAAGCTGTTTAGAGAGATTTTTTCTTATCTCTTTAAAATTCTTATCATTTGCAAGGTTCATTTTTTCATAAGGGTCATTCTCTAAATCGTAAAGATAATCTTCATAATAAACCTTAGAATCCTTTTTAGTAAAACCATTACCAAAAGCTCTCACTGAATACTTATACTTTTTAGTTCTTATAGCTCTGCCAACCTGTGACTCGCTAATCTGAATAAACACATTTTCACGTTCTGTGCCTTTTTCTTCTTGCTCTAATATTGATATTCCAGAAAAGAACGATGGAATATAAACACCTGCAAAATCGAGCATTGTTGGTGGTAAATCAATTAAGCTTACTAATCTGTTGTCAACAATACCACGTTTAAAAGCACCGCCACCAATAACTAAAGGTGTGTGAATTGAAGACTCGTGACAAGAACGTTTATATTCAATATTTCGTGTTTTAAAATGGCAACCGTGGTCACTTGTGTAAATGATTACAGTGTTATCATATAAACCTTTTTCTTTAAGAGCTTCGATTAGTTTACCCAAATTATAGTCTATTCTGTTAATTGCAGAAAGATAATCGGGATATTCTTTTTTATAATCACCTTTTAAAAAGCGTAAATCTTCTGGAATCGGATAATCTTTATAATTATCAATAGTTTCTTTAAAGCCCTCAAAAGCTTTGTGGTCATTCTGGTGATGTGGCTCTAATTGAGAAACAAACATAAAAAATGGCTTTTCGTTTTCTTCGCTTCTGTTATTAATATATTCTATGGCAAAATCGTTAATTGCATCTGCTCTGTAACCAGTAAAATCGATTTTGTTACCATTTTCATCAAATACGAAGCCGTCATAACCGTGAGAAGTAAATTCTAAAACGTCAGAAGCACGCCAGTATTTATAACCCCCCTGAAGTTCTTTTGGAACGGCTGTTTTTTCATAATGCTTACCCTTGCCGGATGCCAAATGCCACTTACCGATATATGCGGTATCGTAACCATTTTCGTTAAAATAATCGGCTAAGGTTTTCTCGGTTTCAGGAAGTGGAATACCATTTTTGAAACACTCGCATTGAGTTGCATATTTACCAGTTTGTAAACACGCTCTTGCAGGACCACAAACAGGCTGACAGGTATATGAATTTGTATAACGTGTACCCTCTTCTGCTAATGCCCACAAATTAGGCATTAAGTCTGGTGTCAAAGTGTCAAACCTTTGTTGGTCTGAAAAGTAAAATATAATATTTGGTTTCAAAAAATCCACCTCTTTAAAACAGAGTATATATAATTAGCCACAATATCCGTATTATTATAGCAAAACAAAAGTCATTTGTAAACATTTTTTAAAAAACTTATTGTATCATTTTTAAAATTATTGTATAATACTTTTACTTCTCTGAAGGTGGTGTTTACATTGATAAAAAGAATTGCTGTTATTGGTGGTGGCGCTTCAGGTCTTGCCTCGGCTATTGAAGCAAAAAGACAAGCAAAAAAACTTAATATTGATTTAAGTGTTACTGTTTTTGAACATTTACCAAAATGCGCCAAAAAAATACTTGCAACTGGTAATGGCAGATGCAATTTCTGTAACACCAAAATAAGCGAAAAAAATTACAATGGCGATAAAGATATAATAAAAAGTGTGCTGGAGTCTGAATTTTCTGACACGTTATCATTCTTTAAAAGCTTTGGAATTCTCCCCTATTTTGAAGACGGCAGAGTTTACCCACGTTCAGAACAAGCAACCTCTATAAGAGAGGCACTTTTAAAAACCTGTGAAATTTTAAATATAAAATTAAAAACCGAAATTCCTGTTAAAGAAATCGGAAACAGTAACAATAAATTCACAATAGATAATGAAGATTTTGATGCAGTAATTATTGCAACCGGTGGCAATTCTCAAAAACCACAAGGTAGCGATGGCTCAGGCTACAAGCTACTAAAAGATTTTGGGCATAAAATCACTGATATTTCCCCTGCTTTGACTGCTATTACAGTAGAAGAAAAAGACTTTAAGGATTTAAAGGGTTTACGTGTCAAAGGTAATTTCAGTTTATATAACGGAAGAAAACTTTTAAAAGAAGAAGCTGGTGAAATTCAGTTTACTGAAAATGCATTTTCGGGAATTCCTGTTTTAAATCTTTCTTACCTTGTAAAGAATAACAGAAATTTTGTGGCTATCATAGATTTTTGCAACGAATTTTCTCATAACGAATTAGAAAAGCATTTTACAGAATTAAGATATAAAACACCTTATTTCAGAACAGAAGAAATTCTTTCAGGTCTCATTCCACAAAAACTTGCTTATTTTATTATGAAACGTGTTGGGATTAAAGAAAACACACTTTTCGGAAAGCTTTCCCCAAAGGATATAAAACTCCTTGTAACTAATTTAAAAGAAGCAGAGTTTAAAGTAAGCGGTACACGTGACTTCGACTATTCACAGGTAACCTGTGGTGGTGCAGATGGTAGCGATTTTAACGCTAAAACGCTTATGTCAAAGAAACAGAATGGTTTATTTGCTTGTGGCGAAATTCTTAACGTAACTGGTGATTGTGGTGGTTACAACTTGCATTTTGCATTCACAAGTGGCAGACTCGCTGGTGCTTCTGCAGTAAAATTCTTAAATAAATAATCAAAGGTATAAAAAATGATAAGACTTAACGAAATAAAAATGCCCTTAGGCACAACAGAGCTTGAAGTGAAAAAAGAAGTAAGCAAAATTCTTCATATAAAAGAAAGTGATATTAAAGATTTTTCACTTGCAAGACGTTCTATTGATTCGAGAAAGAAAGATAATATTTTTCTTGTTTACTCTGCGAATATTGAAACTGACTTAAATGAAGAAAATCTTATTGCTGGTTTTCTTCCCAACAAGGCATTTTTAACACAAAAATACGAATATGTTTTACCAGAAAACAAGCGTAAATCTAAGTTCAGGCCAGTAGTTGTAGGCTTTGGTCCTGCAGGTATGTTTGCGGCGTTAACTCTCGCAAAAGCAGGGCTTCGCCCACTTGTTTTAGAGCGTGGTGGCGATGTTGACAGTAGAACAAAAAGCGTTAATACATTCTGGACTCAGCATAAATTAGACACAGAATCAAACGTTCAGTTTGGTGAGGGTGGCGCTGGTACTTTTTCTGATGGTAAATTAACAACAGGAATTAAAGACCCTCGTTGCCGTGAGGTTTTCATTCAGTTTGCAAAGTTTGGTGCCCCTGAAGAAATTCTTTATTCTGCTACCCCACACATTGGTACAGACAAATTAAAAACAGTTGTTAAAAATTTACGTGAAGAAGTTATTCTCCTTGGTGGTGAAGTTAAATTCAACACTAAACTTACTGATTTAATAATTGCAAATGGTGCTTTACAAGGTATTTCTTACACAGATGAAACTGGTAGCTACGATATTGAAACTGATGCAGTAATTCTTGCTATTGGTCACTCTTCAAGAGATACATTTGAGATGCTTTATAACAAGAATTTTGAAATTACTCAAAAGCCATTTTCAGTTGGTACAAGAATTGAGCACCCACAAGAGCATATTAATAAAGCTCAGTATGGTAAATTTTACAATTCTCCCCTACTCCCAAATGCAGACTATAAATTAGCGTGTCACCCAGAGCACGGTCGTGGACTTTACACATTTTGTATGTGTCCTGGTGGTACAGTTGTTGCGGCATCTTCTGAAGACGGTGGAATGGTAGTAAACGGAATGAGCGAATATGCACGTGATAAAGAAAACGCTAACTGCGCTCTGCTTGTTGGTATTGAGCCACCATTCGACTCTGACCACCCATTAGCCGGTATGTATTTACAAAGAGAAATAGAAAGAAAAGCATTCAATGAAGGTGGCGGTGACTACACAGCACCAGCACAGCTTTTAGGCGATTTTCTTAAAAATACACCTACAAAAAAATTCGGTTCTGTAAACCCGAGTTGCCCTACTGGTGTTGCACCTTCTGATTTAAGAAGAATTTTACCACACAAGGTAACAGAAACTATTGCAGATGCAATTCAGGATTTTGACAACAAGTTAAACGGCTTCAATCTTTACGATGCGGTTCTCACTGCACCAGAATCAAGAAGTTCTTCACCAATAAGAATTCTTAGAAATGAATTTTACCAGACAACAAAGGTACAAGGAATTTTCCCAAGTGGTGAAGGTGCAGGCTACGCTGGTGGCATTGTTTCTGCCGCAGTTGACGGAATTAAATGTGCAGAAGCAATAATTATGGATTTGAGATAATAGGACTACCCCCTTGATGAATAAACTTCATCAGGGGGATTTTTTATGAAATGTTTAGTTATTAACTACAGAAATACAGTATTTATTCTTGCAGTTATATTTTTACTTAGTGTAACAAGTTTTTCTACAATAATGGGTATGACAATTAAGA
Organism: Acutalibacteraceae bacterium; assembly: GCA_045592285.1. Lineage (GTDB taxonomy): Bacteria > Bacillota > Clostridia > Oscillospirales > Acutalibacteraceae > DTU089. The sequence continues at coordinate 6,156 of JAZNUL010000095.1, forward strand.
GTGATAACCCCATAAGACGATTACCTATTTACTGTGTAGAAACAGATGAAAAGAAAATTGCTATTACGTTTGATGCTGCCTGGAGTGCAGAAGACACAGACGAAATAATTGAAATATTAAGTGATTACAACGCTAAAGCGACTATTTTTGTTGTTGGCACGTGGGTTGACAGTAACCCTGAAGCAGTCAAAAAATTTCACAAAGCGGGTCACGAGATTTCAAACCACTCTGACACTCACAAATTATTCAGCAAGGTTTCACGTGAAGAAGTTATTAAAGAAATTGAAGAATGTAATAAAAAAATTGAAGCAATCACAGGCGAAAAAGTAAAATTAGTCAGGGCTCCATCTGGTGATTATGATAACAAATCAATCGAAATTGCTGAAAGTATGAATATGAAAATGATTCAGTGGTCAGTTGATTCTTTAGATTGGAAAAAACTTTCAGTAGATGAAATGTACTCAAGAGTTGTTACTAAAACCGAAAACGGATCAATTCTTTTGTTTCATAATGGCGTTGAAAACACACCAAAGGCTTTGAGAATGATTTTAGAAAAATTAAAAAATGACGGCTACGAATTTGTAACCGTCAGTGAGCTGATTTATTGGGATAACGCTGAAATTGATTATAGCGGGAAGCAGAAATCAATAAGTTAAAAGTGTTTTTAAAACATCAGGATTTCTTGTTGTAATGTTATCTGGTGCGAAATAAAGGATTTTAAACATATCTTTTTCTTCATTTACTGTCCAGATTGAAACAAATAAATTGTTTTCGTGGAATGTATCTACCAACTCTTTTGTTGCAGAATCTTTATTGAAATTAATACCTACTGCCCCACTGTTCTTTACGATTCTTACAAGTTCGTTAAGATACTCTGGGGTTTGTTTATTTTCTTTTTTCACTTCGTAATTAAGGTAATAATCAACTTCTGGGCATTCTTTTTTTACTGTTTCAACATCCTCGAGATTTATGCCTGTAAAGAAAATTCTGTCTGTAATATTATATTTTTCTGCTAAATCATAAACAACATGAAGATTATCATTACATAATTTTACATCAACATTAACTTTAATATCTTCATAAGTAGCAATCAACTCAAAAGCTTTGTCGAGTGTCACTTCATTCCCTTTTGGTGCATCGTGAGAAAGCACTGCAATATTTTCATTATTGAAATACAAATCAAATTCAACAATATCTGCACCGTGTTCAATGCCGACTTTTATAGCTTCGAGTGAATTATCTTCTGTACCACAACAACCTGTGTGTGCTGTATATGTAAAATCTTTGGGTAAGTTTATTGGTTGGCTTTTATAAAATCCCTGTTCTTTTTTATCACTCAAAAAAATCATTCCTCCGATTAAACCTGAAATTATTATAATTATAGCAACAAATATTGCTATATATTTTTTTAGTTTCATAAGCTTACCCCGATTTTAAAATTTACTCTAATTCTTCAAGAATTATTTTTATTTCATCATTTGTATAATTCCAAAAATCCAATTTATAAAGCACATTATCATAAACAAATTGAACTGATACCCTACCATCACTCACATTCTCACCATAAGGAGAATTACCTATTGTGTAAATAACAGCATCTACATCTAAAGAATTAATTTTATAGGTTTCATTATATTCCATTCCACCTGCGGCGTCAATACCTTCAATAAACGGATAAACATAACCTTCATCTGCATTTTCATTAAGAATTCTTGCAGAATAAGTTGCATACTTCTCTTCACTTTCTTTCAAAAATGATGCCCACCATAAATCAACAACTGCAATACTTCCATTTTTATTTAGGCTGGTTGAATAATTAATTTCATTTTCAAAGGCATCCTTATAATTTAAAATCTTAAAGCCTAACGTTTCAGCAACTTGCTCAAAAGTCATAGGAATTTTAGAATATTCATCAGACTTAACCGCTGTGTCAGGAATTTTTCTGAATGGTACATTTTCATACAACTGAACGCTTGAGCCATCCTGAAATTTAATTTGTGAAGCATTCTGATAAATATTTATACCAGCAGCCGCAATAGTACTAAACAAAAGAACAATTAAAATAACAGCTACAAGTGGCATTTTTATAAACATCAATTTATTACTCTTTTTACTACTGGAAAAATTCATTGCTTCTTCAACATAAACAGAGTCAATTTCATTCAAACTTTTTGAAATAATTTCTTTTTTCATAAATTAAAACCCTCTTTTTCTAAATAATTTTTTAAGCTTTCTCTGATTCTAGAAAGTTTTACAGAAACATAGTGGTTATTTACATTAAATTCTTCGGCAATTTCTGTAACAGTCATTGCAAACCAGTACCGTTTTATGAACATAATTCTGTCATTCTTAGATAATGTCTTTAAAAAAGAATTAATTAATCTTGTTAATTCAAGAGAATCCAATTCACTTTCAACATTATTAAAGCAAGAAAAACATTCATACAGTTCATCTAAAGCTACATCGTACTGACTATTACGCTTAAATGCGGTGTTAAAGTGATACTTTTTTATTGCTTGATTACGAACAATTTTTAAAACATATGCCTTTAAAGATGATGGATTTTGTGGTGGTATTGAATTCCATACACCTAAGAAAGCGTCGTTTACACATTCTTCGGAATCTTGTTTATTTTTCAAAATGTTTTCGGCAATACTTTTACATAAAAAACCATATTTATTTGAAAGTTCTGTTATCGCTTTTTCTGAGCGCTCATTGAAAAGCTGAATAATTTGATTTTCTTCCAAATTTTATCATCTCCTTTACCACCACACCTATTTAGTACGATTTCAAAAAGAAATATCTCAAAAAATTTTAATATAATAAAAGAGTGGTTAATTGATTTCTCAACTAACCACATAAATTATTAATCAAGGAAGTCCTTGAGTTTTTTGCTTCTGCTTGGGTGACGAAGCTTTCTTAATGCTTTAGCTTCAATCTGACGAATACGCTCTCTTGTAACGTTGAATTCTTTACCAACCTCTTCAAGAGTTTTTGGGTTACCATCGTCAAGACCATAACGAAGGCTTAAAACTCTTGCTTCACGAGGTGTAAGAGTTTTGAGAACATCTGAAAGCTGTTCACGCATTAAAGCCATAGATGCAGCATCAACTGGTGCCTGTGCATCATCATCAGGAATAAAGTCACCTAAGTGGCTGTCTTCCTCTTCACCGATTGGTGTTTCAAGAGAAACAGGCTCTTGTGCTACACGAAGGATTTCACGAACCTTATCAACTGGCATATCTAATTTTGCCGCAATTTCTTCTGCAGTCGGGTCTCTGCCGTTTTCATGAAGGAGCTGGCTATTTGTCTTTTTAACCTTGTTGATTGTTTCAACCATATGAACAGGAATACGGATTGTTCTTGCCTGGTCTGCAATAGCACGTGTAATAGCTTGTCTAATCCACCAAGTAGCGTAAGTTGAAAACTTGAAGCCTTTTGTGTAATCGAACTTATCAACTGCTTTAATAAGACCTAAGTTACCTTCCTGAATTAAATCTAAGAACTGCATACCACGACCAACGTATCTTTTTGCAATACTAACAACAAGACGAAGGTTTGCTTCTGAAAGACGTTTTTTAGCTTCTTGGTCATCAGAAGTAATTCTCATAGCAAGTTCAATTTCTTCTTCAGGAGTTAAAAGTGGCACTCTACCAATTTCTTTTAAATAAACTTTAACAGGGTCATCAATAGCAACATTCTTTGCATCTGGTGCAACTTCTTCTTCAACGTTTTTTGTAACGTCAAGGTCAAAAGAGAGTGCATCGAGCATTTCGTCGCCAAGGTCATCGATAATTTCAATATTGTTGCTCTCAACTGTTTCATAAAGTTTATCAAGCTCCTCAATATCAAAATCCATTTCGAGAATTACAGCATCAATTTCGTGAGTGGTAAGCTTACCAGCTGCTTTACCTTTTTCAATCAACGCTTTAATTTGGGGTTTCTTGTCTAATCCTTCCATTTTTACACCTTTCTTTTCACAATAATGCTTTTGCATTAAAAATTTACTTTTTTTCATCTTCGGATTTCTTTAAATTAGCAAAGAAATCTAAAAATGCTTTGTCATCCATACTGGATGGCTTTTGCTCTTCACTTTTTGCTTTTTCACTTTTCAATACACTTATACAATCCACACATTCACTAAGCGTATTTGAAACGAGTTGAGTATCTGCAAAAAGTTTTGCTACAACATTCATTTCGTCAGATGTCAGGTGTGGTGCTAAAAGCGAAATTTCAACGCTTAAGCCCTCACTTAATCTATTTAGAATGAGTGTTAATATTTTTTTATTTAACGGCGTTATAAAAAGTTCGGGGGTCAAATCCTCCTTCAACTTATTATAAAAAGCCATATTATTTAAAATTGAAATAAGAAGAATATCTTCTGCTTTTGCAGCACGAACAAACTTTGCTCTTTCTGGGTCAAATGACTTTTGAACCTCGCGTTCTTCTTTTTGTGCAGTTTTAAACTCTTCACGCTTAACCGCTCTTTGTTCTTTATTGCTATTATAGTTTACAGTAGTCAGAATTGAGTCTTTCGATACACCTAACTCTTCAGCAAGCTTTGAAGCATAAACATCACGCTCAATTGCACCGACACGTGTTAGCAATCTTGAAGCATCGTTTAAATAATTCTGTCTACCATCTGCAGTATTAAGATTATACTTTGCTTTCGTAATATACAAATAATACTCAATAGCATTAAGAGCGTTATCAATGAGGCTTTGGAATCTGTCAGGTCCACCACGTTTTTTCAGAATTTCGTCTGGGTCTTTATCTTCTTCCTTATTACCAGGTAGCATTATAACTTTAACCTTAACACCAGTTTTAGAGAAGAGCGAGAGTGCTGCTCTTACAGCCTTCTGCCCTGCTTCATCGGCATCGTAGCAAAGGTAAACCTCTTCTGCATAACGAGAAATTAAAGTAACCTGTTCAGGAGTTAAAGCAGTACCAAGTCCTGCAATAGCATTAGTAAAGCCGTATTTATGAAGTGCTATAACATCCATATAACCTTCACAAAGAATGAGTT
>JAZNUL010000096.1:0-10655 GCA_045592285.1 Acutalibacteraceae bacterium
TAGTGCGACATAAATTGCTTCAGGATATTATTAAGCCTTATGAAAAATATGAGGAGGCAAAGAAGCGAAATGTCAAAGGTAATCATAACAAATGAACAAAAAGAAGTTAAAATTCCAACTGGTGTAAAAATGCTCGTAAGAAGATGCTGTAATGCAGTTCTTCTTTATGAAGGCTTTAAAGAAGCTGCAGAAGTAAGCGTAACTTTCGTTGATGACGAAAGAATACATAGCCTCAATAAAGAATATCGTGATGTAGACAGTAGCACAGATGTTTTATCATTCCCATTAGGTGAAAATGGCGTTTATGATAAAAACTTGGAAACTGGCGCATTACTCTTAGGAGATATTGTAATTTCAATTCCTACTGCAGTACGTCAGGCAGAAACTTATGGTCATACACTTCAGAGAGAAATCGGGTTTTTAACAGTTCATTCTATGCTTCATTTACTTGGATATGACCACGTGAATGGTGGTATGGAAGAAGTTCGTATGCGTGAAAAAGAAGAAAGAGTTTTAACAGAGCTTGGCTTAAAGCGTAACAATTCTTATTATATGGATGAGAACGAGGAATAATTTTTTATGAATGATGTTAAAAGTCTCGTGAAAAGCTTTGTTTACGCTATGAAAGGCGTGAAATGGGCGCTTTGCAATGAACGTAATTTCAGAATACATATAACCTGTATGTGTTATATGTTCTACTTTCTGTTGAGATATGATTTCTTTGTTGTATCAAAAACAGAAATTTGTGTTCTTTTATTATCGTGTGCATTGGTTCTTGGTGGTGAACTTATTAACACAGGTATTGAAAAAGCGGACGACACAGTTTCAAAAGAGCGAAAGAGAACAATCGCAATTTCAAAGGACGCTGCAGCAGGCGCTGTTTTAGTGTTTGCAGTATTCTCTGTTATTATAGGCGTTGTTATAATGTTTCAGAAAGAAGCATTCAGATTGTTGTTTAACCACTACGTTACAGAGCCGATTTATTTGTTGTTCTTATTATTAAGTTTAATTGTAGCGTTATTGTTTATTTTTAAATTCAGAAGTTTTGTAAAGTTTGTAAAAGGAAAGATGAAAAAATAATGGGTAATAGAAAAACTGCTTTTATAGCTATTGTTGGTAGACCAAATGTTGGTAAATCTTCAATATTAAATAGATTGTTAGGTCAGAAAATTGCAATAGTTTCATCAAGACCACAAACAACAAGAACTAAAATTATGGGTGTATTAACAGAGAATGATATTCAGTTAGTTTTTACAGATACACCAGGTTTTCATAAGCCTAAAACAAAATTAGGCGAAAAGATGATTAAATCAGTTGATGATGCAATTTCTGGCGTTGATTCTTGCCTTTTTGTTACTGAAAGCAAGGGCGAAATAAGACCAACTGAAATCGAACTTTTAGAAAGACTTAAAAAAGAAAAAATTCCTGTAATTCTTGCTATCAATAAGATTGATATGCTCTCTAAAAAAGAAGAGCTTATGGAGAGGATTTTAGAACTTTCAAAGCTTTGTGATTTTACTGCAGTAGTACCAGTTTCTGCACAGAATGGCGACGGAATGGAAGAGTTAAAAGAAGAACTTAATAAGTTATCAGTTGAGTCAGAATTTTTCTTCCCTGAGGATACTTTAACCGACCAGCCAGAGCGTGTTTTAGCGTCAGAAATGATAAGAGAAAAATTGCTTTATAGATTAAATGAAGAAATTCCTCACGGTATTGCAGTTTCTATTGAAAAAATGAAAGAGCGTGAAGATAGCGATATTTTAGATATTGAAGCAATTATTTATTGCGAAAGAGATAGCCACAAGGGTATTATTATTGGTAAAGGTGGTTCAATGCTCAAGGCTGTTTCTACAAGTGCAAGAAAAGATTTAGAAGAATTTTTCGATTGTAGAGTTAATCTTCAATGCTGGGTAAAGGTTAAAGAAGGCTGGAGAAACCGTGAAGGCTTAATCCACAATTTCGGGCTTGACCAGTAAAAATTTACAAATTTTTTAAGGATTTATTGGCACATAAAACTGTTCCTTATGAATAAACTATTATCACAACAGTTTTGAAGGGATATGTTTTTATGGAAGGCAAAATGCTTTGGGATAAATTTACAGAAAACGGCAGAGTAGCAGATTATTTAGCATACCGTAAATACATTAATGGTATGGAAGCAGAAGTGTCAGTAATTGATGACTGTTTGGAGTTGAAAAAGCTTGACAAAAATCAGTGCTTCGGGGTTAGTGATAAGGGAACAGAGCGTAGGTGAATATGACCGACTTATAACTGTTCTCACGGCAAAACATGGCTTAATAAAAGCGTTTTGCAGAGGTGCAAAAAAAGCAAAAAGCAAAAAGCTTTCTGCTACGGCACTTCTTACATATTCCGAATTTACATTTAACAAAACTAAAGATGCCTTTACAGTAGATGAAGCAGAAGTAAAAGAAGTGTTTTTCGAGCTTCGTCAGGACGTTACTAAAATGGCATTAGCACAATATTTATGTGAATTAGCTTATGAATTTTGCGAAGAAGATTACGAGTCGGAGGAAATTCTCCGACTTTTTCTCAATTCACTTTATTTATTAAAAAGTGATAAAAAAAAACCGTCATTTATAAAAGCGGTTACAGAATTCAGACTTATGTCACTTGCTGGCTATATGCCACAGCTTGTTGGTTGCGATATTTGTGGTGAATACGAAACAGCAGTAATGGGCTTTGATAAGGAAAGCGGTAAAATTTATTGCGAAAAGTGTACACCACTGCATTCCTTTAAAGTGCCATTATCTGTAATAAAGGCAATGCGATTTGTGGCGCTTTCTGATTTCGAGAAAATATTCTCATTTTCTGTGTCAGATGATAACCTTAAAATTTTCCAATATTTAACAGAAGATTATCTTCTTAATAAGACACAAAGAAAGTTTAAAACACTTGATTTTTATAATGTTATAAAGGAATAAAATTACTAAAATGAACGAAATGAACAGACATTTAAAGGCTATTGAGCTTGATAAGGTGCTTAATATGGTTGCCGAAAGAGCGTGTAACGAAGATGCTAAAGAAGCCATTTTAAACTTAAGACCAGAAAGCAATTTGCAGTTAGTAGCCGATTTATTAAAAAAGACCGAAGATGCTTACATATTATTAGCAAAATTCGGCGGTCCAGCTTTTGGTGGACTTAAAAACGTTAATAATGCACTTGCTCGTGCAAAAGCAGGGGCAATGCTTACTATGAAAGAGTTACTCGATATCGGTAGCACAGTAAGAGCCGTAAGAACACTTCGCGACTGGCGTGATGGTAGTGGACAAGACCCACTTAGCATTGATATTTATTTTTCTTCACTTATGCCAAATAAGTTTTTAGAAGAAAAGATTTTTTCTGCAATTTTAAGTGAAGATGAAATGAGCGATAATGCTTCACCTGAACTTGCATCTATAAGAAGAAAAATCAAAAATCAGGAAAATTCTGTAAGAGAAAAGTTAGAAAAAATTATTCGCTCACAGAATTTAAAAAACGTGTTACAGGATGCTATTATTACACAACGAAACGGCAGATATGTTGTGCCAGTTAAAAGTGAACACAGAGCGACAGTTTCTGGACTTGTTCACGATACTTCTTCTACAGGTGCTACAGTTTTTGTTGAGCCATCTGGTGTAGTTGAAGCAAACAATGAAATCCGTGTTTTAAAGGGCAAAGAAGCACAAGAGATTGAAAGAATTCTTTATGAGCTTTCTTCTATTGCAGGTAGCTTCTTTGATGAAATTAAAGGTAGCTATGAATGTGCTATTGAAATAAACGTTATTTTCAGTAAAGCACAACTTGCATATAAAATGAACGCTACAATGCCAAAGCTTAATGCTAAAGGTGTTATAAATTTAAACAAGGCAAGGCATCCTTTAATCGACCCGAAAAGTGTAGTTGCTACAGATATTCGCCTTGGTAAAGAGTTTGACACGTTAGTTATTACTGGACCTAATACTGGTGGTAAAACTGTTGCAATTAAGACATTGGGGCTTCTTTCAAGTATGGCTATGTGTGGACTTATGCTCCCTTGTGGAGATGAAAGTGAAGTTTCAGTTTTTGATGAAATTTTAGCTGATATTGGTGATGAGCAGAGCATTGAGCAATCACTCTCAACGTTTTCATCTCATATGGTGAATATTGTGAATATCTTAAAAACCGCAAATGAAAATTCACTCGTTTTAATAGACGAGTTGGGTGCCGGTACTGACCCTGTTGAGGGTGCGGCACTTGCTATGGCTATTTTAGAGCAGTTACATTTACAGGGCGCAAAAATCGCCGCAACAACTCACTACGCAGAATTAAAGGCGTATGCATTAGAAACAGAAAGAGTTGAAAATGGCTCTTGTGAATTTGACGTTAATTCATTAAGACCAACTTATCGTCTTTTAATTGGTATTCCAGGTCGTTCAAATGCTTTTGCAATTTCTGAAAGACTTGGTATTGCAACTAATATTATAAACAGAGCAAAAGACCTTGTTTCTTCTGAAAGCGTTCGTTTTGAGAATGTTGTAGATAGACTCGAAGAAAGCAGACTCGAAATGGAAAAAGAAAAGAAAGAAGCAGAAAAAGTCAAAGCAGAAGCTGATGCAGAAAGAGAAAAAGCCCGTGCAATTTTGAATGAAGCACAGCTTCGTAGAGATAAAGAAATTGAAAATGCAAAAGGCGAGTCTTTAAGAATTGTTGAGCAGGCACGAAGAGAGGCTAATTCACTTTTAGCTGAGATTGAAAAACTCAAAAAAGAAACTAAATCCACCAAGGATGCGGCTGAACTTTTAAGAAAAGCGCGTTCAACAGTTAATAGCCATCTTAATGCCATTGATGATGCAGTAAACCCAGTTCTTTCGGATATTGACGATGATGAAAATTACGTATTACCAAGAGAACTTGAAATTGGCGATAACGTTTACTGTAAGACAATAGGCAAAAATGCAGTTGTTACTGCTCTTAAAGATAAAAAAGGTAACGTTGAGATTGCCGCTGGTATGCTTAAAATGAGAGTGAGCGAAAGCACTTTAAAACTATTAGCTAAAAAGCAAGAAAAACCTAAAACAAGTAATCGCAGAAACTCTATTGAAAGCAGAGCGAGTAAAGATATTAACAATCGTTGCGATTTACGTGGACTTATGGTTGACGAGGCACTTTTGGTGCTCGATAGATTTATAGATGACCTTATAATGTCGGGGCTTAATGAGTGCACAATTATTCACGGTAAGGGTACTGGTGCATTAAGAAGTGCTGTAACAAAATTCTTAAAAGAAGATAATAGAATTCGTTTCTCACGCCTTGGCACGTTCGGCGAAGGCGAAAACGGCGTAACTATTGCAGAGCTTAAATAAAATAATCACCCACAAAGCAATTCGCTTTGTGGGTGTTTTTGTTTAAGAAATAGTATTAACAGATTCTCTGCTATTATCACAAATAGCAATATAAGTTCTACCAGTGTTGAGTTTTAATTCTTCGCCTTCACTGTCGTAGAGTTTTAACATATCTGTACTGTCGCCCTTTTTCCAACTTATATCTTCATAAGAGCCGTTAGAAATATATCTGCCTTCGCCTTCACTTAAATCAAAATCAACTCTGTTCTTTGTGTCGCCAGCAATAGCAGAAATATTTGTGTAAAGAATGACAATATTCTCGAAATTCTGTTGAGTTCCGTTGCTATCCATAAATGGATTTCCATTTAAAGAAGAGTAGTAAACGTTTTCTTGCTTGTCATAATCTAAAGTGTAAGTGTAACTGCTTGAGAATGAAACTGTTGCAGTAACACAAGAGCCATCTTTTAAAACTTCGTTGCCGTCAATATTGAAGCTGAAAGCATTGTCATAACCATCTTTAAGGGTTGTTCTGTATTCTTTGTTTTCAATTGCTTTTAAAACCCAATCTTTTGTAGTGTAAGCGGTGTGCTCTGAGTCAACGTTTCTTGACTTGTCACGTGAGAAATAACTACCATCAAAATAACCATTGATATTATCAATATCGTGATTCTGGAGTTGTTGTTTTGCATAAGTGCTCTGACCAAAGTGGGTAAAGATTGCATCATAGCCTTCAGCTAAATCTAAGAAGTAGTGTCTTGTGCTTCTTACAGGGCCAATTTTGTCAGGGAGTCTTGAAGCATCTGCATACATTAAAATCATTCTTGTAATGCCACCTTCAGCAACCATTTCGAAAACGATGTCTGAAGAAGTTAAGCCCCATTGTGGTCTTGCTTGTGAGTGATTTTCAACAACTACCATAACAGGTCTGTTGCCAATAAGCTCTTCATTGTAGCCAGCTTCACCTGTTAATGGGTTTCTGTTAACAACTGGTGGCTCAGTTGTAATAATTGTTGTAGGTTCAGTTGTGGTTGGTTCTTCTTCTTTCGTGCCACAGCCTGTAAATGCTGTTAAAATTAGTGTGAGTGCGAATATTAATGAAAGTGTTTTCATTAAACGGGTTTTCTTGAAATTTGCCATAGTGAATTTTTCTCTTTCCTTATTTATTGATTTTCTATTTTATAACCAGAATTGTACCATTTCTGAAAGATATAAAAACAACTCTGGATTTCGTGTATCTATTGTAACATCTGAAACTGAAAATGCAAGAGCAAATGAATAAAAAATACTAAAAAATGATGAACAGAATGTTAAAATATTTAAAAGATGTTTTTCGCCTTTGCTTTCTGCATTTTCATAAAGTGCAAAAATTATAAGAATCACTGCACCAAAGAATATAAATCCAAAATCGCTTATATATCTTTGTAAAAGTCCACCAGCCTGAGTGTTAAAGAAAACTATAATTAAGCCTGATAAAATCAGGAGTATGGTGTGACTTAAAAGTTTCTTTTCTTTAAGTGTGTTTTTTGCTTTACTAAAAAGACCTATAAACCACAATATTGGTGTTGAGGTAATAAGACCACCAAAGCAGTTTTCTACAATAGTTTTGCCAACGTAGTTTGTTTTAATTGTAACCTTTTCTAAGAATGGGAATTTCGCAGAAAATACTGGTGGCTGGAATAAGTAAGTGAAAAAACCAAGACCAGTTCTTCCCATATTAAAGCCACGTTTTGTAACGTCATTTGTAGTTAATTGGTAGTTTGAGCCAAAGTCAAACGGCGAACCAAAACGAATGTAATTATAAAACATAAGTCCACTTGCAACAACAATATAAGGGGAAAGAAGTAACGTTAATTCTTTAATGCCTTGTTTTGTTTTGAATTCTTTTTCGATTATATATTTTTTAAAGAACAATGGAATTGCAAGGAACGTTAAAAGTAAAAGCTGTGGTCTGCAACCAGCAACAAGTGCCATACAAATTGAACCTAAGAAAAATCTTAAATTTCTTTTTTCTTCGTTATAAATTCCCGAAAGCCAGTTGTAAATACCAAAAACTGAAAATGTCATACCAGTTATAATCGGTATTCCGTAAAAATCAGGGCGTTTAACTAAAAACATAAGCCCACACGAAATGATTGAAGTTATAAGTACTAAAAGAACTGTGCCGAGGGATATATTTTTAAACTTCTTTTCTGCTATAAGAGTTATAAGTTTATATGCTCCTATTGAGAAAAGCACCGAAAAAATTATTATGCCTACAACAGTAGGGAATGGTGAGTTAAAAATCAATCTGAATGGCAGATACATTAAAAGTAAAGGTACAATACCAAAATAAACGTAATAGTGACCGTCAAAATACGCTACGTCCCAGCGGTATTTATCGCCAGTCTGTTGAGATTTGAATGCTCTTAAGGTAGTGTCATAAGGGTTTGAGAGCTCTTTTAAAGAGTCGGGAACGTCGTTGTTATCAATATACGTTTTGCCGTCAAGAATTGCACACGCTAATTCATCATACATATTATGATTCTGCATAGGCAGTCTTTTTAGTTCAAAACCATTATGAGTAATGTCGAAGCCAACAAACAACGGATTTAAAATACTTATAATAGCAAAAATACTGCATAAAACACAAAGTGCAAACGTTGCAAGAACAGTATAATTTTCTTTGTTTGATTTCAGCTTCATTTTGTAAAGCTCAGATTTTGGTGAGAATAAATAGCAAAAACCTAAAATAGCAAACACTACGAGAATTCGCACAATAGAAATTTCAAATGGTCTTTTAGCGTTTAAGTAAATACCCTCTAAAATTAAAATATCATCTTCTTCTAAACCAAAATCAAAAGTAAGTCCGCTTACAATATTAGAAGCGTGAATGTTTATATATTGACTCTTTTTTACCTCGCTTGAAAGTATTCTTTCAGGCGTTTCAAATGTTATAAAATTCGCTTCATCGCTGAGTTTAATTTTCACAGGAGTATTTTTATATGGTGAAGAAATAACGTTGATATAAATGTTTTCTACTTCAGTTTCAATTTCAGAAAAGTAAACAGTATCGTTATCGGCGGAAAATGTGTAACGATTATTACTATCAGCATTATAACTCATATATTGCTTTAATGAAATTTCTTCATTACCACGGGTGTTGTAAAAATTTACGTTGAAAATTGTGAGTTCTAATCCCAAAGTGAAAATAAGAAAACTCAAAAGTACAAACGTGAGTTTTTTGCCATTATTAAAAGTTTTAGCTTTTTTATAAACAAAAAAGGCTACAAGTGAAAAAATCACCGCACCTAAAAGCATAAGAATAATCATAATTACCCCTTACAGTAAATAAAATGTAATGTAATTATTAAACCACAAAAACAAAGAAAAGTAAACGATTACTAAAAATTGTAATAAAATTTTTAAAAATTATACTTTACAAAAGGATTTATTTGTGTTATTATGAACCAAACAAATGTTTGGGAGTGTAAAAATGGAGAGAGTTATACTTCACTGCGACTGCAATAACTTTTTTGCTTCCGTCGAAGCGGATATGAATCCTGAACTTAAAAAGTATGCTTTTGCAGTTTGTGGTGACCCTGAATACAGGCACGGCATTATTTTAGCCAAAAATGAAAAGGCGAAAAAATATGGCGTAGAAACTGCCGAACCAATATGGCAGGCGAAGCGTAAGTGTCCAGATTTGCTTTTAGTAAAACCACACTACAATAAATATAAAGAATATTCAGAAAAAATATTTGATATTTATTGCCGTTATACTGATTTAGTAGAGCCGTTTGGAATGGATGAATGTTGGCTTGACGTAACGGGTTCACAAAAACTTTTCGGTAGTGGTCAAATGATAGCAAACGAGCTTCGTGAAATAATAAAAAAAGAAGTTGGCGTAACTATTTCTGTGGGGGTTTCATATAATAAGATTTTTGCAAAAATGGGGAGCGATTATAAAAAACCAGATGCAGTAACAGTTATAACAAAAGAGAATTTTAAAACGCTTTTATATCCTCTTAAAGCAGGTGAGCTTTTTACTGTAGGCAGAAAAGCTGCCGCAAAGTTAAAAACACTCGGAGTTGAAACAATAGGCGATATTGCAGAAATTGGCGAGGACGTTTTAGGGAATCTTTTAGGTGTTCAGGGTAAGGTGATTTTTCAGTATGCCAATGGTTACGATTACAGCAAGGTTAATCATTTTCAATACCGTGATGCATATAAATCAATAGGTAACGGTATGACCTTTAAGGTCGATTTAAAAACTATGGCAGACGTGCGCACCTGTGTTTATTTTCTTTCAGATAAAGTTTCGGCAAGGCTGAGAAAGCACAACGTTCAATGTGCAGGGCTACAGGTTGGTATAAGAAATACTAAAATGAAAACTGTAATGCGCTCGTGTTCTCTCGATGCACCAACAGATTTAGCTTACGATTTAGCAGAAGAAGCTTTGAGGCTTATAGAAGAAAATGTTGATATTGAAAACGAGCCTATAAGAGCGTTAAGTGTTACGGGTACAAAGCTTCTTGACTCATCAGGAGTTTTTAATCAGGCTTCGTTTTTTGATATTGAAGAGCACCAGAAGCACGAAAAAGAAGAACGCCTTGAACTCGCAAGAGATAAAATAAGAAAAAAATATGGACTCGAAAAACTCACCAGATGTTCACTTATGGAAAATGATTTTGGAATTTAGGTGATTATTTTGAAATGTTCAGTTGCAGACCTTCGCTCAAAGGAAGTTATTAACGTAGCAGACGGCTCAAGAATAGGCTGTGTTACTGATGTTGAAATAGACACTTGCACAGGCTGTCTTGTGAGCATAATTGTCTTTTGTGGTCACGGCATATGTGGCTTTTTAGGTCGTGGTGAAGAAATTGTGATTTGCTTTAAAGATATTGTTGTAATAGGCGATGATACGATTTTAGTGAGACGTGGGGGAGTGAGGTTGTAAATGCAGAATGCATTTACAAAATTAAGAATTAAGAATTAAAAATTAAGAATTTTGGAAGTCTTCGGCTTGATTATAAGTTTTTACATTTTTGCTTAAATCACTATTGCAATTTAAGACGGAGGACGGTTCTCTGTCTTACCGAAAAAATCGAATAATTTTTAAAACCCAAAACTCAGTTAATTGATTTTAAAAAGTCAGTTAACTGAGTTGTTTTTCAACACTTTTTTACTTGTGTTGAAAATTGTAAAATTGCTTGATTTGTCTTACAAAATTTGATATATTGAAGTTAAGAAAATTGCATTGGACGGCGTAATGACAATCAGGGGACGGTTCTATGATTGAACCTTAAAAGCCTTGATTATCAACGGTTTTAGCGTTGTTTAAAGTTTAATTTTAT
>JAZNUL010000097.1:0-21191 GCA_045592285.1 Acutalibacteraceae bacterium
AGAAGAAAAGGTCAGAAAAATACCTTTTGTTGAGGAAACCACCACTTTAAATACACCGCCAAAGAGCGTAAAGGGTAGGTCAACAAAAGTTAAATCTCGTAAGATCTTGTTAATTGCTGCTATAATTTCAATACTTATCGCGATATTCACTATATCTTCAATAGCATTTGACTGGAACATTTTTGATGAACTGAAAAATAGGTTTGGTACGGTTGCTGATACACCTGTTAACGAAGGTATTGATGCAAATGGAATAACGGTTGTGTCTTATGGTGAATTTGTAACTTATAATAGTTTGGAAGAAGCGTTAGAATTTGAATCTCTCGCAATTTTATATCCTACAAAACTTCCAGATAACATAACTCTAAACAGATTATCACTTTATCAGAAAGAATCAAAAGATAAATTAACACTTGTTTTTAGCGACAATGATTTATTGTTTTCTGTTACATTAAATGAACAACTTTCTGATGAAATAATATATGGTGCAAATGAAATGTTGAATATTAATGGGATTGAGTGTTATATTTTTTATAAATTGGATGTTTCTTTGACACAAGTTTATTTTGAATGCAATAAGAATTTGTATACACTTAATTATAATAACAAACAAGATCTTATAGAAATAATTGAAAATCTTAAGGAGTCACAATGAAAAGTAAGAACTTGTTTGCTATATTACTCGCATTAATTTTATTAACTTGTACTTTTGTTTTACCAACAAGTGCAAAAGGATCTACAAATGATACGGATATAGAAATAATTATAAATAACGAAGTTTCTAATGAAACAAAAGCAAAAATCGAAAAACATTTTGCTACTGGTGAACCATTAACTGATGATAGTGCGTCAAATTATGGTCTTACTTGTACTTTATTGGGGCACAAAATTGAAGGAACAATTGTTGCAACAATTACCCATAAGGTTAGCTCAACTGCACCAAGATGTTTAGAAAGAACTTATGAATATGAAGCGTGCACTCGTTGTGATTATGAAACGTCTACACTTATAGCTTCAGAATATATTTTCTGTTGTTCATAATTAAACACGAACCCGAACTACTCAATTGTGTAGTTCGGGTTCGCTTTTTCCTCAAACTTTAACAGTTTCTTTATTCTTGGACAAAGAAACAGTTTGTTTATTTATTTCTTTTATATCATTTTCAAAATAAGTAACTGCATTGTACATATTTATAATACCATGTTGAATAGGCATATCTGCTTTAGTACAAGAATTAAACAAAACCTGCTTAATTTGTTCATTACTCAAATGAGGATATTGTGTCTTTATCATTGCACAGGTTGCTGTAACAAATGGTGCCGCACACGATGTGCCATTAAAATCGCCATACTGCTCTAAACCATATATATGTGGCAATTTTATATTTTCACTCGGTGCAGCAACACAAACCCAATCACCATAGGTGGAAGTATTGGTTAAAATCCCCTCTTCTGTAATACCAGTCACAGAAATAACATCCTTACACGCTGCTGGGTAGTGCGGTAAATTGCATTTCAGGTTTCCAGCAGATGCAATATGTAATGTTTTTTCTATTTTGCTTTCAAATGGATGCAACATACCAAAGCTACTGTTAATAATATCAACACCATCAAGCTCTGCCTGATATTCTGCTAAGCGCAATAATGCTAAGGTTGTGTCGTGTTCCGAAAATATTTTATAAGATATAAATTTTACGTTTTCTAAAGTATTCTCAATTAAAATACTTAAAACCTTCGCTCCGTGTCCGCCAATTGAGTTACCTGTGTCGGAGTAATCACCAACGAAACTGTGTGAAGCTAACAATCTTTCTTTGAATACAGGGTTATTGATATCTATTCCGCCATCAATTATACCAACAACTATTTGTGGTAATTCATTAACATTTTTGTTCTGTAAAATATAATCAAACGCAGCTTCTGTGTTTATATAGTCGTAACCCCATGAATGTTTTGTGTTTATTTCATAAAGCGCTAATTTAGGTTGATTATATAAAGCCGAGTTAATAAGCTTTATTACCTTGTCGGGTTCTACATAAATTATATCCGGATTCAGAAGATACTTCGTATACGCACAATACGTATCTTCAGGGTTTGCATATTGCAACAAGTAAATTTTATTTAAACCGAAAATGTAGTCTATAGCACCGTGCTTTTCAATTTCAAAATGACTGATAACTAAAAGTCTGCAAGCGGAAAAATCTTTTCCTAGAGAATCATTACACTCATTCACATTTCGTGAATCGTAGCGTTTAGTAAATTCAAAAACTTCCTTTGAAAACTGTTTTAATCTGTTTGTCATGTGTGTATTTCGCATTCCTGTCTCATCCATTGTGTAAAATTTCATAGATAATGGTTTCTACCATTACCCCTCTTATATATATGACATTTTTCGACAAAGACTACAAAAAATTTTATACATGAAACAAAGCCCCAAAAATATCTCCATCATTTCAGGCAAAAATGATAGAATAATAAAAAAAGGCAAGGAATATACTCCCTGCCTTTTATTGTCGTGTGTTAATCTGTTCTTAAAAATGTTCAGTAGTATTCCTTCATTGAAATTTTTGAATACTTGATTAGGTATAACTGAATATTTTTCGATAATAATAAAGCTATAAATCATATTAGAAAAAGTTGGATTGATTATTTATCTCCATCATTTTTCTTGATATCTCCATCATTTTGTGCTAAAATGATGGTGATAAATTTAAATGAAGGAGATTTTTATGCGTGAATTAGAGTTTATAAATAATCCTGAAAAGTTATTAACACCTGAAATTGTACAAATGGTGGGTAGTATTCATGAACATAAAGGAAAACAAGAACTATTTTTAGAAGCTAATATAGACGAATTAAAAACCTTGTTAGAAGTTGCTCTTATTCAAAGTACTGGTGCCTCTAATAGAATTGAAGGTATATTTACAAGTGATACGCGATTGGAAGAGTTGGTGAGCCAAAAATCAGAACCTAAAAACCGTTCTGAACAGGAAATAGCGGGCTATCGCGAAGTGCTCGCAACAATTCATGAGAATTACGAATATATTACAACCAGGCCCAATATAATACTACAACTACACAGAGATTTGTACTCTTTTTCACAAGGTGCTATTGGTGGCAATTATAAAAATTCTGATAACATAATAGCAGAAAGAGATACAGAGGGAAATCAAAAAATCCGTTTCGTACCTGTTCCGGCATATCAAACTCCAGAAGCAATGGAAAATTTGTGTAACCGTTTCATAGAAGAATGGGAAGCAAATAGTATAGATAAATTGATTCTTATCCCTATGTTTATTCTCGATTTTCTTTGTATTCATCCATTTAATGATGGAAATGGAAGAATGAGTCGTTTGTTAACATTACTTCTTTTCTATAAGGCTGGATATATAGTAGGAAAATATGTTAGTATGGAGATGTTAATTGAAAAAACAAAAGAAACATATTACGAAGCACTCGAATCAAGTTCGTTTAATTGGCATGAAAATGACAATGATTACGAACCCTTTGTAAAGTACTATTTAGGAATAATGCTTAAAGCATATAATGAATTTGAAAGTAGAGTCGAGCATTTAAAGCACAGAAATCTTTCTAAACCTGACAGAATAAAAAATGTAATTGATCAGAAAGTAGGAAAAATAACTAAAAAAGAAATTATGGATTTGTGTCCTGATATTAGCAAAGTAACAGTAGAAAGAACTCTTACAGATTTAGTAAAGAACGGTTATATTGCTAAAGTAGGAAGTGGTCCAACTACCGGATATGTTAGAATATAAGCATTCAAACTAAATATAGTAGTGTTCAAAAAGCAAGTTTAAGGCAGAAACGCAAATGTTTCTGCCTTTTATTTTTTATAAATAATGTTAGTTTTTGTCAAATTATATTCACTTTAGACTTGAAGAAAAAATCAGTAAAAAATAGCGGATTTTACTTGAAAAGATGTTAAAAAATTTTACCATATAAACCAAAGAATAAGCACTCCCTTCATCCGCCACAGGCGGCGGTCGTGCTCATAGCCCAAACCAGACGGGCGCCTGGTTGTGCCTGAATATCAGGAATTAAAGTTTTTTCAATGCAAAAAAATACAAGGAACAATCAAAAGATTGTTCCTTGTATTTGGTCGGAGTGAAGAGACTCGAACTCCCGACATTCTGGTCCCAAACCAGACGCGCTACCAACTGCGCTACACCCCGATTGAAGATTATGTCTTCAAAGCATTGATATTATAGCGAATAATGTTTTAAATGTCAATAGTAAATTTAAAAATTTTTAAAAATATTTGAAGCCACAGATAATTATTGGTTATCGGTGGCTTCATCTTTATTTTGTTCTGTTGTTTCTATGGTTGTTACTTCAATAGAAGTTTTTTCTTCTGTTTCTAAAAACCTTGGTCTTTCACCTGGTTTTGTGCTGTATTCACTCGAAAAAGCAGAACCCTTATTAAATTCTTCAGGAGCCTGAAAGGCTTTTAAAAATTTTGGTAATTCTGTTTTTCTTTTTGGTTTTTCTTCCGCTTCTTCATCTTTGTTTTTTACAAAGCGCCTTTTTCTTACGTCAAGAAGTCCCGCAACAAAACATACAACAAGCAAAAGATTGCCTTCCCAGAATGCCACTTCAACTAATAAAATTATAGTTGGGGTTTTATAAACTATTGCTTGCTTGCCGTTTTCAACTTTAGTTATGGTATTTATAAATCCGAGTTTATTTGTTAAAACATAGCTTGCACTATCAGTTGTTATAACCTTGCGATTTTTCAATTCTTCAAGATTATCAATCCCTTTTTCTGTAATTGTTAAAGATGTACCATCCTGAGAGAACACAAATCTCGCATTTTTAGTATATATAACGATATTGTCATCCTGATTAACAGAAAGTGCATAATCTGTTTTTAATGGTAACGAAAACGAAAACACCTTTTCGTTATCTTTAAAACCAGTAACGGCAGTATCGTCACCTACTACAACCACACCGTTGCTTGTTACTGCAAAGCCGTTAAAATCTGTTGGTATAAGTCCCCCTGCCTTTGTAACAATAGGCATAAAAATAAAAATCATCGAGAGAATTATAAACGGCTTTAACCTTCTTATATATTTAAAATCCATTTTTTAAATTACATACTTTCAGGTGCTTGAATTTTGAGCATTGAAAGAACGTTTTTCATTGTATTTCTTACACAGTTGCAGAGGAAAATTCTTGCCTGCATTACGCTTTCATCATCTGTCATAACACGCTGTGCATTATAAAATCTGTGGAATTTAGTAGCAAGCTCACCAGCATAATGTGTAATTTTTGCAGGGTCATAAGTGTTAGCTGCAAGAATAATCAAGCCTGTGAGTGAAGCTAAGTGGCTTATTAAATCTTTTTCTTCAGGTGAAGAAAGGAGCATAAGTTCATCTTTAGATGGCTTTCTGATTTTAACTCCTTCGTTCTGGAGTTTTCTTAAAATACTGCAAATTCTTGCGTGTGCATACTGGCAGTAATAAACTGGGTTCTGGTTAGACTGCTCAACTGCAAGACCTAAGTCAAAGTCCATAGCACTACCTGCTTCACGCATATTAAATAAAAATCTTACTGCATCTATAGGAACTTCGTCGAGTAAATCAACAAGTGTAATTGCTTTACCAGTTCTTTTTGACATTTTAACAGCCTGTCCGTCTTTCATAAGGTTAACGAGCTGCATTAAAACAACGTCAAGTCTGTCGCCGTCAATTCCGACTGCTTCCATAGCACCCTTCATTCTTGCAACGTGACCGTGGTGGTCTGCACCCCAAACGTCAATAGCCTTATCAAAGCCACGTTTTAAGAGTTTGTTTCTGTGGTATGCAATATCTGCCGCAAAATAAGTTGGGTTACCATTCTGACGAATAAGAACGTCGTCTTTTAATTCAAGCTTTTCAATATCTTCGTCAGACTTGCCTTGCTTTTTAAGAATTTCTGTCTGAATTTCTTTGTTTTTATACCAGAGAGCGCCATCTTTTTCATAAGTATGACCATTCTTTTTAAGAATTTCAATTGTTTCTTCTAACTCGCCACCATTATGAAGAGAAAGCTCTGAGAACCAGAGGTCATAGTCAATTCTATATTTTTCCATTGCACCTTTCATTGTTTCAATGTTTTTAGGAAGTGCAAATTCTACGAGTGCTTTTCTTCTTACTTCTTCTGTTTCTTTAAGATATTTATCGCCGTAAACGTCAATGAATTCCTGTGCACGAACTTTAATATCTTCACCGTGGTAGCTGTCTTCTGGGAGTTCAATTGCATCTTCACCTAAAAGAAGCTGTTGGTAACGAACGTCTAAAGAAAGACCGAATTTATCAATCTGATTACCAGCATCGTTAACGTAGAATTCTCTTGCAACCTCGTAGCCAGCCCACTCTAAAACAGCCGCAAGGCAGTCACCTAAAGCACCGCCACGAGCGTTACCCATATGCATAGGGCCTGTTGGGTTTGCAGAAACGAATTCAACGTTGATTTTTTTGCCGTTACCAAAATCACTTTTACCGTAATTGTCACCTAAAGTGTCAATATCTGAAAGCACGTCTGCATAAAATTCGTTCTTTAAGAAGAAGTTTATAAAACCAGGACCTGCAATTTCACATTTTTCAAAATATGTGTTTGCTAAATCAATTTTATTCTGGATTTCTTCTGCAATTTTTCTTGGTGGCATTCTTAAAGCCTTTGAGAGCATAAATGCGGCATTTGCTGAATAATCGCCGTTATTTCTGTCTGCAGGAATTTCTGTTTTAAATTGAGGAATTTCTGCTTCAATAAATGTGCCATCTGCCATATTAGCCTTTAAAGCCGATGTTACAGAATCTATAATTTGTTTTTCTGCTATACTAACTATTTTTGACATATTATCACCTTTTAACCTTTACCATAACGGTTACAGTATTTTCTGCAACCATACTTGAATTAAAATCTATTGTATATCTGAGTTTTATTTTACCGCCGTGGTCACCTAAGTTATTAAATACACTACTTGCGAAAACGCCCATCATAAGAGAACCTGCTGGTGTTTCGTAGTGACACGAATGACGTTTGTTTTCTTCAATTATAAATTGTGAATTGTAGTTACCACTTCGTGTTATTGTAACCTTTTCTGGAGAATCGAGTGAAATGGTTGTTACAGAGCCTTCCATTTCTTCGTCTATCTCTTTATATTCAATTACGTAACCGTTCTCTGTTTTTTCGTAAGTACCCTGAGCATTAATTTCGAGCACATCGCTTTCATCATCCTCAGTAGTCTGAACAGTTACAAACTTAATTATTGCATCATTTTTCATTGTGTTTTTCTTCTGCGTACGCTAATAATCTATCAATAAGTTCACTGTAAGGTACGCCTACCTTTGCAAAGAGTTTTGGGAACATACTAATTGATGTAAATCCCGGGAGAGTGTTTAATTCATTAAGGCAAATTCTGCCATCATCTAAGAGGAAGAAGTCAACACGAGAAAGTCCTGAGCAGTTGAGTGCTAAATATGCTTTTTTTGCTGCTTCCTGAACTTTTGCTTCTACGCCTTCTGGTAATTCTGCTGGAATTGCAAGACCAGTTGAGTCATTTATGTATTTTGCTTCATAATCATAAAACTCTGCAGTTGGTAAAATTTCACCAACACAAGAAGCAATAGGTTCCGAGTTACCCATAACCGCACATTCAATTTCACGACCAACTAAAGTTTCTTCAAGAACAACCTTGCGGTCCTCTTTAAAAGCAATTTCTAACGCTTTTTCTAATTCTTCTTCATTGTGTGCTTTTGTAATACCAACAGAAGAACCTGCATTTGCAGGTTTAACGAAAATCGGGAATTTTAAATAATCAACCGCCGATTTTAAATCTACTTTATTATTATCTAATTCATATTTTGTAAACGCTACCCATTTTGCCTGTGGAATTCCTGCGGCATCACAGATTGTGTTTGTAATTGCTTTATCCATACACATAGCACCAGCAAGTGGTGTGCAACCAACGTATGCGATATCTGCCATTTCAAATATACCCTGAATTGTGCCGTCTTCACCATTTTTGCCGTGCATAACAGGGAATATGATATCAATTTTAATCTTCTCTAATTTTTCACCCTTGAAAACTAAAAGTGATTTTTCCAGTTTGTCAGGAGAAATAATTGCAGAAACTGTATTTTTTTCTATCCAACTGTTATTTTCAATACTGTCGATATCGCCTTCATAAAAAAGCCAGCGACCGTCTTTTGTAATACCTAATGTGTAAACGTTATATTTTTCTCTGTCAATGTTTCTTAAAACTGATGCAGATGAACGGAGTGAAACCTCATATTCACTTGAAGCACCGCCGAAAATTACAAGAACGTTTTTCAAAATAATCACCTTGATTTGCTAATTTTTTAAAAACATAAAAATACATTCTAAATTTTACCACATAAAAAAGATTAAATCAATCATAAAATACTATGATATTTTAAGAATAGTGTTTACCTTTTCTATAAAAAATGCTACAATACGTTATATAAAACATAAAAGGGGTAAATTTTAATGGAAATTAAAGATATTTTAAAATATGTTGACCACACACTTTTAAAGCAGGAGTCTACCTGGAAACAGATGAAGGTTATTTGTGATGATGCAATTAAATTTTCTACTGCAAGTGTTTGTGTGCCACCATCATTTGTTAAAGAGTGCAAAGCTTACTGTGGCGATAAAATGAAAATTTGCACGGTTATCGGTTTTCCTAATGGATATAACACAACAGCTACAAAGGTTTTTGAAACAGAAGATGCACTTAAAAACGGTGCAGATGAAATTGATATGGTTATAAATATCGGCTGGGCTAAAGAAAAGAAATTTGATTTAATCAAAGAAGAAATTAAAGCAATTAAAAAAGCCTGTGGTAATAAAATTTTAAAGGTAATAATTGAAACTTGCCTTTTAAGCGTCGATGAAAAGATTGAAATGTGTAAAATTGTAACTGAGGCGGGTGCAGATTTTATTAAAACGTCAACCGGCTTTTCAACCGCTGGTGCTACAAGAGAGGATATTAAGCTCTTTAGCGAAAACATTGGCGAGAATGTTAAAATGAAAGCCGCTGGCGGAATTGCTTCACTTACCGATGCAGAGGATTTTTTGAAATTGGGGGCAGAAAGACTTGGCACAAGTAGAATTGTTTCAATTGCAAAAAGTGAACAAGGTAGCGGGTATTGATATTTTTTTAAAAGGGGAGAGATTTAATTTATGGATTTTAAAAATGCACTTAAACTGAATATGGAAATATGCTACGTTCCTGTTGCGAAACTTAAAGACGTTCAGGAAATGATGGCGAACTGGAACGATAATAATAAGTTTATAAGATACTGCTCAATTGTTTCAATTGCAATATCTTTTATAAATTTACATTATCTCAATGTTTCAGATTCAGATTTTGCTATGCTTACTTGCATAATTGGTGATATAATAATGGCTGCTTTAGCTTTTTTGGTAAACAAAAGTAATAAGCTGATTTATTATTTTGCTTTCATAGGAACAATGTTGTTTTCCTTTTCAGCTTCGTTTATCAGATTAGAAACTCTTACTTTACCTACTGCAATAGCGTTGTCATTACCATTTTTAATTACCTGCTTTTTTTCATATAAGGCTATTTTGAATTACGAAGATGTTTATCTTAAATTAAAAGAGCGAAAAGGCTTTCCACATTTTGTTTTCAGCACAGCAGATATGTATGCCGATAAAATGTATTTAAGAGACAAAAAAGAAGTAACTGTTGCTGAAAAAAGAGTTGAGGCATCTTACAATTCATTTAATGAAAAATCTGAAATTATTGATGAAGAAACAAAAAGAATGAACACACTTCGCTACGAAGAGTTAAAACGTCACCAGGCTGATGTTTCTTCCGATGAATATTTTAAAAGCAAAGAGGTCAAGCATTATTACGACGGAAATAAAAAGTATAAACACAGACTTTCTTTTTTAGGTATTGATTTACTTATTCCACACGATGATATTGAATCTTCTTCTAAAGAAGAAAAACGCCGTATTATGCGCTTGTGGAACGATATGAAGGATAATCTTTTTAAAAACGAAGCTTTGTTTTTAATGTTTTTACTCTTACTTGTTCTTGCTGTTGAAATTGGCGGTTTGGGTTTTGCTGCAGCAATATATTTTCTTGCAATAGTTGTTTACGTGTTTGGCACAAACTTTGTAAAATTAGACAACAGACTCGGCTTTTTTCTCACTACGGGTAGCGTTTATTCGTTTTTATTTGCTTTATCGGTGCCATCCGTTCGTAATATGGTAACTGTCGGAATTATGTTTGTTGTTATAAGCTATTATAATATATTCATATTACCAAAGCTTATAAAGTGGATGATAAATATGCCTCTTTATAAAAAGCTTTCTAAAGAACCAGGCTTCCCTTCTTTTTATGATACTAAAAAGGAGCTTTATGGCGACGATTATTACATAGTTGAAGAAACCAAACCTATTATTAAAAGAACCAATCAGGAAAAAATCGTTATTAATATCGGCTATGATGACGAAGATGAAGAAGTAAACAAGCGTTTAGCTGACTTTAATTACAAAGAAAAAAATGAAACTGTACAGAAATTAGATAATACTGCTTGGAACGCTTTTAACTACTTAGAAACTGACACTGATAACTCTGCTTATGATGAATTTGCTATTTATGAAGAAGTAAACAGAAAACGAAGAGAAGCAGAATTAAAAGAAGACTTTGTTAAACCAAATAAAGAGATGGGGCGCAAAAAGAAAGATGAAGACTAACGTTATTAATTCAATAAGAGAAGAAATTTTTCCTATAGACGAGGTTACTGAAAACTGCCACGCTTCTACCGTTTTACCTTTAGAAGATGGCACAGTAGTTGCTGCCTGGTTTGGTGGCACCAAAGAGGGTAACGACGACGTAAAAATCTATGTTTCAGTAAGAGAAAACGGCGAATGGGCAAAGCCTTACCCTGTTTGTGTAGACGGTAAAGAACTACCACACTGGAACCCTGTTTTATATTTAAGAAAAGATGGTTCTATCTGTCTTTATTTTAAATATGGCAAGCCTATTACAAAATGGCGTACATATTCTTGTGTTTCAAGAGATGGTGGCAGGTCTTTCACAAAACCAGAGGAATTAGTACCAGGCGAAAAAGAGGGTGCAAGAGGTCCTGTTAAAAATAAGCAGATTCATCTTTCTAATGGCACAGTTTTAGCACCTACATCTACAGAATCAAAGTATTTCCCTTGGAAGTGCTTTACTGATATTTCAGAGGATGACGGCAGAACTTATAAACGCTCAAAATTTGTTCCTGGTGTTAAGAAAAACGGTAAAGCTATTAAAATGATTCAACCTACTTTGTGGGAGGATTCTACCGGCGTTCATATGCTCATAAGAAGTAATGCGGGTAAAATTTATAAAAGCGACAGTACCGATTTTGGTATGACTTGGTGTAAAGCCTACGAAACACCATACCCGAACCCAAACAGCGGTATAGATTTAGTTAAATTAGAGGATAACACAGTAGTTCTTTGTATGAACCCTGTTGGTGCTGACTGGGGTAACAGAGCACCTCTCGTTTTAATGCGTTCTTTTGATGGTGGTAATACGTTTGAAGAATTCTTTAAATTAGAAGATATTAAAGGCGATTACGAATTCAGCTACCCTGCTATTACTGCAGTTGGTAAAACATTACATATTACATATACTCACGAAAGAAAAACGATTATTTATTGGCAGGTTGAGATTGAATAAAATAAACAAAAACAGGCAGAAATGATTCCCTCACTTCTGCCTGTTTTTATTAATAAAATCAACTTCTTATAGGGTTTCCGTATTCTCTCTTCATAGCTTCCATAGAAACCACCCATTGTTTGCCAAATTTACAAACATCAACACCATTTCGGAGTTTCCCGTAAGCTATTGCCTTACGTAGCGTGCTTTCGTTAAGATTCCAAAGGAAAGTTGCATCACTGAAAGCCATAAGTCCATCAAATGGTGTTTCAATTTCTTCGCCATTTTCCCAGAGTTCATCACAGGAAATATCAATATCATCATTCCATATAATACCATACCCACCCTGGTCAACAGTTACCGAATTAAAAAGTTCAGCCGAATTCTTTAATGGTAAAAAGAATTTGTATTTTTCAAACAAAGGTGTAATATCATAAATTTTAGTTACCCCTTCTGAAAATTGAACGCTTAATTTGTAATCAGGAAGAGCTGTTACATTTTTTACTTTATGAAACATATAAAAACCTCCTTACTCTAATGGTGGAAGTGCTGTAAATTCTTGTGTTTCCCACATTTTTAATAATTCCGATTTATGCATTTCTGTCCATTCAATAACCATTTCAAGTGCTTTTTTAGGAAGTTCACCTTCTAAAATAGTACCATCATTAATACAAACAGCTGCCATATTCTCGCCATAAATCGCATGGATGTGTGGTGGGTTGTGTTCAGATTGTTGGAAATACATTCGAATAACTATTCCGTAAAATCTTGTTAATACTGGCATTTTTAATCTCTCCTCTCAGTTAAATTCTATCACGGTATCGTGATGTTGTCAATATATAATATGCTTTTTTAATTATTGTTGTATTATTCCTATTAAAAAAATCATAATAAATAATGTTACCTAATTGTAAATTTAAGGAAAAGAAGTAAAAACTTTTCAAAAACTCTTGATTTTTTCTTTAAAAGGTATTATTATACTTTTAGCACTCAAATTAAGAGAGTGCTAAAACATAAGAAAAGTTAATTTATATTTCTCATAGGAGGTATTTTATATGACACTCAGACCACTTGGCGACAGAGTCGTTCTTAAATTCTGCGAAGCAGAAGAAACAACAAAAAGCGGTATCATTTTAGCAGCCGCTGCACAAGAAAAACCACAGACTGCAGAGGTTATTGCAGTTGGCCCTGGTGCTATTGTTGACGGCAAAGAAGTTAAAATGGAAGTTAAACTTGGCGACAAGGTTATTTTAAGCAAATATTCTGGCACAGAAGTTAAAATTGACGGCGAAGATTTTGTTGTAGTTCGTCAGGGCGATATTCTTGCTATTGTTGAATAATTTAAAACTTATTTAATTTAAGGAGTAACTTATTATGGCTAAACAGATTATTTACGGTGAAGAAGCTCGTAAGGCTCTTCAGGGCGGTATTGATAAACTCGCTAACACAGTTAAAATTACACTCGGCCCAAAAGGCAGAAACGTAGTTCTTGACAAAAAATATGGCGCACCACTCATTACAAACGATGGTGTTACAATTGCAAAAGAAGTTGAGCTTGAAGACCCATTTGAAAATATGGGTGCTCAGCTTGTTAAAGAGGTTGCAACAAAAACAAATGACGTTGCTGGTGACGGTACTACAACTGCTACTCTCTTAGCACAAGCTTTAATCAGAGAAGGTATGAAAAACGTTGCTGCTGGTGCTAACCCAATGGTAGTTAAAAAAGGTATTAAAGGTGCAGTTGATAACGTTGTAGAAACAATTAAATCTAACTCACAACCAGTTAAAAATTCAAGCGATATTGCAAGAATTGCAACAATTTCTGCTGCAGACGCAAACGTTGGTAAACTTATTGCAGAAGCAATGGAAAAGGTTACTGCAGATGGCGTTATTACAGTTGAAGAAAGCAAAACTGCTGAAACAAGCTGTGACGTAGTTGAAGGTATGCAGTTTGACCGTGGTTACATTTCACCTTATATGGTAACTGATACAGATAAAATGGAAGCAGTAATTGACGATGCTTTCATTCTTATCACAGATAAGAAAATTACAAATATTCAAGAAATTCTTCCACTTCTTGAACAAATTGTTCAGGCTGGTAAAAAACTTGTTATCGTTGCAGAGGATATTGAAGGCGAAGCTTTAGCTACTCTTCTTGTTAACAAATTACGTGGTACATTTACTTGTGTTGGTGTTAAAGCTCCTGGCTTTGGTGACAGAAGAAAAGAAATGCTTCGTGATATTGCAATTCTCACAGGCGGTGAGGTTATCACAGAGGAATTAGGTCTTGACCTTAAAGATGCTACTGTAGCTCAGCTCGGTCGTGCTCGTCAGGTTAAAATTCTTAAAGAAAACACAATCATTGTTGATGGTGCCGGCGACAACGAAGCAATTAAAGCTCGTATTGGTCAGATTAAAAATCAAATTGAAACAACAACTTCTGATTTCGACAGAGAAAAACTTCAGGAAAGACTTGCAAAGCTTTCAGGCGGTGTTGCAGTTATCCGTGTAGGTGCGGCTACTGAAACAGAAATGAAAGAAATGAAATTGAGAATTGAAGATGCTCTTGCAGCAACAAAAGCAGCTGTTGAAGAAGGCTATGTTGCTGGTGGTGGTGTTGCACTTCTTAATGCAATCCCAGCTCTTAAAGAATATATTGAAAAGATTGAAGACCTTGACGAAAAAACAGGCGCTAAAATCGTTCTTAAAGCAATTGAAGAGCCAGTTCGTCAGATTGCAGCAAACGCTGGTCTTGAAGGCTCAGTAATTATTGACGGCATTCTTCGTTCAGGTAAAGCTGGTTATGGTTATGACTTCGCTACTGAAACATTCACAGATATGGCAGAAGCTGGTATTCTTGACCCAACTAAGGTTACTCGTTCAGCTCTCCAGAATGCTTCTTCAGTTGCAGCAATGGTACTCACAACAGAAAGCCTTGTTACAGATAAACCAGACCCAGCAGCAGATGCAGCTAATGCGGCAGCTATGGCAGCAGCTCAGGGCGGCGGAATGTATTAAGCGTAATGGAACATTACGTATGAAGTAAATCCCTTCCGGGATTTAATGAAGTACTTCGTATGAAGTATTGCTTCGCAATATGAAGTCGCTTCGCGGTGAAGGATTTACTTCACCATTTGATGCGAAGCATCAACTTCATAATTTACTTTAGTAAATTACTTCATAAGGCATAGCCTTACTTCATTTTGCTTCAGCAAAACTTCATTAAAAATCAACTCACCATAGATTCATTACGAGTCTATGGTGAGTTTTTGGTATATAATACAACTAATTATAAATATTGATATTTAAGTTTAGTAAGATATTAAAAACTACTTCTATTAGCCAAAAATGAAAAAATGTTAATTTTAGCTAATAGAACACAAGAAAAGTATTATTTAATTACTTCTTTTAATACTTCATCAGCTGATACATTATACAACTTTGAAATAGCTATTAAATTTGAAGTGCTTGGTTCAGAAGAGCCTGTTTCCCATTTAGATACAGCTTGTCTGCTAACACCCAAAGCTTCCGCAACAAATTCTTGTGTCATATTGCATTTCATACGATACTCTTTTAAAATCGCACCAAGTGTTTTTGTATTTTCAGCTTTTTCTATTCTAATAGGCTTTGTCCTAATATACTTTCGCAAAGCTTTAATACATAAATAGATTAAGTAACATAAAACACTGATAACTAATAAAGAAATAACTATAACTAAAGGTCCAATTACTGTTATGTTGGAAGAATTGGTCATAGAGCAACCTCCTTTCTATGGTGATTATATCAAAACCACTTCGGTTGCACTACCAACTATTACGCAACTATAGGTTAATTTCTCTTTAATATCTGCTTTCTTACTATAAAATAACAAATAAAAAGAACTGCGAATGTTATTCCCCACGAAATCGGATATGCCCAGTAGAGAAATTCGAGTGTCGGGTTTGTTGGGTAAAGTGTGAAAATCCAAAGAATACGAAGACCACAAGCACCTAAAAGTGTAACAATCATCGGTAAGAATGATTTTCCCATACCCCTTAACTGTCCGCCGGTTACATCCATAAGCGAGCAAAGGAAATATGTCGGTAAAATCATAGTAAGTCTTAGTGCACCAACCTCTATAACTTCTGGGTCAGTAGAAAAGATTCCAATAAGTGCTTCTTTGAATATAACGCCCAATACACCCATTGAGCAACCAATTGCTATTGTTAAAGCGACACATCTGAAATATACTTTGTTGAAATTTTCATATTTCTTTGCACCGTTGTTCTGAGATGAGAATGTCATTGTAGTTTGAGAAATTGCGTTTGTGCAAGTGTAAACAATAGCATCTATATTAGAAGCGGCTGTGTTACCCGCAATTGCAGCAGCACCAAAAGAATTTATTGTTGTCTGAATAACTACGTTTGAAAATGAGAAAAGTGAATTCTGAATACCAGCAGGAATACCTACAATTAAAATTCTTTTAAGTTCTTCTTTGTGAAAGCGTATTTTTTTGAAATTGAGTTTACAGGAATTATTCATTTTTAAAAGCACTACAACTATTGCTGCTGCAGAAATATATTGAGAAATAATTGTAGCAATAGCAACACCTGCTACACTCATATTGAATTTAATAACAAGAATTAAGTTTAAGCCAACATTAACAAGTCCTGAAACAGAAAGAATAAAAAGGGGTTTTTTAGTGTCGCCTGTTGCTCTTACAATTCCTGCACCAAAGTTAAACACCATACCGGCAGGTGCACCTAAAAAGAATATTTTTAAGTAGAGTGTAGAAAGTGGTAAAACGTCCTCTGGGGAGTCCATTAAAATAAGTAAATCTCCAGAAAAAAAGAAGCCAAATACCATAACAAAAACGCCACTGCAAAGAGCGAGCGCCATTGCACAATGGACACAACGCTTAACAGAAGAGTCATCACGAGCACCGATATATTTTGCTGTCATAACACCAGCACCCATTGACATTCCTAAAAATACATTGAGAATTAAATTTACAAGTGAGCTTGTAGCACCAACTGCCGCAAGAGCAGTACCACCAGCAAATCTACCCACAACTACAACGTCTGCCATATTGTAGCACATCTGCAAAAGACCTGTTAACATAAGAGGTAAAGAAAATCTTAAAATCTTCTTTAAAAAAGGGCCTTTTGTCATATCTAAAGAGTATTTTGATGCCATTTCTTAAAATCCTTTCAAAAAACTGCATTTATTATACTCTCAAAAAATAGATTTGTCATTAGTCAAATTCATTGACTTTTAAGGAGTTTTAAGGTATAATTTTGTAAAAATCCTGACATAAAGATTTTTCTGACTGAAAGGTGTTATAATTAAGAATTGAGTAATGTAGTGTACATTGCTTTTATTGTCTTATATTATGGCGCCCGAATGGGTGCCTTTTTTATTAGGAGAAATTTATGGAAACACGAGTAGCAGTTTTAGCAATTATTGTTGAAAACACAGAATCTGTTGAAGAATTAAACAAAACACTTCACGAATACGGAAAATTTATTATTGGCAGAATGGGTCTTCCTTACAGAGAAAAGGGAATTCATATTGTTTCAGTTGCAATAGATGCCCCACAAGATAAAATTTCAGCTCTTGCGGGTAAAGTTGGAAAGATTGACGGAATAAGCGTTAAAACTGCTTATTCAAACGTGGTGACTTAAATGACAGAAAAAGCAAAAAAGTTAATAGATTTCTTATCAGAAAATCATTATTTAAGTGAAGAAGATTATTTATTTCTGATTAAAAATCGTAATGAAGAAACCGCCGAATATTTAAGGAAAAAAGCAGACGAAGTCCGCAAAAAAGTTTATGACAACAAAATATTTATTCGTGGATTAATTGAAATAAGTAATATCTGCAAAAATGATTGCTACTACTGTGGAATAAGAAGCAGTAACAAAAACTGCGACAGATATAAATTGAGTGAAACAGATATTTTAGCGTGTTGTGATAATGGCTATAAATTAGGTTTTCGTACCTTTGTGCTTCAAGGTGGCGAGGGTGTTTTTTCAGTAGATTTTATTTGCGGTATTGTAAAGAAAATCAAAGATAGATACCCCGATTGCGCCGTAACACTTTCTCTTGGAGAATATCAAAAATCCGATTATTTTAAAATGAAAAATGCTGGTGCAGACAGGTATCTTTTAAGGCACGAAACAATCTGTAAAGAGCATTACCAAAAACTCCACCCAGAAAAAATGTCTTATGAAAACAGATTAAGATGTTTGAAAAGTTTAAAAGAATTGGGTTTTCAGGTGGGTTGTGGCTTTTTAGTTGGTTCACCTCATCAGACCCCTGAAATAATTGCAAAAGAATTCAAATTCATTGAAGATTTTTCACCCGAAATGTGTGGAATTGGTCCGTTTATACCACAAAAAGACACACCATTCAAAAATGAAAATGCGGGTACAGGAGAAGAAACAGCATATTATCTCTCGATTATAAGACTTATAAAGCCAAATATTTTACTCCCTGCAACAACAGCTTTAGGTACTATTAAAGAGGGTGGCAGAGAGCTTGGTATTCTTTCAGGTGCAAACGTTGTAATGCCAAATCTTTCGCCCCTAAAAGAGAGAAGTAAATACGCTCTTTACGATAACAAGTTAGCAACTGGTGTTGAGTCAGCAGAACAAATAGAAAATTTAAAAAATCAAATGCAAAAAATTGGTTACGAAATTGTTTGTGACCGTGGCGATATTAATTTATAAAGGAAGTAGTAAAATGTCAAACTATAATGTAAAATCTTTAAAAGCAGAAGAATTCATTTCTGACGCTGAAATTTTAGAAACAATAAAATATGCTGAAGAGAACAAAAATAATATTGAACTCATTGAGAGCATTTTAGAAAAGGCAAGACCTAAAAAAACTGAAAACGGTACTGTCTGTGCTGGTCTTAATCACAGAGAAGCCTCGGTTTTACTTGCTTGTGAAAATGAAGAAATTATTGAAAAAATGTATGCTTTAGCAAGGGAAATAAAGCAAACTTTTTATGGCAACAGAATCGTTATGTTTGCGCCACTTTACCTTTCAAACTACTGTGTAAATGGTTGTGTTTACTGCCCTTATCATATGCAGAACAAACATATAGCACGTAAAAAATTAACACAAGAAGAAGTTAAAAAAGAAGTAATTGCTTTACAAGATATGGGTCACAAAAGACTTGCTATTGAAGCTGGTGAAGACCCTAAAAACAACCCGATTGAATATATTTTAGAGTGTATTGACACTATTTACTCTATCAAACACAAAAATGGTGCTATCAGAAGAGTTAACGTAAATATTGCTGCAACAACAGTTGAGAATTACAGAAAGCTTAAAGATGCTGGTATTG
Organism: Acutalibacteraceae bacterium; assembly: GCA_045592285.1. GTDB lineage: Bacteria > Bacillota > Clostridia > Oscillospirales > Acutalibacteraceae > DTU089. Next base: position 19,037 of record JAZNUL010000097.1, read on the forward strand.
GTACATATATTTTATTCCAGGAAACATACCATAAAGAAAGCTATGAAGAATTGCACCCAACAGGACCAAAACACAATTATGCTTACCATACCGAAGCTATGGACAGAGCTATGGAAGGCGGAATTGACGACGTTGGTTTAGGCGTGCTTTTCGGACTTGAAAAATATAAATATGAATTCGCAGGACTTTTAATGCACGCTGAACATCTTGAAGCAGTTCACGGCGTAGGTCCACACACAATAAGTGTACCAAGATTAAAAAGAGCAGATGACATTGACCCTGACCAATTCGATAATGGTCTCGCCGATGATATTTTTGAAAAAATTATTGCTTGTATCAGAATCGCCGTTCCATATACTGGTATGATTATTTCAACCCGTGAAAGTCAGGAAGTTCGTGAAAGAGTTCTTGAGCTTGGTGTTTCACAGATAAGTGGTGCTTCAAGAACCTCTGTAGGTGGCTACACAGAAGAAGAGCGCCCACACGATTCTGAACAATTTGACGTTTCTGACCAGAGAACTTTAGATGAAGTTGTAAACTGGCTTATGAAAAATGGTCACATTCCATCATTCTGTACTGCTTGCTACCGTGAGGGCAGAACTGGCGACAGATTTATGAGCCTTTGCAAAACAGGGCAGATTATTAACTGCTGTCACCCTAACGCTTTAATGACGCTTACAGAATATCTTGTTGACTATGCAAGTGAGGAAACAAAGAAAATAGGCTTTGAGCTTATAGATAAAGAGTTAGAGAAGGTTTCTAATCCTAAAGCAAAAGAACTTGCTAAGCAGAATGTAGTTGATATTAAAGCATCTAACAGACGTGATTTTCGTTTTTAATCAGGAGAAAAATTATGAGTTTAAATGAAAAAATATCCGCCGAAAGACTTCATATAGCATTTTTCGGGCTTCGTAATGCTGGTAAATCGAGCGTTGTAAATGCCGTTACTAATCAGGAGCTTTCAGTGGTTTCAGATATCAAAGGTACTACAACTGACCCTGTAAAAAAGGCAATGGAATTATTACCTATTGGTCCTGTTGTAATAATTGATACTGCTGGTATTGATGATGAGGGCGACTTGGGTGAGCTTCGTGTTAAAAAAACGATAAACATATTAAATAAAACGGATATTGCAATTCTTGTTGTTGATGCCACAAAAGGAATGCAACAAGAAAATTCAAAGCTTATTGAAGATTTTAAAAAGCGTAATATTCCATATATAATTGCATTTAATAAATGTGATTTAATAACAGAGAAGCAGAATTTACTGAACAACGAAATTTATGTAAGTGCTAAAGAAAATATCAATATAAATGAATTGAAAGAGTTAATCGGTAAATTGAGTAATGTGGAAGCAGAAGAAAAAACTCTTTTAGGCGATGTTATAAATACTAATGATACTGTTGTTTTAGTAACTCCTATTGATAGTAGTGCCCCAAAAGGCAGACTTATTCTCCCTCAGCAACAGACAATACGTGAGCTTTTAGATATTGGCGCAACTGTTGTTGTAACAAAAGATAGCGAGTTAGAGGATACTCTTTCAAAACTTAAAAATCCACCAAGACTTGTAATCACTGATTCACAAGCGTTTAGAAAAGTAAGCGAAATTGTACCAAAAGATGTGGAATTAACTTCTTTTTCAATCCTTTTTGCACGCTATAAAGGTGAATTATGGGGTGCAGTAAAAGGTGCAGATGAATTAGATAATTTGCAAGACGGCGACTGTGTTTTAATTTCTGAAGGATGTACCCATCACCGACAATGCGGTGATATAGGTACGGAAAAGTTACCGAATTGGATAAAAAATTACACCAAAAAAGATGTAAAATTTGATTTTACTTCTGGTGGCGATTTTCCTGAAAATTTAGAAAAATACAAACTCATAGTTCATTGTGGTGCTTGTATGCTCACCGAAAGAGAAATGAAATCAAGAATTGCACTTGCAACAGAAAAGCAAATTCCAATTTCTAACTACGGCATTATTATTGCAAAAATCAACGGGATTTTAGAAAGAGCAACTAAACCACTACACTAATCACTATCCATACTTGCAACCAGCAACTAAAAAGAGGTCGCTTTCGCGACCTCTTTTTTATTTTCCTGCTTTTTTAGAATATTTCATTTTATAAATTATTCTCATAAGGTTTGCTTCTAT
>JAZNUL010000098.1:0-10440 GCA_045592285.1 Acutalibacteraceae bacterium
TTAATTAATTTTCTTTGAGAATTATTTTCCTTCAAACTATCATCAATTAATTTTTTCTGCGAAATATTTTCTTTTGAATTTTCCTCAATTTTGTTTTTTATATTCAAATTTTCAAAATCAAAATTATTCAAAGCAACAGACAAACACTCATTTAATTCATATAAATAATTTTTCAATAAATAAAATTTTTCATCATCTGAATATTTTGAAGCAGAAATATTCGGCACACTTAAATTTAAATCGTAAATTATTTCTCACTCCCTTTTTCAATTTTTCTTGAAATACTTAAAATTTTAATATCTCCTGTTCCTTCAATTTTAATTTTTATATGGTCACATCTTGGTGTAATAAAAGGAATATTTACTGAACCTGTTTTTTCAAAATTGAATTCACCTTTTTTTACCCAATTATTATTGGAGTTGTATTGAAAGTATACTGAAAAGTTAGTGTTTTCAACGGTTATAGCTCTTATATTAATATTAGAATAATACTTCTTATCAGGTAAATCCAAACCCCAGAGACCTGTTTCAAAATTCCATGAAAAATCATTTTCAATATTGTAACCTGATAACGAACCCAAAAAATTCCCGTATTTATTTTTGCTATCAACTAAACATAATTTTTTATTTTCATTATTATTTTCTGAAATAAAATACAAATTTGAATTATGCGAAATAAATTCTTTTATATTTATTTCATCTTCTTTATGCCAAATATTTTTTTGTTCATCATACGTAAATAAATATCTTTTATTATTTTTATTTGTCATACAGACATAATATTTATTTTTAAAATTACCTGCTACGGCATTAAAATAATAATCATCAGAAAAATTATCTGAAATTGAAATTGGTAAGCCACCATCGTACATAACAATTCCATTTGCTGATTTATAATATAAAGTTTCATTTACAGCAATTAATGATTTTTCGCTACCTTTCTGTACTCCACGTATATAATTTGTATTTACAGTAAATGGCGGGTTGCTTCCATATATTTTATGAACACAATTCTCTTTAAAAAATAAAACATAACCCTTGTAACTTATTGCACCGGTAAATTCACCATCACTGCCAACGCTCACGGTGTAGCTGTCTGTTGCTATGCCCATATAAGATTGCCAGTTAGTAGGGTCCCCTAATTTACAAGCAAAAATTTCGTTTGTTTCTGAGCAGCACCCCCATACCCTGTTGCCATTTTCGCAGAAAAAATCCATTTTGGGAACTTTTCTTTCTATTTTTAGTGGGGGTGTCTGTGTAAAATTTTCTACCAAAACACCCGCTATAACAATATAATCATCACCTTTATCCCATACAACAAAAGTGTTATTTATCTCGTTATTTTCGCACCCACTTATTGTAACACTATCATACTGATTAAAACTCTTTCCGATATTCGCACAACTGATTCTTATATAAGTTGTTGCTATCGAAATCCACGTTTCAGTATATTCTGAATACTGTTTTAATTCATTGGGCGTAACTGAAGTATCTACCCATAAATCATTATTCTGTGGTGAAGCCGGTGGAATATTACTTGTAAAATAATTTTCGTAAAGACTACCATCAGATTTACACAAACCGAAAATTACCTCACTCCCATCAGCTGTTATAAATTCTGCTTCGAGTGAACCGTAATCACTTAAATTGTTTGTGTTAAGATAAACTTTATCTGGAAAAATCAGAAGCTTTGCACCCAATGAAACAAATTGGCGTTCTTTTTCAATATCAGGAAAGGATAAGCCTGATACTGCGAAACCACCATAATATAAAACACCATCGTTTATATAACCCACTGAATTTTTAGCAAAAAGACCGTGCAAACGTTTTCCTGAAACGTTAAACTCTGCCCTTTTATTTCTTGGTGAAATAACGGGTGAATAATCACCCGTCATATTTGTTTCATCTGAAAATTCATTTTCCTGAATTTTGAAGTTTTTGTTATAACCATTAAAGACTGTAATAATTTCTTCGTTAGTTCTTAAATTTTCTGCACTTGGTTTATACATTGCCGAGTTCCACCTTTATGGAATTTTTTATTTTCTTCTGATAATTCCGACTTACAAAGTTAGACATTTCATAATACAGCCTGTTAAAAATCGCAGCTGAATTATTGTAACGCTCAATTTCACCTAACATATAGCTCATCTTCATTCTTAAATATGAAATATAAATCTCCGAAAATTCTTCTACTGCAGCAAGCTCTGTTGTAAGAGCGCTTTCAGGTGAAAAAGCAATTTGCAAAAGATTGTTTCTGCCACTATTTATTTCACCGGCAATTTTCACATCAAGTTCTGAAAGCCATTGTTTTTTTAATTCGTCTGAAATTTCATTTTCTGTTTCGTTATTGAAAATTTCCAATGCTTTTAAAGCTGTCATATAATCACCTTAAAGAGAAATGTTGTTATCAATATACTCAGCAGAAATTCGTGCCATTTTCTCGCTATTCATTATAACTTCGGCAAAATGTTCTGGTACTTCAACAGTTTTACCAGTCTGCACTAAGATGCTCTCACCATTAACAGAAATAAATCTTTCGGTATCATTTCTTGATTCTTTTGGGATGAATACAGGAACCATTTTTACTTTTTTCTGTGACATTTTTTCTAATCCTTTCTCACGTAGCACAGATTTTTCTGTGCTACGTTTTTTGTTATATTTATCGTATTTTTAATATTAATTATCTTTAGCTGTATTACTGAATGTAGAACCGCTTTCAATTCTGATAATATACTCTTCAACAAGTCTTTTAGCCGTTTTAAGACCTTTCCAACCGATTGAACTACGCTGATTAAGTGGGTCATCACCATAACCTTTTTGTTTAACAATATGTTCAATGCCTCCACCTGTTACAGAAGTAACACCATATGCATCAGCACCCATAATAAGAGTTGCGAACACCGCACAATTGCTTTCGCCCTCTTCCCAGATTTTAGCCTCTGTTGTTTCTACAAATCGTACGCCACCAAGGCAACCAATTTCACCTGTTAACATATTTTCAGGAGTTGTGTATTTCTGTACCTCCATCCATTGATTACCCGCTTTTTGCATAAGATCGAAAGCAACGTAAGGGTGGATAATTCCGACATAGTAACCGTCGATTTTAGGTGCATTCATAGCCTTTAATCTTGCTGCAGCCTTAAAAACATCTTCTACTCTTAAAAGTGCAGCCTGATTTAAAAGACCGCGTGAATCAACAACACTCTCAACACCATCAACAATTTTTGGGGCATACATAACATTGTAACCACCCACAAGCTCGTTTCTTACAATAGTATCCATTGTAAGACCAGCCTGCGCCGCTAATTGCTTTGTTGCTTCAACAATTGTGTTATCAACAGCAGTAAGTTCAAGAACGTCAGTCTGCTCAATATAATCACCATATTGCTCCACTGTTGAGGTTACTGTTGATGCAGAAAGCTTCTTACCGCTTGGTGTTACACCTTCTGTCAATGGTGTAAGAGCCTTAGGAAGAGATGAGAACTTTCTGAATTCAATAATTTTACCACCATTCTTTGGAATATCTCGCTTCTGACCGAACTGGTCGTGAACAAGATAAGGTGAAGCAAGTGTGATAAGAGTCTTATCATAGAAGGTTTTCATTTCTGCTGAAAGCTCTGTTGTTGTGTTTAAGTTTTCACCTGTTGCGAATAACTGAAGATTTAATTTATAATTTGTCATATTTACTCCTTTTTATATCAGCATTAAAATTTAACGCTGACACCATTTTCTACTTTCTTTAATATTTTTAAAATATCTTTAGAGGTAAGAGCATTGACATCGGTAAGAGTTACAATACCGCTTTCAGAAGCAATCCCATTTTCAATAGGCCTTCTACCTTTAGCTTCTATTCCTTTAACTACCTGTTCACGCACCTTTTGTGCAGTATAAGCCATAGCACCACTTAAAATTTCATCCTTATGTACTACCTCGTAAGCAGTTTTCAAAGGAATACCACTATATAAAAGCTGTCCGAAAAGAGCGTTGTTCCTGAGTTCATTTCTGAAATCAAAATTTTCATATAATTCTTTTAATTCTTCGCCCTCTTTTACCCACGAGTAAACTTTTTCTTTAAAAAGTTCTGTATTTTCTCCTTCAAAAGCTGTTGTTGCTTCATCATCACTTGTAGCATCAATTATTTTTTCGTGCAACGCTTCGATATTGCCGTCTTCAACTTTATAAACCTCACTAAGCTTTTCTATAATAGGTGAAGCTTTGTTTTTAAACTCTTCTAAAAGCTTTGTTTCTTTGAATCTTTTGTCAATTATGCTCTGAGTTCTTTTGTGGAATTCATCTTTGAATTTTCCGTCTATAAGACTTTGAAATTCATCTTCAATTCCTTTTTCTGTTTCCTGCCCGACGTCAGCAGATAAATCGCCGTCCGTTTCTGAACTTACCATTTCAGCACCATTTTCGCTAAAAAGCTGTAAATTCAATTTTAAATAGTTTCTTTTTTTCATAAAAATCCTTTCTCATCGTCTTTCCGAAGTGTCATATATATAAAATCTTGCAAGATATATAACTAATTAATTATTCTAATTTAACGTTATCAGGGTATTCCTGATTTAACAAGGCTAACCCCATAACCACTGTATCTATAATTCCTTTTGTGCGATTTTTTGAAAAATCAAATGGCTCAATTTCTACACAAAAGTAACCATCTCTTACTATTTCTCTCTTTAGCTTAAGTCTTTTGTCACTTTCTTCATCCTTCAACATATTAAGAAGCGTGTAAACTAAGATTGAAACTGCTGAGCAGACAATATCCTTGCCCTTCTCGCCGAATGAAGCGTGACCTTCTACAATCAATAAATATCTGTCATAATACTCTCTGTAAAACACTGTTGTCATAAACTACTCACTCTACTTATAACCTCACTTTTACCTTCAAAATCCATCATATTAAGAGCAAGAAGTGCCTGTTCACGGTATTCCCTGTTGAAAAAACCAGCATTATAAAGCTGTAAAGCTAATTCATTCTGACTTATCTTTGTAAACGGGCTTGATTTTTCACTTGAAACCTTAATATCAAAAATTGGTTTTCTGCCACCTACTACAACACCAAATAAATCACTCTCTTTCTCATAAAGCAAGCTACTGTTATCGTAGCTTATAAACTCTTCAGTTCCATTAGGCATAACAATTCTGAAAAAGCGTGGTTCGTCATAAAATTCTCTTATCAATTCAATAGCTAATCTGTTAAGCTCACAAAATGCTCTGAAACCACTTCTAACCATATCTCGAGTTAATTTACTGCCAGCCTCCTGAAGTGCTGCAATAGCAGAGGCTGCTGTAACACCACTTGAAACACCACCCTGTGAAAAATCACGATTTCCGCTTGTTTCTTTGAGTTCATCAACCTTGCTGTTTAATATGCCAAGATAGATTTCTGGTATTGTATTTGACTTAATTTCACGAATACTGTCATCACCTAAGTTACTGCCATTTACGTGAACGAAGGTGTTACTCCAATCTGCAAATTCTTCTTCATTAACAGCACCAGATGAATTAATAAAATAACGCTTATTAGTACCCATAACAGCATTTTTAATTAATGCATTATTGAGAATATCAATCTGCTTCTGGGCATCCTTCATAATATCTATGTACCCGAAACCGCAAGGTGTGCCCTCTTCTACAAATAAAGTATCAAATACAAACGGATATTGCCCGTGACTATAAAAGCCCTTTTCATAATATTCAGCATCATTTTCAGAAGCATAGAGAATTTCACCATTGCAGAATTTACAGAAATGCAAAACCTCTCTGCCATTAATAAGTTTTTTATAATACCAGTCAATAACCGCACTTTTGTGTGATGTATCAACAGTATCGTCATAAATATATTTTGAAATTTCAACTGTAGAACCACCAAGCTTACCCTGGAGTTCAGGATACATAGAAACGAGCAAATCATTATCTGTGAGTTCAACTGAAAAGAAATTTTTACTGTTCTGAATATTTTTTATACCTGGCTCCCAGAAAACGTTAAGAAGATTGACTTGTTTAATCTCTATTTCGCCAAGTCCGTTCTGCTTTTTAGGGTTCCAGAAGATACCGTAAACACCAGTACCAGCCTTTAATTTATACCACCAGGTATCACTGTAAATTTTCTCAAAATCATTCCTTTCAAATACAACTGAAAGAATTTCACTTAGAATTCCTGCTGCTTCTTTGTCGCTTTCTTCTCTTGGCAAGCAGTTAACACGTGGATAATTATCCATAGCGTCAGCGTGCTTATTAGCGATTGAATTAAAGAGCCACGCTGAAGCAAATTCATCATTTTCACTTTTCCCTGATTCAAGGTGGCGCATTTTAAACCATTGCTCGTTGTCGATAATTCTTTTTTCAAAGTTCGCTTTTCCCTCCTTGTACTTATTTAAAATTTCAGTAGCCTTATCAATATCATCCTTTGTAATTGAATTAATGCTCTGGTCAAGTTTTTCTGTTTCAGAAATCTCTTTATTGTAATTAATTTTTTTCTTATTTTTCATTTAACACCTCAATATGAATACTTTCTGTATCTTTTTTGTTCTCTTAAATTTAATGGGTCGTCGCCGTACACTTCATTTTTCTTCTTTATTACTGGTGATATAGGTCTTGCCATACACATATACCTGACTTCATCGGCAATATGGTCTTCACCAGTTGTATCAAGGTCCTCGGGACTGCTATTACTGAATTTAAGCTCTGGAATAGTTCTTATAAACCCTTTACACGTATTAAATACATACATCATCGGCACTCCGTTTTCATCGAAGCTTAATCTGTAATGTACCTGCATCCACCCTGGCAGACGTTTATTGTCACCACGATTGAAATAAATCCCATTTCTGACGGCAGACTCAATTATTGCTTCGCCACGTGAAGCATCCCATATTGACGGGTCTGCAACACCGATTATATTTTTATTTCTCAGCCACCTGTGTTCCTTTTCTATTCTTGCTATTTCAGAAAAAATTTTTTCAGGTGGCCACTTAACACCTTCATTTGCGGTTTTGGTGCAACCATAAAGCTCAAGAATTCTGTAAAGTCTGCCGTCGTAATCTACTGCCCACCAGCCACACGAAAACGGCTTTGCATAACCAAAGTCGAAAGACCTGTAAATCTGCCAATCGTGAGGAATTTCAAATGGTTCAATAATATGAGTGTTCTTGCAATCGGTGTAATGCTCCTTTACATCACGGAACTCCTCAAAAAATTGCCCGTCAAAAATATCCCAGTTACCGAAACGATGGGCTTGCTTTAATTTTTCAGGCAAAGCCTCAAGAACCTTGACATATTCGGGATTTGAATTCATCAAAACAAAATTATCATCAATAGTAGCAGGAATAAATGTGTAATCGTTTTCATCCTCTCCACTTTCATAATTACCTTTAACAAAAAGTCTTTTAAACCAGTTGTGACCTACTCCACCAGGGTTGCCTGTAAAATACATTCTTGGTTTAAAATCACTACGTGTTGTTCGGTTACAGGTCATAAGAAACTGAATTTGACTGAACGTAAAATGTGTGCATTCTTCAACACCTATAACGTCATATTCCTGCCCCTGATATTGATAAATATCATTTTCGCTGTCACAATAGCCAAGCCTTATTCTTGCACCATTCGGGAAAATAAATGCTCTTTCATCCTTTTTGTAACGTGCAATTCCGTTTAATTGTGTAAGCATTGGAATAAGGTGATTTTCACGAAGCTCAGGGAGCGTTTTTCTTAAAAGCAACAATTTTAAATTAGGATAATTAAAAGCTAAAAGAATGAACTTGGTTCTTAAAGCCCACGATTTACCACCACCACGGGCACCACCATAACCAATAAACCGATTGTTACATTCAAAAAAGAGTTTTTGCTTTTCATTAGGTTCAGAAATAATAAGCTGCTTCATTTATTCCATTCTCCGATTGCCTTTTCTACAATTATGGAAATACTCCCATCACCAGTGGTGTTTCCATCTTGTTCACTCAATAAATCGAAAAGCTCCCTCAGTGCACTTACACTCTCTTTTAAGAATTTTGCATCAACATCTGCACAACCAGTTTCAGAAAAGTTCTTTCGTGCTTTCTTTGTAATCTCATCTATTAAAGCACTCATATTTACTACTGCAGATGAAACCTTTTTTAAACCTGAATCTATACTATTTGTTTTACTCAAGCTCTTACACCCTTATCATAAAGTATTGCTACTGCTCTGTGGTGGGGACAACGTTTACCACCAAACACGCTACAAACAGTGGTTTCATAATTATGCTTTTCTTTGTCATTATTAAAGCTGTGTGTACAAATAGTACCATTTAAAACGCCTTCACATTTTATGAAGCTTTTACCCTCTTCTAAATAGAACGGACATTCAATAGCGCCCTCAATAGATTTTGACATAATTTTATTAAATTCCTTTCATATGTACTATTAATGGTATTGACAACCGACCAATTTTAAGATATATTATTGGTGAAATTAGTTCGGCGTTCTGTACCAATAACCGCATTATAGTACAGAGTTCTGTACTTTTCAACCCAAATTGCAAACTTTTGTTCGTTTTTCTGCATTTTTGGTGAAAACTAATAAATCTCAGGGGGCTTTTATTGTGACAATGTATGAAAAAATACAATATCTTTGTGATGAGAGCAATATTAAACTTGCTCATCTTTGTAAAGAAGCTAACATTCCTAAAAGCACACTTTCAGAATTAAAGCAAGGCAGAACAAAGACACTTTCCACTCAGACTTTAAGTAAAATATCAAACTATTTTGGCGTTTCGTTAGATTACTTTGACATAGACTCAGTTGACGATGCAAAAGACGAGCTTTTTGAAAAAAGAAAATTGCTCTTTGATATGTCAAAAAAAGCGACCAAAGAGCAATTAGATACCTTTTTAGTTATGTTTAAGGCAGTAATAGATGATGACAATAATAACAAGTAATCCCCGTTTTACTTGTTTAAATATTAATTAGGAGAAAATAATGAGTATATTTATCAGAGAAATGAAAATGCCACTCACAATCAGGGCATTTACTGTTCCTGATGCAAATGGCGATTATAACATTTATATTAATAATGACCTTTCAGAAGAAGCTAAAGAAAAGTCTTTAAAGCACGAAAAGAAGCATATTGAGGAGAATGATTTTGGTTCGTGTGAATTGGCAAGGGTAATTGAACAAAGTTCAATTTAATTCGGAATGCGTAATTCGGAATTATTGGAAGCCTTACGGCTTGATTTTAGTTGAAAGTTGAAAATTGAAAGTTGAAAGTTGTGGAAACGCTTCGCGTTTGAAATTAATATCAATTCTCCACCATCGCAAGCGATGGTCCCCCTCCTTTTCAAAGGAGGTTGTATTTGAATAAAAATAAAAAGTTCTATCATTTTCGGTTTGTGGAAATGATAGAACTTTTTTTGATTTTTAACTACTAGTTTAAGAACTCTCCACCACGCTTACGCGCGGTCCCCCTCTCTTCGAAGAGAGGCGTTTTGTTACAATTAATTTTTTTGTTTCATTTGTACTTGACACTTGCATACTAACATCTAAAAACTAACAACTAACACCTAGCAACTAGCATACTTGCATACTTGCATACTTGCATACTTGCATGCTTGACACTTGCGACTAATTGCGGGAGAGCAAAGCTCATCCCCTACAATGTATAAAAAAATAAATTTGGTTATTGATTTTTGATGTAGAAGTCATTTTCTTTACCCCGAAGTCGTATATTGATACGTCGAGTGGGTAAAAAAATGACTAAAAAGGTGCTAACAACTAAGTTGTTAACACCTTTTGTTCTACGCAAAAATCAACACCAAATTAACCTTTAATACGAGCTAAATCGCGGTAACTGATAAGTTCAATACCAAGAGATTTAATGTGTTGTAAAGTTTTTGGATCTGAGAAGAGCTTGTGTTCCCAAACACGTCTTTGCCAAGAACCTGTAATTGCTTTAAGTTCATCACATTCAAAAGCAGGGTGAATATAAGTTTCTGTAACACCTGCTGGGAATTTTCTGTAAAGCTCGTAAATGTATTCTCTATACATTTCATAGTCATCTTTCCAAGGACCGCTCCAGTCACCAGGAATGAGATAGTCTGGCATTAAAACGCCGTTATCTTTAGCATAAGCAGTAAACTTCTGGAATGCCATTTTAATAACTTCTTCAGGAATCTGAATATCGAGCATTTCGTTACCCATCATTTCTGGAATAAATGTACTTGGGAAACGGAATGGCAACTTATATTCTGCAGCTAAATCGAAAATAAGTTGAAGAAGTTCAAGTCTACCTGTTGCAATACCATAAAGTGAACCCATATGGTTATCAAGGTGAGATGGTTCAACACCAAATGACTTAAATCTTTCTATTTGTGCACGGATTTCTGCTTCTACTTCGTCAAGATCAGCAGCTTCTTCAAACTGGTCTGACTCGTGGTGCATAAAGCCCTCACTGTCACGAAGAGA
>JAZNUL010000099.1:0-3407 GCA_045592285.1 Acutalibacteraceae bacterium
AGATTACAACGGTACATGCAAAAAATGTGAATATATTAATATAAACGATGAAGAACTAGAAAAAATAAAAGCTGAAAGTTTTAAAGAACAACAGAGCACAACTAACACAAAAAAATATATTACAACAAAATTTTATTTTGATTAGGATATAATGAATTATGAATTTGATTGAAACTCATTATTATTTAATTGCAAAAGCTTTCCATACAGATATGATTGGTGCAAAAGAAACCGTTTGCCAATACATAGAAGATTTAAAAGAACGAATCGATAATTCTAATGATGAAAATGCAAAAACTTTTTGGTATGATGAATTTAATGATAATTATCCTGACCCAGATGAATTCCTTACTTTACTTTTTATGACTGGTGAAAATCCTTTTTTGCCAAAAAACAAATAAACCCAACAAATCCTCTACTATATTTAAAGTATATCTAATTAAACTTTCAAACTATTACGACGTATCTATCGACTACATTTTAGAAACCTCAAACAACCCGAAAATATTAAAGTAAAAACCTACTGTAAATTTCTAAAAAATTCACAGTAGGTTTTATTTTTTACATATTCAATTTCCAATAACCGAAGCGCTTACCGCCTTCACGGGAGATAACACCTTTTTCTTCTAAGGAATTCATTATAGTTTTTACTGTTCTTTCTGATTTACCAATTTTTTCTGCAATCTGTTTTTGTGTTATTTTGGAATCCTTCTTTAATTCAGTTAAAACAGCATTTTCTTCCAAAGTGCAATCCAAAGTGCAATTTTTGCACTTTGGAGTTTCTAAAGTGCAATTTATATGAAGATTTCTGTTTTTTAATTCGTTATCTTCACCGAGTAACAAATTTCGCAAAAACAATTCAAGATACTCTGTTGTTTCGTGAACACCTTTTTTTAGATTGGTATAATTGGCACGTACTAATGCATTTCTGAAATACCATGCATTTTCGGCAAAAATTTCATTAGTAACGTCAAAACCCAAAGTACGAAGATATTTAATAAAAAACACCGCTGTTGTTCTTGTGTTACCTTCACCAAATGCATGTATCTGCCATAATCTTGAAATAAATACTGCTAAATGCTTTATGATTTCATCCATTGAAAGTCCTTTATATGAAAAATCTTTTTCAACAGAAAAATCATAATCTAAGGTAGCTCTTAAATCCAAAGCACCACCATACATTACAGTATCTCCGTCAAGCACCCATTCATTTTTTGTTATATTATAATCTCTTATTTCACCAGCGTGTTTATACAAACCTTTAAACAACTGCGAGTGAATTGAAATATATTGTGCCGGAGAGAACACAAAAGATTTTTGAGAAAGAATCTGAGCAATACGAACAGAAACCTTGTCAGCTTCTTCTGTTCGATCGTCTTGTGAACGAGATGCATTTTCTTTATAATAACTGTGAATGAGTGAGTTCGCTTCTTCAAAAGTAATATCGCCATCGATATTCTTTTTTGCTGTTTCAATCAGGTATTCACTTGTGTTAAGTCCATCAACAGCCTGAAGACCAATAGCAGTTTGCCATACATAACCTTTTTCTTTCTTTTGGGGTTCTTTTTCTCGCAAATATTCTTCGAAAATATCGTTCACAGTATCACCTCGTTTCATTCTCATATTATATCATATATTTGATAAAATATCAACTTGCACACAAACAAAAAACTCGGTAGATTGCTCTACCGAGTGAATTTGTTTTATTAAACTTAAATTACTTAAGTTCAACTTTTGCGCCAGCTTCTTCGAGCTTAGCTTTTGCTGCTTCAGCATCTTCTTTAGAAGCTGCTTCTTTAAGAGTTGCAGGAGCACCGTCAACCTTAGCTTTTGCTTCAGCAAGGCCAAGACCTGTGATTTCACGAACAACTTTGATAACAGCAATTTTGTTTGCACCAACGTCTGTAAGAACGATGTCAAATTCTGTTTTTTCTTCAGCTGCTGCTGCGCCACCTTCAACTGGAGCTGCAACTGCAACTGCAGCTGCTGCAGATACGCCAAATTCTTCTTCTACAGCTTTTAGGAGTTCTGAGAGTTCAAGAACTGTAAGAACTTTTAATTCTTCAACAATAGCAGTAATTTTTTCTGATGCCATTTTATTTTCCTCCTAAATTTGAGTCTTAAGACTCCATTAATAAATTTTAATTTTTGATTTTGTTAGTTACAGCAATTATTCGGCTGCTGCTTCACCTTTATCTACGATAGCCTGAACTGCACGAGCGAATGATGCGATTGGTGCATTAAATACGTTACATACAGTAGCAAGAAGAACTTCTCTTGATGGAAGTTTTGCAAGGCTGTCGATTTTATCAAGGCTGATTACTTCGTTATCAAGGAAACCACTCTTAATTGTGAAGTTTTCGTGAGTTGAAGCAAACTTTGCAAGAATTCTTGCAGCAGCTACATAGTCATCTTTAGATGTTGCAACTGCAGTAGTGCCTTTAAGACAATCTGTAAGACCTTCGAGTTCTGAACCCTTAACAGCGAGTTCAATCATAGTATTTTTAGTAACTGTGTACTCAATACCTTCTTTACGAAGTTCTGCACGAAGAGCTGTATCATCAGCAACGTTGATACCTTTGTAATCTACGAGAACACCGGCACAAGCATTCTGAAATCTCTCAGAGAGAGCAGCAACTTCAGCTTTTTTAGCTTCTAATACTTTTGCGCTTGCCAAAAAAATTCACCTCCGCTATGAGCGAAATTTATAATTAAAAATGCCTTTCACGCACAACACGAGAAAGGCATTAAATGACATAAAAATGTTAATTAACGCAATTCCTCGGTAGGCGGTTTGAATTTAAAACCTTTAGGCATTTTGCACCTACTGTCTTTAGAACAGCATAGATATATTAGCACAAAGTTTTGTGCTTGTCAACACTTTTTTTATTATCCCCTGATTATTCAGCAGCAACTGCAACGCCAGTAAGCTTTGCAGCGTTAACACGGATACCAGGGCCCATTGTTGTAGCAACAACACAAGAACGGATATAAGTACCTTTTGTTGCAGCTGGTTTTGCTTTAATAACAGCGTCAAGAAGAGCGTTAGCATTTTCTGTTAACTTCTCGCCACCGAATGAAGCTTTACCAATTGGGCAGTGAATAATATTTGTTTTGTCAAGACGGTACTCAATTTTACCAGCTTTTGCTTCTTCAACAGCTTTAGCAGCATCTGGAGTAACAGTACCAGCTTTTGGTGAAGGCATAAGACCTCTTGGACCGAGAACCTTACCTAAACGACCTACGAGACCCCTCATAACTGGTGTAGCGATACATACGTCGAAGTCCATCATACCGCCCTGAATCTGAGCGAGAAGGTCTTCTGCACCTCGATATCAGCACCTGCAGCTTCAGCAGCACTTGCAGCATCGCCTTTTGCAAATACAGCAACGCGAACTTTTTTACCT
>JAZNUL010000100.1:0-10452 GCA_045592285.1 Acutalibacteraceae bacterium
GACAGTATTGTGATGCATATCATCTGCTTGAGAATGTTGCTCGATGGGAAAAGCCCGAAGTGTTTGGCGTTGCTAAAAAAATGGACAGAAGCAGTATGAAAAGCAAGTATTGTACAACAAGTGCAACAAAGGCTTTTGAAACACTAATTAATGACATTAAGGCTAAATACATATTGCTGTCTTATAACAATATGGCTGAGAAAGGAAACAGTCGCTCCAACGCTAAAATTTCTGATGAAGATATAATGAGAATTTTAAGCAAGAAAGGTACAGTTAAGGTGTTTGAGGAAAGCTATAAAGCCTTCACTACCGGGAAATCAGACATTGAAGAAAATGCCGAAAGACTGTTTCTTTGCACTTGCTTTAACGAGGAGTAAAAACAATGATACAATCACCGCTTAACTATACCGGTGGCAAATTTAAATTGTTACCTCAAATATTGCCGCTTTTTCCTAAAGACATAAATGTTTTTGTGGATTTGTTTTGTGGCGGTTGTAATGTTGGTATAAACATTGATAGTAATCGTGTTGTTTACAATGATCTTAATGAGAATTTATTATACTTATACAATACATTTAAAAATCTAGATAAAGAATCCGTTCTAGATTGGATTTATGAAATTATTGAAAAATATGATCTTTCTCTAGTTAGTGAAAAAGGCTACGATTATTATGGTTGCGAAAGCAGTAAAGGTCTTGGGGATTATAACAAAGATAAATTTCTAAAACTCCGTGCAGATTTTAATGAGAGGCACGCAAAAGGCAACTTTGATTATTATTACTATGTAATGCTCTATGTAATAATTGTATATGCCTTTAACAACCAAATTCGTTTTAATTCTAACGGCGAATTCAATTTACCTGTTGGAAAACGTGATTTTAACAAGAAGATGGAACAAAAGCTTGTAGAATTCATAGATAGAATTCAAGCACAAAACTGTGCATTTACTTGTTGCGACTTTAGAGAATTTGATACATCTACCCTAACCCCGCAGGATTTTGTGTATGTAGACCCCCCATATTTAATCACCTGCGCTACATATAACGAGCAAGGTGGTTGGGATGAAGCAACTGAAAAAGATTTACTTGCATTCTTAGATGAATTACATAGTAAGCATATTCGATTTGCATTATCTAATGTTTTGCGGAGCAAAGGCAAGGAAAATAAGATACTAATTGAGTGGTTAGATAAAAACGCCGACAAATATACGGCTATACCACTCAATTACAGTTATTCTAATTCCAACTACCAGACAAAAGACAAAACATCTGTCTCTGAAGAAGTTCTAGTAATAAATTATCAACAAAACTGAGGTGTAAGTATGATCGTTGAAAGAAATCAAATATTTAATTTGATGGATACAAACGGCAGACGAAGCGACGTTCTAAATGCTTTAAAAATATATTTAGAGATTCTTGAAGAACTAAAAGAGGTTTATCCCACTGAAAGCTGGGGAACGTATCCCACTAGTTTATCTCAATTTCTATTTTATGAAAAAGCGTTAGAAAAATCGAAAGACGTTTTTAAGATTCATAGTAATTACGATAGCTTTATCGATGAACTTGGTGATGATTATCAGACATTTATTGATAGAGACGGTAATTGGATCGAAAGTAATATTACCAAGTTTGCAAAAGTCTTGGATGAAGCCATAGAAAAACGAGCTCGTCACTATACAAGCAATCTTGTAAAGATGGGATTTACCACCACTAACCGCAGCATTACCGAAGCAGGATATTCTTATTTGAGAGGTTCTGTAATTAGGGATGAATTGGAAGAATTATTACCTTTGGATAATGTAAATATTGCGTTATTTCGACAGTTATCTAAACTTAAAATTTTTGGTTCATCCAATAATGGAAAAAGACAGTTCTATTCTCCATTCATAATGGCTCTTGTTTTGCTTTTGAACAATGAAACTATTGATGAACATAGTTTTGAGGTCGTCGTTCAGGGCCTTTCTCCATACAGTAGTGACGAAGTGAAAGAAGCTATTCGCAATAACGAGATAAATGTTACCGAATTGGAAGAATCTATTCGTAATATAGATATTACCATTCCGGAAGAGTTGATTGGAAAATATGATGTTGATTTCGATGTTTTCAAAAACATTTTTAAGGGCTCAAAAAAGAATGATTCAATATCAAAGCTTTATTATGATTTCTTTGTTGTTTTGAGAGATTTCAGAAACAACAAGACCGAAGAAACGTATGCAAACTTGATTAAATGTTTGGATCAAGATAACATTGCCTCTATATACAAAGCATTTGGGTACGGCAAAGCTGTTTTTGCTGCCGGGAGTAGAGGTAGTCGGTACAATCTTGAGCGATTCCTAACGAGAAACGCAAATCACCCGTTGTTAATTTCTGAAGATTTTGTAGGTGAGTTTTACACTGCTTTTACGAGATCTAAATGGATTGACGGAATTAGAGAGTATTCTGACACAACTGTTAGGTTATTAAGCGCAACAGGTTTATTTAAGTTCAAGAATTTGCCGGAATTGTCATACAAAGAAATATTATCTTTAATATTCGATGTTGAACAACTTAGGCAAAATGTTTTTGGTGAGATGACTGATGAAGAATATGTTCACTATGAAGAAACGGAAGATTGTTACTTTGGCAAAAACATTCCGTTTGTGGAGATATTTAATTATTCTAACGATGATATTTCTGCAATAACATCTAAATTGGAAAAACTACTTGGCGTTAGTGCTGCAACTGATGTTAAGAAGTTTCTTAATGATCAGAAAAATTCTGATTTTATTGCGCACATTAATGATAAGTATCCTAAAGAAAAGATTATGGAACTTCTTCCGATGTTCTCTGATCGAAAGAAAGATAACCAAATCAAAAAAGAAGTTAACGATGCGGCAACAGTACCAACTATATACGAGTACATTATTGGAATCGCTTGGTATTATATTTCAAACAAAGAGTTTGATCTGTATAACAGTTTGAATTTAACATTAAATGCCGATTTTGAACCTGTTATTCATGCAGGAGGCGGAGATGGCGATATTGTTATACACTATGAAGAAATCATTATAATGCTCGAAGCAACACTTATGAATAAACAGGCTCAAAAGCGTGGTGAATGGGAACCAGTTTTGAGACATTCGCTTAACCTTAAAGCTGCTAACGAGCCGACAGAAACTATTACATTCTTCATAGCCGATGAACTTGATTATAATACAATCAACATTTGGAGAGCTGTTGCTTCGGTATCACTAGAATCAACCAACACTCATACCAAAGTAGATGGTGTTGTTATAATGCCATTTACGAATAACGAGGTTTTGGCTTTCCTTAAGAATAGCGTATACTACAAAGATATTGTAAAAGCTGTTAAAGATTCTTTTGCAAAAGTACCGCAAATTACTGATGTCGAATGGCACGAAGAAATAATGTCGAATTTAATTAGTTAACTACTCTGGAAATGGGAGGTGATATGTTGGTTAAAATATTTATTGACACAAATATCTTTCTTGATATGTATCGTTCTAATTTGCCCAAAGATATAAAAACCATTATGCAGTTTTTGTATCAGAATAAGAAATATTTTATTACAACAGAACAATCTATTAATGAATTCACAAGAAATCGTCATAAGATATTGAGCGAGACTTTAGATAACTTTAAAAATCAGACGAACATAAACAAAGGAGCTTCTACTTTTCTCCGCTCTTTAGCATCGTTTAAAAAATATGATGATTCTTTGAAGAAGTTCCGAGAACAAAGAAACTATATTATTAAAGAAATACAAGACAAAATTGCCAATCCACAAAAAGATGATATTTTTTCTAAGTTCAAAAAACTTTGTAAACCCGATAATATCATCTTGTCGTCTAGTGAAATCATTGATTCAGCAAGTCGAAGAAAACTTGCAGGAAATCCACCAACGAGTGATAAATATACTTGTGGTGATGAAATCATTTGGGAGTCGTTGCTTTCGTATGAAATTGAGCACAAAGAAGATTTGATAGTTGTTTCTAAAGATAAAACATTCACCAATAATAGTGAGTTCTTATGTGGTGAATATACCTCAAAAACAGGCAAGGTTTTAACAATTTGTCAAGATATTATAGAAGCATATCGCATAGTTGGTGTTGAACTTCCGAGAGAAATTGAGCAAGCAGAAGAAAATCTAAAATGGACAGATGTTATAATCACAGCTTTAACAAATCTAGGTGGAGAAGCAACATTAACAGAGATTTACAATGAAGCGAGCGATATTTTATATTATAACGATTGCCAGTCTAAAATGAAAAACAAAGCAAAAGAATCAACAATAAGAGGCATATTACAGAGATTCAGCAGCGATATTCCAAGCGCATATAATGGTAAAAAAGATTTATTCCATCAGATATCTGATGGTGTTTGGGCATTAAGATAAAAACAGTCCATCATAGTTTTTGACTATGATGGATTGTTACATTTATCTCACAATTTCATAAATAAGAGGAATTTCTTTTGGCTTTTCGTTTGAAAATTTTATTGCCGCAAGGAATTTTTCTTTTGCTGATTTAATAGTTTTTTCATTACTGGTGTAAAGGGTGCCGATTTTGTCGCCCTTTTTTATTTTATCACCAGTCTTTTTGTTTAAAATAATTCCTGCAGTCATATCGATTATATCATCTTTCTTTTCACGGCCTGCACCAAGAATTACTGAAGAAATGCCTATTTCTTCTGCATCCATTGAAGAAATGTAGCAGTCTTTTTCTGCAATTATATCTACTTTAAATTCTGCTTTCGGGAAAAGGTCAGGATTTTCAATCCAATCTACGTTACCACCCTGATGAGAAATCCATTCTTTGAATTTTTCTAACGCTTTGCCACTCTTAATTGCATCGCTCACTAAATTCTCTGCTTCTGTAACAGGAATGTTTTTAGAAAGCGAAACAATCTCTGAAGCAAGGGCTTTTGCAACATATTTTAAATCTTCTGCACCTTTGCCTTTTAAAATTTCAATTGCTTCAATAACTTCAAGTGAATTACCTATGTTGTTTCCTAAAGGTGTATTCATATCGGTAATGATAGCTGCCATATTTCTGCCATTATTTTTGCCGATTTTAACCATTTCTTCTGCAAGTGCTTTTGCTTCTTCTGGCGTTTTCATAAATGCACCACTACCGCATTTAACGTCAAGCACTATTGTATGAGACCCCGCCGCTAACTTTTTACTCATAATACTTGAAGCAATAAGAGGCATGCTGTCAACTGTTGCAGTAACGTCACGTAAAGCATAGAGTTTCTTGTCAGCAGGAGTTAAGTTACCAGTCTGACCAACAACTGCAATACCAATGTTTTTCACTTGTTCAAAAAATTCATCATTGGTAAGTGAAGTGTTAAAGCCTTCTATTGATTCTAATTTATCGACAGTACCGCCTGTGTGACCAAGGCCTCGGCCACTCATTTTTGCAATAATACAACCTAAAGACGCAACAATTGGCGCTACAATCAAAGTTGTTTTGTCACCAACTCCACCAGTTGAATGCTTATCGACAGTTTTATCACCAAAAAGGCTTAAGTCAACTGTATCGCCAGACTCAGCCATAGCGAGTGTTAAAATAGCAGTTTCTTTTTCGGTCATACCATTAAAGAAAATTGCCATAGCTAAAGCAGAGACTTGATAATCAGGAATAGAACCATCTGTATAGCCCTTAACAAAGAATTCAATTTCTTCTTTTGTTAATTCTTTATTGTCACGCTTGTTTTTTATAATATCATACATTCTCATTTTGATAAAATCTCCGGTCTAAATGAAAGTGGTAATAAGTCTTTTAATAAAACTTTGTCATAATTCTCGTTTTCTCTGACAATTAAAATTTCAAAATCGTCATTACAAAATTCTCTCATTACTTGTCTGCAAACGCCACAAGGTGGGGTGGGTGAAGTGATTACACCATTTTTACCTCCAACAACTGCAATTTTTGAAAAACTTTTTTCGCCCTCAGAAATTGCTTTGAAAAAAGCAACACGCTCTGCACAAATTGATGGGCCAAAGGCAACGTTTTCAATATTACAGCCTGTGTAAACCTTGTTGTTTTCTATAAGTAACGCCGCACCTACTTTAAAATCAGAGTAGGGGGAATATGAATTTTTCATAGCGTTAATTGCTTCAATAACTAATTCTTTATCTGTCATAAAATCATCCCAATAATAATTTTCTTACTGTGTCCGAAACGTAAGTAAATCCGTCAATAGTACCATTGTTTTTTGGTTCAATTTCTTCACCATACATAATAAATGGCACGTATTCACGAGTGTGGTCGGTGCTCAAGTCCCCTGGGTCACAACCGTGGTCTGCAGTAATAATTAAAACATCATCACTTTTCATATTGTTTATGAATTCAGGTAACCACTTGTCAAAATCAGCTAACGCCTTAGCGTAACCATCAACATCGTTTCTGTGACCATAAACCATATCAAAATCAACAAGATTTATGAAGCAAAGACCATTAAAATCTTTCTTCTGATATTCGAGTGTTTTTGTCATACCATCATCATTATTTTTTGTGTAAACGTATTCTGTAAGACCTTTGCTAGCAAAAATATCATTTATTTTACCAACGCCAATTACATCTAAGCCTTTAGATTTTAATTCATCTAAAACTGTGTTTTTAGGTGGCTCTAATGAAAAATCGTGTCTTCTCGGTGTTCTTTTAAATGGGTGTTCGCCCTCAAAAGGACGAGCAATAACTCTGCCGACCCCAAAATCACCAACTAATAATTTACGTGCAATTCTGCAATATTCATAAAGCATTTCAGGTGGGAAAATACTTTCGTGTGCCGCAATCTGAAATACGCTGTCAGCAGAAGTGTAAACAATTAAAGCACCAGTTTTTAAATGCTCTTCGCCATAATCTTTTATAACTTCTGTGCCAGAGTATGGCTTGTTGCAGAGTACACCTCTGCCTGTAAGACGTGAAAATTCATCTAAGAGATCTTTAGGGAATCCATTCGGGAATGTAGGTAAAGGCTTTTCTGAAACAATACCCGCAATTTCCCAATGACCGATAGTAGTGTCTTTACCTTTCGATTTTTCTCTGAGCCTTGCAACCTCGCTTTTTAATTCGCCTTTACCAAGGTAAGAAAGACCATCTATTTCAGTAAAGCCGATATCTTTAAGATTTTCTATATTAAATTCTTTTGACTTAGAAATGCTACCAACTGTGTTTGCACCTTTATCGCCGAAGCTTTGGGCATCAGGTGCTTCACCAATTCCACAAGAGTCAAGAACTATAAGAAATACTCTTTTAGCCATTATTTATTCTCCAATTCTACTGCAGTTTCAAGTGCCAATTTCATCATATCTGTAAATGAATTCTGTCTTTCAATTGCTGGGAGTGATTCACCTGTAACTAAATGGTCAGAAATTGTAAATAATGCACCAGCACGTTGGCCTGCACGTGCAGCATACATAAAGAGTGCCCCCGCTTCCATTTCTACTGCGAGTACGCCCATTTTCTGCCAGTTAGCTGAAAGCTCAGGTGTATCGCCATAAAACACATCAGAAGAAAGTACGTTACCAACTTCGTATTTTATACCCAATTCTTCTGATTTTTCTACGAGTGTTCTTAAAACGGTGAAATCTGAAATAGGTGCAAAATCACCTGGGAGATTAAAGGTGTGGCTGTATCTTGAAGTAGTACAAGCACCTTGTGCTATAACAATGTCGCGAACCTTAACTTTGTCGCACATACCACCAGCAGAGCCGATTCTTATGATGTTATCTACATCGAAGAAGTTAAAAAGCTCGTAGCTGTAAATTCCTATAGAAGGCATACCCATACCAGAAGCCATAACAGAAACACGGGTGCCTTTATAAGTTCCTGTGTAGCCGTGAATTCCACGAACGTTGTTTACTAAAACTGCATCTTCTAAAAAGTTTTCTGCAATAAATTTTGCTCTTAATGGGTCGCCTGGCATAAGCACGGTTTTTGCAAAATCTTCTGGTTTCGCATCAATGTGAGGTGTAGGATAGTTTTTCATAAAATCAACTCCTTAAAATTGTGGGTTTATATTAGTTGCTATACATTTCATAAAGCTTAGCGTAAACGCCATTCTTTTTAATTAATTCGTCGTGAGTGCCGCTTTCTTCAATTCCGTCATTTGTCATAACAAGAATGTTATCGGCATTTTTAATTGTAGTTAAGCGGTGAGCAACAATTAAGGTTGTTCTGCCCTCTGCTAATAAATCGAGCGATTTTTTAACTATCTGTTCACTTTCGTTATCGAGTGCACTTGTTGCTTCGTCAAGAATAAGAATTTTAGGGTTCTTTAAGAATACACGTGCAATACTGATTCTCTGCTTCTGACCACCAGAAAGCTTAACACCACGTTCACCTACATAAGTGTCATAGCCTTTAGGAAGCCCCTCAATAAACTCGTGAGCACCAGCAAGACGTGCGGCGTTATAAATATCCTCGTCAGTAGCATCCTTTAATCCATAGGCAATATTTTCCTTTACTGTGCCAGAGAATAAATAAACGTCTTGCTGAACAACGCCAATATTAGTTCTCAAAGATTTTAAAGTAACATCCTGAATGTTTATGTCATCAATTAAAATTTCACCATCAGTAATTTCGTAAAATCTCGGAATAAGATTACAAAGTGTAGTTTTACCACTACCAGAAGGACCAACTAACGCTACTTTTTGACCTTTTTCAATGTGAATGTTTAAATTTGTGAGAACATTTTCAGTAACATCAGAATATTTGAATGAAACGTTTTTAAAATCAATATTACCGTCAGTAACATCTAATTCTTTTGCACCAGCCTTGTCTTTAATAGATGGTTCAATATCCATAATCTCAGTAAAGCGTTCAATACCTGTCATGCCGCGTTGGAACTGCTCTGCAAATTCTACAATTCGTTTAATTGCAGTTAAAAGAACTGAAATATACATTAAGTAAGCAACGTAGTCTGCCGCCTCAATTTTTTTATTGATTAAGAAGATACCACCAGCAATTACAACTACAATATACATAATGCCCTCAAACACTCTGTTGATTGCAGTAAATGAACCCATAAGCTTGTAAACTATAGATTTGATATTTAAAAATCCTACGTTGCCAGTTTTGAATTTTTCTTCTTCAATATGTTCATTAGCAAAAGATTTTACAACACGGATTCCTAAAAGACTGTCTTCAATCTGGCTGTTTAATTCGCCGACTTTTTTTCTTGATTCTTTAAATCCGTCACGCATTTTGTGGTTGTATTTTGCAAGAATTACAATCATAAATGGTAAAACAGCAAACATTATGAGTGTCAAAGGAACATTCATAAATGCTAAAATTGAGAAAGATGCAACGATTTTAATTCCTGCTATAAAAAATTCTTCTGGGCAGTGATGGGCAAATTCTGTAACGTCAAAAAGGTCAGAGGTTATTCTTGACATTAAAGTACCGACTTTTGCATCATCATAGAACGAAAATGGTAATTTCTGAAGATGACCAAAAAAATCCTTTCTCATTTCTGTTTCGATTTTAGTGCCCATTATATGACCGATTGACGACATATAATAATAGGCGAGAGCATCTATTACTTTTAATACGATATAAATTGCACCAAGCGTTAAAATAAACTTTAAAGTTAAATTTTCGGGGCTGTTTGTTGCAGTGCCTGTAATTTCACGGACAATTATAGGTAGCGCTAATTCACAAAGAGTTGTGAGAGCGGCACAGAATAAGTCAAAGCTTAACGTGCCAAGATGTCTTTTATAATAGGGCATAAATCTTTTAATAAGACCGCCCTTTTTTGCTTTTGCTTCTGTTTTCAAAGTGTTTCTCCTGTTTCTATATAACAATAAATTTAATTCTATAATACAATAATAACACAAATATTTTAAAATGAAAACTGTTATATTTTACGATATTTAAGCAAAATATTTGTAATAGTATTGATTTTTCAAAAGTTTTCATATATAATACAACAGTTGAAAAAATTATATATGCCGGTGTGATGGAATTGGCAGACGTGACGGACTCAAAATCCGTTGATGGCGACATCGTGTGGGTTCGAGTCCCACCACCGGCACCAAAAATAAAGACTTGCTTTGGCAAGTCTTTATTTTTAGTGCAACTAAGTTTGCCTAACGGCAAGTGAAGTTACTTCGTAGTGAAATTGTTTTACAGTGAAGTTGCACCTATCGGTGCAGTAAATAGCAAACTTAACTTCACTTTATACCGTAGGTGTAAAACATCACTGTGCTTTAGCACAACTTCACTTTGAGCGTAGCGGAAAACTTCACTTGAAAACTATTCTTGTAATAAAATACAGTTTTTGTTATAATTATTGTAGTTGAAGGAAAAATGCTTTAAACACGGGGGCGTAGCTCAGCTGGGAGCCCAAAGCACTCAGAAACGCACCCTCACTAAAAATTGAATATTATGCACATGGGGCATTAGCTCAGTTGGGATGAGTGCTTGACTGGCAGTCAAGAGGTCAG
>JAZNUL010000101.1:0-5665 GCA_045592285.1 Acutalibacteraceae bacterium
AGTATCAACAGGATTCATTGAATCAAAAATGCTTTTTATTGCTTTATATTCTTTTTTCTCAAATAATTTTATGATAATTTCTTTATCCATAATCTTAACCCCTTTCTTTTATTATTGCCATCAGGTTAAGAAATAAAAAAACCGAGCATACTGCCCGGCGGTTAAAATTCACATAATGCCACAAAACCGAAAAAACTCAAGGCAAAAAACGCCTTAATTTTTCAGTCAGACAATAGAAAAAACAGATGCCACTTGTGGCTTCGTTTTTAAACCGCCAAAATATCGGATTTTATTTCTCGCGTGACTACAACTACCGCCAGCATCCATCTGTTTTTCCCCCTTTGTTATGAGAATTTTTTATTATTAAAAGTACATAAATAAATATAATACAATTTATACACATTGTCAAGAAAAAGATAGTTATATACTAACAAAATATGCTCGTAACCACAAATGGTTACGAGCACTTGGTTTTTGCTGCTTTTATGTATTATTATTCGCCTAAGTCTCCTACATCAACAAGAACACCATCACTACCCATTACTTCTGGTAACTTACCATCCCACTTGTTCCATTTTACATAGTCAACGTAGTCTGGTGATTTTGAAAGTGCTTCCTGAATAAGTCTGATGCTTTCCGCCTCTGCTTCTGCCTGAGTAATTTTTTGTTGAGCTTCGACCTCTATTCTTGCAAGGTCCTGCTGAGCTTTTAAAGCTTGTTGCTGTGCAGTTTGTTTTGCTTCAACTGCGGCATTGAATTCTTCTGAGAAATCAAAATTCACAATATTGAAAATTTCAACTTCAATACCATAAGAATTAATTTTTTCAGATAAAGCAACTTTAATTTGCTCGCCTACAGTCTGACGCTTTGTAATAAGCTCTTCTGCAGTAAACTGTGCAGTTACCGCTTTAATACTTTCTTGTATTGCAGGGACAATAATTACTGTGCTGTAATCCTTACCAACATTCTGATAAAGTGATGCAGAAGATTCGCTTTTTACGTGATAGTTTACTGCTACAACGTAAGAAATAACCTGCAAGTCTTTTGAAGATGCGCTACCCTCTGTTTCTACCTTTTGGGTACGATTATTCATCTGAACAACTGTTTGTACTAATGGCATTTTAAAGTGTAAGCCTTCATCAAAAACATTTTCTTCAACTGCACCAAAAGTTAAAACCACACCTGTGTGACCCGCTTTAACTACTGTAAAACAAGTTAAACACACACCAGCAACGAGTACAGCGCAGACTGCTACAATCGCAATTTTTACAATATTCTTTTTCATAATAAATTCCACCCTTTCAAAATTGTGTCTGTTTCTGAGTTAGTAATTAAAAAAACTCATACACAGCAAAAACCATGTATGAGTCTCATTCTTAATTGATACACCGAGAGAAAATCTCTGTCTTGACGATGAATCTGGTATTTTTAATACCGAATTACTCCCTCATTGACTAATATGTTAGCATAATTTTAAAAATTTGTCAATATTTGTCGGTTCATCTAAAAACTCTTACAATACAATAACCAACATAGAAAAATTCTTCTCGTAATAAAAACGGTATTTTTGTTTTTAAAGATTTATACATTGAAGTAGTTGTCGGTGAAGAAAGTGCAGTTATGTTGTAATCCTTTGCCATAAGCATAGCCCTTTTCATATGTAAAGGGTCGCTGACAATAATTGCGGTTTCAAGGTCATTTTCTTCCATTACTTCTTTTGAAAATTCGAGATTTTCTTCTGTAATAGTAGATTTTTCTTCTATTAATATTTTTTCTTCGGGTATTCCTTGTGACAAGGCGTATTCTTTTGCAACCTGTGAATCTGATTTGTAACTACCTTCACCAAAACCACCAGTTAAAATAATAAAATCAACTGTTCCCTCTTCATAAAGAGTTATAGCGTGATTAATTCTTTCACGATACACGGGTGAAACCTCACCATCAGATATTGCTGCACCTAAAACGATTGCAACATCTGCTGGTGCTTTTTCATCCACTTTCCCGTAATTCCAGATGTTAATAGCAATTACAAGTGCAAAAGCTATTAAAAGTAAAATTACAACACCCGAAGCAAGAATTATTTTACATTTATCTCTTTTTATCATTTTGTCTTTTCAAACATAATTATTATTGCCTTTTCGCCCTCTGGTAATGGTAAAGTAAGACCATAGTTCATAAGCTCAATGCCTTCCATTGTGTAAACCTTTTCAGGATTATCAATATCATAAATCTTATATTCTGTAGCAGTTTTAAGACCATTTAAGAAAAGTGTATATTCGGTATCTTTTACATTTGCTCTTTTATAAATAAGAGCCATACCGCTACTTGCATCTTCAGTTGAGAACTGCATAGCTAACATTTTGTCTTTATCGAAGCTACCGAACTCGAGTGGGTAATATCTTTCACCCATTTGTGCTCGTTGTTCGTTATAATACTCGAATTCTTCGTTCTGATGTGAGAAGAAATCCATAAGCATAAGTGGCATTATAGCAGACCTACAAGTATACTCATCAATCATATAAAGATTTGCACCTGTAATTGGTAACCAGAATGAAATACCATAGGTCTGTGACTGTGTTGCTTCAAATAAATCAGGATGATAATCACAGTTGTAGTCACTTCTCCAGAATGCAATACTACGGTAAGCCATCTCAAGGTCAAGACGTTTACCACCTGAAGCACAGTTGTCAATTATAAGACCTGGAACATTTTCTGTAAGGTAATCTAAATATTTATATTCGTTTGTAACATAGTGGTTTTCACAGATACCTGTTCTGCCGTCATAATATTCGCTATCTGCTTTTTGCCAGTATTTAAGTGGTGCAAAGTTAAAGTCCTGACGGTAAATTGTAACGCCGTTTTCTTTGAGGGAAGCTAAAATGTAATCGCAATAATACTTGAGAGCATCTTCATTTGCAAGGTTCCACATAAGGTTATCTTCGCCATCAACTGAAATAAGCCATTCTGAGTTTTCCATACCTTTATTATAGAATTCTGTACCAGGAAAAACCCTTTCAGGCTCATACCAAAGAGTATGACCTAAGCCTTTTTTCTTTGCATAATCTGAAAGCTCTATTATACCATTGTCATATCTGTTTTTATCTACAGTCCAGTTACCAACGCCATCATACCAGCCCTCGTTATAGCTGTACCAGCCTGCATCCATCCAGAATGCATCTGTATGTTTAAATACTTCTTCATCCAAGCCATTAAGAACTTCAATAATTTCGTCTGAGGTTCTTGTTGACATTGGTCCTGCAACTTCCATTACTGTGTAAGAGCTTTGTGTTACGTTTTCAGGGTAAACACAGTCCATTATCCAACTTCTAAACATATTAAAGCCTTTTAAAGCGTTGTCAGTCTCATACGTCTCATATAAACTTACAGAAACAAGCGGTGAACGAACTTCTTCACCAGGAAGAAGGTATGCATTAAAATTTTCTTGTTTTGCGGTAATAACAGTTTCACCGTTTTTATTGCTGAAAGATGATGACCACTGACCAGTCCAACCGATACCCACAACCATACCAAACTCTTCACCGAAGATATTGAAATACGGAAGATAATTTTCTGTAGGCTTACCATCTACACCGCCAAAACCAAATGTTTTAGATGATAAATCTTTTTTAATGAGTGAAAAGTCGCTTGCGGCAGTATTACTACCCATTGAATAGTAAAGTTTTGCCTTGCCTGTATTGAAAGATGAATTAAGTGCATAAAAATCACTTATAACACCTGAATTTTCTGCACCAATATTTTTTATGTATACAACCCATTGACAAGTTGCATTTTCAGAGAAAAGTGTTGCTTCAACCGTTACCAAAAGACCATTATTTTTGTTCTTTAAAACTATCTTTTTAGAAATATTATAAGCAACACCTGCACCCGCAGTCTTTTCTTCGAGCAACTTTTCCCAATCATCGGCTTTAAACTCTACACCATCAACCTTAAATGTGAATGGATAATCTGCATTTTCACCAGTCAAATTGCTTTCGAACCAGTTTATGCAAAGCTTTTGGTCTTCGTTTGAAACATTCATTTCAGTAGCATCTACCCTGTCGAACTGAATATTCTTTTTATATTCGAGTGCTTTAATGTTTTCTTCGTTGAGAATAATAACACCCCCGCAAGAAACTACAAAATAAATAATTGCAAAAATAGCATTAAAAATTCTTGGTTTTCTTATTGCTTTTATAATAAATGTTACTAAAAGAAGAATTGCAGATAAACCGAATGCAACTGTATATACAGCAATAACAGTGTTATCATCATTATAAGTTGTATCATTCATTACAGGATTCATTTTTGTATTTATTCCCCATATTAACCCTTGGAACAAACCACAACCAACTAAAAAAGCAACAAGCTTTGCAATCCAGTTTGACTTTTTAAATATTGTCTTTACAAACATCATCATAAACCAACCGAGTGCAAGACTCGATAAAGCTGTGTAAAGATGTACGTCACCACTACTTAAAGTGCCGTCAAATATGTACCACAACGAATATGCCGCATAACACATTAAACCTAACAAAATTGTTGTGATACTAAGTTCAAAAATCCAGTTATCTTTTAATTTTTTCATAATGTTGCCCCCTTTTAGAAGTTGGTTTTATATTAGCATAAAGTTCTTTATTTAGCAATATAAAAATAGTGCTGAGTGCAAAGTGATGAGTGCTGAGTTGTGGGTCTGCGACGCTATTTGTAAAATCAGCACATAGGTAAGTAATTTGTGTCAGCACATCGGTAAGCCAGTTGAAATCAACAGGTAAGCCAAGAAGCATAAATTAACCGAAAGAAAGATTAAGGGATAGGCACAATATTGTGCCTATCCCTTAATTGCGGCACTAAATATATTTTAACTTATTCGAATGGTGTAAAGCAATAGGAATCCATATCAAGATTACCTAACAGAAAATCTGCGAGATAGACATCATAAGAATTATTCTGATTAGGTTTTAAACCAACATTCATTCCACGTAAAGAATAACCTATCGTTACCCTTACAGACTTAACAAGAATTTCCCCACTACTAACCACTTTTCTTGTTTCATATCCTATAGGATATTCGATTTCATCATAATCACCTATATATTTTCTATCTGATTTTTTGTAAACTTCATCAGGCGTTTTCATACCTATTGCTTCATTCGGTCTAACCGAATTGTATTCTTTTACCCATTCATCAAGCACTATCTGATTTGCTTTTCTTCCACCTTTAATTTGCCCTTGTATCTCTCTTGCAATATCAGCATGCATTCGTTCAAGTGAACCGTTTTGCCCAGGTGTTCCTTTGTCTGTTCTATCGGGTGTTATTCCTAATGTTATCCACCAAGCTGATAAGCTTGTCAAAGACAACAAACCATTTGGTGATGAAAATGGTGTTCCGTTATCACTTCTTATCACCTTAGGAAGTCCGTATTCTTTAAAGAGTTCTGTCATTACCGCTCTTACAGCTTCTGAACTTTTTGATTCCATTAATCTTACACATAATATCTTTTTTGATACTACATCTCTTACTGTGAAGGGTTCACATAATTCTCCACTTGACTTCCACCATCCCTTAAAATCTATTGCCCATACATCATTTACTTCTTCTGGTTTTATGTACTGTCTCAATCGTTTTGTTTCTGTTGTTGCGGGTTTTACTCTTCTCTTTTTTACC
>JAZNUL010000102.1:0-4546 GCA_045592285.1 Acutalibacteraceae bacterium
CACCTAAGAATGGGTCAGTTGCAATAATGAATGGACGAATGTAAAGTGATGTACCTTCGCTGTGTGGTACCCAGTCCTTATCTACTTCAACAACTGCTTTGATTGCTTCAAGAGCGAGTTCCGGGTCAATTCTCGGAACGCAAAGTCTGTCACAAGTATTGTTCATTCTTTCAATGTTTTTCTGTGGACGGAAAAGTTGAATTTTGCCGTCAGCAGTTCTGTATGCTTTAAGACCTTCAAAAAGTTCTTGTGCATAGTGGAAAACCATAGCAGATGGGTCAAGTGGAAGTGGACCATAAGGAACAATTCTGCCATCGTGCCAACCTTTTTCTTCATTGTAGTTCATTAAGAACATATGGTCAGTAAAATATCTACCAAAGCCAAGACCTTGGTCAGCTGGCTTTTCTTTTTTTACTGTTGCTTTTTCTATTTTGAAATCGTAACCCATAATAGAAAACCTCTTTTCAAAATTTATAATTAATAATCAAAACCTAATTGAAGTGCAGTTTTGTTTACTTCAAGTAAATCCTGATGTCTTGCAGAAACAACTTTACCTAAAGGAGCGTCGATATTATCGAATGATAATTCTTCTACTTCTTTAAGAAGTTTACCAGTAATAATCATATTAGCGAGAGTGTTAATGCCTTTTTCACTTGCAATACCAGTTGCTGGAATATAGTAAACATCAACGTCTGTACGGTTAACTTTTCTTTCAATAAGTGTTGAATCAACAAAGATTTTACCACCTGAAACAACTTCGTTTTCGTATTTGTCAAGTGAAGGTAAGTTCATTGCAACTAAAACGTCTGGTTTACTAACGATTGGTGAACCGATTGGGTCTTCGCTAACAATAACGCTACAGTTAGCTGTACCGCCACGCATTTCTGGGCCATAAGAAGGGAGCCAGCTAATGTGTTTACCCTCAAGAAGACCTTTATATGCTACGAATTTACCAGCGAAAAGAATACCCTGACCGCCGAAGCCTGCAAAAAGAATATTTGTTGTCTTTTTCATATTATTTTGCCTCCTCTGCGTAGATATCTTTATAAACACCAAGTGGATAATAAGGAAGCATATTTTCTTCGAGCCACTTAAGTGCTTTTTCTGGTGTCATACCCCAGTTTGTTGGGCAAGTTGAAACAACCTCAACAAGTGAGAAACCTTTGCCGTCAATCTGGTACTGGAATGCCTTTTTAATAGCAGCCTTTGCTTTTTTGATATTAGGAACGCTGTTAACTGCAACTCTTTCAAGGTAAGCAGCACCATCAACGTTAGAAAGTAATTCACATACTTTTACAGGGTAGCCTACTGTTTCTACATCTCTACCATAAGGTGAAGTCTGTGTAACCTGACCTGGAAGAGTTGTAGGAGCCATTTGACCACCTGTCATACCATAAATTGCATTGTTTACGAAAATAACTGTGATATTTTCTCGTCTTGCAGCAGCGTGAACTGTTTCTGCAGTACCAATAGCTGCAAGGTCACCGTCACCCTGATAAGTGAACACAATGTGATTTTCAGGGTCTGCTCTTTTAACACCAGTAGCAACTGCTGGTGCTCTACCATGAGGAGCCTGAACAAAGTCGCATGTGAAATAATCGTAAGCCATAACTGAGCAACCAACTGGTGCTACACCGATAGTTTTACCTTCGCTGCCTAATTCATCTATTACTTCTGCTACAAGACGGTGAATAATACCGTGAGTACAACCAGGGCAATAGTGAAGTGGTGCATCTGTTAATGATTTTGGTTTTTCAAATACTACCATTATCTTTCTCCTCCTTTGTTTACTTCTTCAATCTTTGCTAAAACTTCTTCTGGTGAAGGAATCATACCACCAACACGACAGCAGAGTTCAACAGGTTTTTTACACTCTATTGCGAGTTTAACGTCTTCAATCATCTGACCCATATTCATTTCAACAGAAATAAATGCTTTGCATTTGTCTGCCGCTTTATTTAACACTTCTGTTGGGAATGGCCAGAGAGTGATTGGTCTAATCATACCAACCTTAATGCCTTTTGCTCTTGCTTCAACAATAGCATTTTTTGCAACTCTTGAAGTAATACCAAATGAAACTACGCAGATTTCTGCATCGTCCATAAGATATTCTTCATACATAACTTCATTTTCTTCGATTGTTTTGTACTTTGCAAAACGTTCGAAGTTTTTCTTTTCTAATTCTTCTGGTTTTAAGTAGAGAGAGTTAACAATGTTATGTTTTCTCTGCATTTTAGTACCAGTTGTAGCCCAAGGCTTTTCATATTTCACTGGTTCTGCAGTTTCAAGTTCAACAGGCTCCATCATCTGACCCATTGTACCATCTGCTAAAATCATTGTAAGAATGCTGTATTTATCTGCTAAGTCAAAAGCCTTTGTTGTAAGAGAAGCCATTTCCTGAACTGAAGCAGGTGCTAAAACAATTCTCTTATAGTCACCATGGCTACCGCCTTTAACTGCCTGGAAGTAGTCTGACTGAGATGGCTGAATACCACCAAGACCAGGGCCACCACGCTGAACGTTAACAACAAGTGCTGGAACGTCGCTACCAGAAATGTAAGACATACCTTCACTCTTAAGTGAAACACCAGGGCTTGAAGATGATGTCATAACTCTTTTACCAGCTGCAGCAACACCTAAAACCATATTGATAGCAGCAATTTCACTTTCTGCCTGTAAGAATACACCGCCAACCTTTGGCATACGCTTTGCCATATATGCTGCAATTTCTGTTTGTGGTGTAATAGGATAACCGAAGTAATGTAAGCAGCCTGCTCTTATTGCAGCTTCTGCAATAGCTTCGTTACCTTTCATTAAAACTTTTTCACCCATTTTTTCCACCTCTTATCTTTCTACTGTAATTACACAATCAGGGCACATTGTTGCACAGAATGCGCAACCAACACACAAGCTTTCATCTGTAACGTGTGCAGGGTGATGACCCTTTGCATTAAGTCTTGAAGTATCAAGTTCTACGATTTTTTTAGGACAAGCTGTAACGCAAAGACCACAGCCTTTACAAACGTTGTCTAAAAAAGTAACCTTTGCCATAATAAACGCCTCCTATATCAATAGATATATTATACTATCTTTTTTTGTAATTTCAATGGTAAAATATTATCTATTTCGCCATTAAAAGAATTCACTAAACTTTCACTTACTGTTGTCATTTTTATTGGTAAACCAGAAAGACGTGATAACTCATTGGCACTTTCCAAAGAAGCAATAACATCTTCTTTTGTAGTGAGAACACCTAAGTTAGAGTTATTTACAATAGCAGTAAATTTAATTTTACCAGCCGTTTCAATCTCTCTCATAACTTCTAATGCACTTTGGGCATCAGGAGTCAAAGGTCTATACACATTAAAAACAAACAACATTTCGTAGTCATTTTCTTCTCTTATTGCAGTTTCGTATCTACCTAAAGCATACGCTCCCCTGTCGTCACCGCCGATATCAAGAATTGCAACAGCACTTTTATCATCAAGAACTGTGTAAGCCTCTTGTGGAAGTGCTGGTAAATCGACGTTTGAATTAGCAAATTCTGAAGAAATAAGTTTTATTCCCGCTTTTGTCAATTCATCAATACTATCAGCAGTTCTGAAATACGGGTTAACAATATCAAGGTCAGTAATAACTACATTTTCATATTTTTCTTTAAGGTACAAAGCATAATTTACCGCGATATTTGTTTTACCACTACCATAATGCCCTGCAAAAAGAGTAACTCTTTTATTATTCAATGAGAATCACCTCAAAGTTTATTTCTTTGAATCTTACCACTTGTTGTTTTTGGTAATTCATCACGGAACACAACAATTCGTGGGTATTTATAAGGTGCTGTTTTCTCTTTAACGTACTGCTGAATTTCTTTCTTTAATTCTTCTGTACCCTCAGTACCAGGAACAAGAACAATACTTGCTTTAACAACCTGACCACGAACTTCGTCAGGAGCAGCAGAAACACCACACTCTAAAACGTAAGGAAGCTCCATAATAACGCTTTCGATTTCAAATGGCCCAATTCTGTAACCAGATGATTTGATAACGTCATCAACACGACCAACATACCAGTAGAATCCATCTTCATCACGCCAAGCAACGTCACCAGTATGGTAGTAGCCATCGTGCCAAACTTCGTTAGTCTTTTCTTCGTCTTTATAATAACCTTTAAAGAGACCGCAAGGTGCGCCATTTTTAACGTCAATTACTATTTCACCATTTTCACCAACGTTAACGTCGTTACCATCAGCATCAACAAGGTGAACATCGTAAATAGGAGCAGGTTTACCCATAGAACCAATTTTGTGAGAAGCACCTGTCATATTACCGATAATCATTGTGCTTTCTGTCTGACCGAAGCCTTCAAGAATCTGAAGACCCGTTGCCTTTTCAAATTGACGGTAAACCTCGGGGTTAAGAGCCTCACCTGCAGTTGTCATATGCTTTACAGATGAGAAATCGTATTTTGAAATATCTTGCTTAATCATCATTCTGAGCATTGTGGGAGGTGCACAGAAGGTTGTTATCTTGTATTTCGCAAACAT
>JAZNUL010000103.1:0-2472 GCA_045592285.1 Acutalibacteraceae bacterium
ACAACACCCCTAACCTCACCTGCCGAGTTCATAGAAATACACCCGACAAGTTGTGGAATGCTATTGCAGATACTCTTAGTGTCGGAACAGGTCTCCCCGCTCTTTACAATGATGATGTGGTTTGTGTAGCACTCGAAAAAATTGGTATTCCACCTAAAGATAGCCACGATTACTGTATGAACGGTTGTAACCAGATTGATATTTTAGGCAAAAGTCATATGGGCCTTGAAGATGGTGAAGTTATTTTCACTAAATGCCTTGAATTCGCTCTTCACAATGGTGTAGATGCTATGACAAATGAAAAGATTTCTATTGAAACTGGTGACCCCGTAACGTTTACTACATACGAGAGATTTGAAAAAGCATTTATGGACCAACTCGAATTTGTAACATACAATTCCTGTAGCAGTGCTAACAGATATCAACAAATGCGAGGAGTATTTCAGCCACATCCTTTACGTTCTTGTCTTATAGAGGGTTGTCTTGAAAAAGGCAGAGACTACAGAAACGGCGGGCCACTTTATAACCACGGACAGATTCTGGCTGAGGGTATTGCTGACACCGGTGACAGTCTTTATGCAATTAAGAAACTCGTTTACGATGAAAAGAAATACACAATGGAAGAGCTTGTTGATGCTCTTAATAAGAATTTTGATGGTTATGAAAAGCTTTACCACGATTTTAAGAATTGTGAGAAATTTGGTAATGATATAGAAGAAGTAGACAGTATAACTGCACGTGCTTTAAACCGTTTCTTTACTGTTCTTAAACGCAATAACACTTACAGAGGTGGCGTATTTACAGGCGGTTGCAGTCCATTTAACCGTGCCGCTAATTACGGAAAGAAAACCGCGGCACTTCCTAACGGAAAGCTTAAGGGTGAGCCACTTCTTGCTGATAGCATAGCCGCAACTCCTGGTCGTGATACACAAGGCCCTACATCACAGATTAAATCTGTTCTTAAGTTTAACCACTTTGATGCCGGTAGCGGATTTGTATTCCAGAACAAGTTTCAAAAAAAGATGTTTAATACCGAAAAAGGCAAAGCATCATTTATTGCTCTTGCAAAGGCATTCTTTGCAGGTGGAGGGCAACAATACACAATTTCTGTTGTTTCCCCAGAAGATTTACTCCAGGCAAAAGAACATCCCGAAAACTACCGCAACTTAATAGTTCGTGTTGGTGGCTACAGTGATTATTTTGTAAACCTTACAACCGAGCTTCAAGATAATGTTATTAAGAGAAGTTTTATGAATGTATAATACACAAAAAACGCAACCGAAGTGAATCGGTTGCGTTTTTATATTATTCTGTATATATGGTAACAGGACCATATAATCCACCAGTTACAAAATCTTTTGCGTATTCTATTTCAACATCAAAATACTGAGATAATTCTTTTGTTTTCCATCTCTTAAAATAATCTGTATTTACATACCAGTTTGCAGAAGTATTTGTAACAGTTATTTTAAGCATATTGTTTTCGTTTAAAATTCCAGTTGGTATTTTAAACTTATATGGTGGCGCTAATTTTGCACCAAGATAGTGTTCATTTAAAGATACAGAAGCAACAAAATGAACGTCGCCTAAATTGAGTTCGGCTTCTTTTCCTACTTTTTCAGCTGAAAGTGAAAAGTGAGTTTCATAAACGCCACTACCGGAATAAGTACTACCAATAATTTGCGACCAATCGCCAAGTTTTATTGGAACCGACTTTTCAGAATGGTTAATATTATCAAATCCGTTTTCTTCACAAACAAGCTCTGTTTCTTTATGGAATGTAAAATCACTTGTAACATTAAATTCTTCTTTGAAGCATTTTTTGTTTTCTGCTTTCATAACCTCGTCTGTTAGTAAAACAACAGCAGTTTCACCTATTGCAAGAGTAAGATTAAGAACACCATTTTCAGTTTTTAAATATTGTAATTCACCATTTGTTAAATCAAGCAGATATCCATTTGTTGATGGTAAATGAATGCAATAATCGCCATTCTCACCAGTTTCTCTGAAAAGAATTAATAACTCTCCGTTTTCTACTTTTCTGTGCATAGCGCGTAGACCAACACCAGCTGATTTTACTACTGGTGTGAGATTTGAAAGCTCATGTGAAACTCTGCCACCTTGTTTTTCAAAGTTTTCCAACGCTTTTTGTGTAGCTTCGGGAATGAATGCGCCCTCTGGAATAATTATATTTTTATATTTTGCATTACCAATGCACATATAGCCATTTTTAATTTCTGCAAGTTGCAAAACATCGTCATCTACAATATCAAAATCGACCAGCATATCTTCAAGAGTTCTGCCAAGATAGTCGAATTCTTTTGCTATTTTTTCTGAATTCAAGCCACCCTGAAAATCGGAGACAGGATAATAAAGACCTGTTTCATATACACGCTCACCAAGAGAGCTTATGTAAGATAATCGTTCTGTATATTGATTAAATTGATTAAGGTAACGGCAGAATGGTTGCTT
>JAZNUL010000104.1:0-4960 GCA_045592285.1 Acutalibacteraceae bacterium
GGCAAAACTCGCAGGAATACTGACGTATTTCAAGAGTTTTAACGATTAAGGGTAACAAGAATCATCCAAACCGTGTTTTTTATAGACGGATTTCCGTACAATCTTCGTTAAAATACTCGTTAATCCCAAAAGGATTAACTGTGTTTTTGCCTTGATTGACCAAAAATCCGTTCTATAAAAAATCTCTGACCTTAAAACTAAGGATTTTTTATTGGATTTTTGGTGTTGAGGGTGAAGAAAGGCTGGCGCCTTACAAAACCGAAACGCCGAAAAGACAAAAAAAGACTTGTTTTAAGGCAGGTTCGGATGATTTTTGTTACCCTCGTGGGGAAAAGTGACTGTATTAAACCATATCTGGTTCGAACACACTCACTCAAAATGGTAATGATGCAATTTTATAAATAAGATTAAATAAAAGACCCGATAAATAACTTAATGGGGTTGATAAAATCCCAGTGAAAAGTAACACAAAAAGACCTATCATTATATATCTTTCATATTGCATAATTTTGAAATAATACTTTGCTGGTAAAAGTGCAGTAGCAAGTCTTGAACCATCGAGTGGTGGAATAGGCAACAAGTTAAAGACACCAAGGCTCACATTAACCTGTGCTGCATAATAAAAGAAAAATGCTATATATACAATACCCATATTCGTTGTGTTTATATTAGTTATTGCGCAGAACAAAATCATATAGACAAACGCTTGTAAAATATTACATAAAGGACCTGCTAAAGCAACGATTGCCATATCTCTTTTAGGATTCTTAAAATGTCTCATTCTTACTGGCACAGGCTTTGCATAACCGAATCCAAATAAGAATATCATTAAAGCACCCATTGGACTTATATGCGCCATAGGATTTATTGTGAGTCTGCCAGAAAGTCGTGGTGTATCGTCACCTAATTTTACGGCAATAAAAGCGTGTGCAAATTCGTGTAATGGTAATGTACAGAAAACTACAAACGCCATAGCACCCAATGAAATTATTAAATAAATAAAATCAGTCTGACCTGAAAGTACCTGTCTTATAACACTAATCATTTGTTTACTCCAATTATTTTTTTAATACAACAATTCTTTCTATATCTTGCCCGTCTTTTATAAATTTAGCACCTTTTGCCGTTTCTAAAAACATTTCTAAAATATCTTTAGATTGATTTTCGCCACATTCTAAAACCATTAAGCCACCTGAATTCAGAAACGGGAACCAGTTATCTTTTAATGCTCTGTAAAACATTAAGCCATCTTCACCACCATCAAGTGCCAACTCTGGTTCAAACTGAACCTCTTGTTGAAGTGTTGAAATCTCAGAACTTTTTATATATGGTGGATTTGAAATAATAATATCTGCAAACGGCAAACCAATTGGCGAAGTCGGGTCTAACATATCCTTCTTTAATATTGTAACGTTATCAGCCCAAAGTTCTTCTTTATTGAGTGTTGCATATTTTATTGCTGAATCAGAGATATCGATACAATAAACCTTACAAGTTGGAAAAAGCTTTGCAATAGTTATACCGATACAACCAGTACCTGTACATATATCATAAACAACCTTTGGCGGCTCTTTCTGGAATTTTGAATAGATATATTCTGGAATAAGTTCGGTTTCAGGTCTTGGAATTAAAACGCCTTCACCAACCTTAAAATTATACTTATAAAATCCCCACTCGCCAATTATATACTGAAGTGGTATTCTGGTTTTTCGTTTTTCTAAACATTCATTAAAGAAGCTTATATCTAAATTATCAGTACTTTCATTTGCTCTTAAAAGAAGTTGTGTTTTGTTTATTTTAAGACAAAAATCAAACAACTGCTGAACATCAAACTCGGGGCTATCGCACCCAGCAAGTGAAAGTGTTTTTATTGAGTTTCTGTAAAAGGTAAATAAATTCAAGAGTTTTCCTCCGTATTTTGCTCAGGAGATTCTGCTTCCTGAGATTCCGAGTATTCGGGTAAAACTGCTTTTATTGAAGCTATACCAACTTCAATAATATCGTCTGTTGGCTCTTTTGTAGAAATTCTTTGCATCATAAGACCAGGGAAAGAAAGAATTTTCACAAAAACATTATCGTGACAACCAGCATATTTAATAAACTCATAGCTTAAAGCCACAGTTAATGGAACAACAAGTAATTTAATTGCAATCCAGACAGGTCTTATATCATCAATAGTCGGAAATACTACAACCAATACTGATGATATAAAAATGCTGATAATAAGAACAACAAAAATAAAGCTTGTTCCGCAACGTGGATGAAAACGTGATTGTTTTTTTACATTCTCAACAGTTAAATCTAAACCTGCTTCATAGCAGAAAATACTCTTATGCTCTGCACCGTGATACATAAACACACGCTTAATATCTGGCATTAATGAAACAAAATAGAAATAAAGAACGAAAATAATCATTCTTAAAATACCTTCAAAAAGCGGATGAAGATTAGAAAGTGCATCTTTAAAGAGATATTTATCAACTATATCTACTAAAAACGTAGGTAAATATACAAACAAAAGAAATGAAAGACCAAATCCTAAAACCATCGCAATACCAGAAATTACTGCAATCATTTTCGGACCAAAATGGTCAGAAAGCCATTTGTCAAGCTTTGACATCTCTTCTTCTGGAATATTTTCATCATCAAGTCCTGCTTTTTCAGCAGATTTTTCAAGGCACTTAAAACCAAAAGTCAAAGACTCAACCATATTGACAATTCCACGAATAAGTGGCCAACACGCTGGTTTGAAT
This sequence comes from Acutalibacteraceae bacterium, assembly GCA_045592285.1. Lineage (GTDB taxonomy): Bacteria > Bacillota > Clostridia > Oscillospirales > Acutalibacteraceae > DTU089. The sequence continues at coordinate 2,754 of JAZNUL010000104.1, forward strand.
TTATCTTTTAACTTTTTTACTTCTAACATTTCAGTTTCAATTTCACCACTTGGTAAACGTACAGACATAGCAGCACCTTTTGGGCCTTGCATCATAATGCCTTCAATGAGTGCCTGACCGCCTATTGAAACCTTCTTTTCTTTATTTTCAGACATCTAACAAATCGTCTCCTATAATATCGTTAATCAGATTAACACTTTCGTCAACCTTTACCGCCTCAATCGGTAAAATGATCGTTACGGTTGTACCGATACCTAATTTACTCTGAATATCGAGTGTACCATTATGCATTTTTACAAGTTCATCTACAACTGCAAGTCCGATACCAGAACCCCTTACCTGAATATTAGCCTTGTAAAACTTCATTTTAACATTCGGCAAATCTTCCTGAGCGATACCGCAACCAGTATCAAGAACCTGAATTATTAATCTTTCACCATCAATAAAAGCTTCAACGCTTACCATTCCACCTTGCTCAGTGTATTTAAAAGCGTTATCAAGTATATTAACAAAAACTTGCTTAATTCTGTTCGGGTCAGCCATCATTGGTGCTGGTAAATCTGGAGCTGAATAAGTGAGTTCAATACCATCACGCTTTGAACGTTCTTTGAAAACAAATATTGTTTCATCAAGTTCGGCTAAAACATCTATTTTTTCAAGTCTTAAAGAAAGTGTACCATTCTGAATTCTTGAGAAATTAAGAAGTTCTTCAACTAATTGAGAAAGACGCTCAGATTCACTAATAATAATATCCGTACCACGCTTTGTTAGTTCAATATCATCGGGACCCAACTCACGAAGCATCTCCCCCCACCCCTTTATTGCGGTAAGTGGAGTTCTCAATTCGTGAGAAACTGTAGAAATGAAATCATTTTTAATTTTATCGGTAGCAGAAACTTCATTTAACATATTGTTAACCGAATCTGCTAATTCATTTATTTCGTCTTTTTCGTCACCCTGAAGCTCGATTCTTGCATCAATATTACCTTGTGTAAATGCTTTGGTTGCATCATTAATTTTACGAACAGGTGCAACAATAGTTCTTACAAAGAATGCGCCTGAAAATGTAACAAACCCCAATGCAATTAAATATATAACAAAAACAATACCAACAAACGCGTAAATCTGGGCATCAATAGCCTTCAGTGAAGTTACAAAACGTACAGCACCCTTGAAGTTACCATCAGATGTAGGAAAAACCATAGCAACACTCATAATATGCTCGCCATTTGAGTTGAAGCCCTTCCATCTGCTGATACCAGTTTTGGATTTCATAGCGTTATTTACATCTTCCATATTTTCGAGTGTATCCTGACCTTTAAAACCAGAAGATGAAACACAGACCGCGCCGTGCTTATCTATAACTACAACCTCAACCTTGGATTTATCTGAAAAGTTTTCAACGAATTCCATTGATTTTTCCTGAAAAGATTCATCAGTACCATCTAAATATGGAGAAAAAAAGGTTATAACACTATCATTTGCATAACTGTATAAAGTATTTGAAGCATAACTATTGTAATATTCTGCAACTGCAAATATACATACAGCGAGAATTATAAATAAAACAATCGCCGTAACTAAAAGTGTACTGGTAATCCAACGTTTTGTAATACCTTTTGGTTGAAAAAAGGTTCTTACACGTTCAAATTTTTCACGAATTAATTCCACTTATATCCCATTCCCCATACTGTAACAAGATGTTTTGGTATTGAAGGTTCATCTTCAATTTTCATTCTTAAACGGCGCATATTAACGTCTACTACTTTTTCATCACCGTAATATGATTCGCCCCATACGTGTTTTAAAATATCGTTTCTACTCAAAGCTTTACCAGGATTTGAGAAGAAATATTCCATAATTTGAAATTCTACCTGTGTTAACTCGATTTGCTCAGAATTTTTATAAAGTGCTCTGTTTCTTAAATTAAGTTCAAAAGGAGCTATTGAAATTTTATCGGTTGGCACTTGTTGAGTGTTCTGATTAGAGTTCATAGCAACACGTCTGTAAACACTGTCAACACGAGCCATTAATTCTGATGGGGAAAAAGGCTTTGTAATATAGTCATCTGCACCCATAAGAAGACCTGACACCTTGTCCATCTCTTGTGTTTTTGCAGTAAGCATTATAATTCCAACTGTACTACTGATTTTCCTGAGTCTTTTACATACCTCAAGACCATCCATATTTGGCATCATAATATCAAG
>JAZNUL010000105.1:0-8033 GCA_045592285.1 Acutalibacteraceae bacterium
AAATAGAAGTTTCTTGCTTTTTCAAGAGATTCACCAGGGCAGTATTTATCTATACAATACTGTAAATGTTCAGATACACTATGACCTGAAACGAATGGAATATCGCTTTCTTCAAGTTGGAATTTAGGATTACCCAACATGCTCGCAGTTGTCATTTCAATAATCCAAATCCAGAATTCTTCGCTTCTTACTGTTGTACCGTCTAAATCCATTAAAACTGCATTTAATGGGTACTCTGTTTTTACAGGGTAAACAGGGTAGTAAACAGGGTAAGCAATAGCAGATTTTACACAAGCTAAAGAATGTGTGCCGAATGAAACAAATTCAACCTTTTGGTCACCAGTTGCTACAACAAATTCAACGCCGTTTTTACCAGCAACGAATTTGCCATCTTCTGTCTTTTCAAGAAGATGAAAACCGCTTGTTGCATCAACTTCACCGAGGTCTGGAATGTAAAGTTTTTTATCGAGTAACATAACAAAATTTTCCTTTCAACATAGATAAATTTATTGTATCACAACTGTTTTAATATGTAAACTTAATTTTTGCTTTTTTAAAAGTATTTTTTGTAATTGTTTCTTAATTTTTATATTACGAATTGTAATTGACAAAATATTGTATTTATAGTAAAATTTATGCGTTATTTAAAATAACAAGATTATTTTTGGAGGAATTAAAATGAAAAAAATCTTATCAGTGCTTATGGCAACATTAATGTTTTTAACATTACTTATGCCATTAAGTGTATTCGCAGAAAACGGACCGTATCCTATGGATTGGTGGGAAAATACGGATGAAGAAGACATAGGCGATATTACTAATATTGCGGCAATAGGTGTTGTTGATTATGATACCTTTGATATGGGTTATGTTTACCCTGCTTTTATGGCAGAAATTATGCCTGTTCAGGAAAAAGGTATGAGTTACGATGAAAAAAGTAACACTCTTACACTTGATAATTTCAAAACAGAAAAAATTCTCACCATTACATCTATGGGGGACGATTTCAAAATTAACGTAAAAGGTTATAATGAAGTTGGTAGCATTATATCATCAACTATGAGTTGGGGATGCTCAATTACTGTTACAGGTAATGGTGCACTCGTTGTTAACAAAAATAAAACTTATCCATCAGCAGTAGAAATGGATGTTTCTGGCACAGGATATGGTTTCTTTAAAACAGAAAAAACTGTTGCAACAAAGTTTTTTGGAAATATTGATACTGAAATAAGCGAAGCTCTTCCTACAATTTCTGTTTATGGTACAAAAGAAGCAGACCCTTCTAAAGTTATTATGCTTGAAGGTGAGCTTAAAGCAGATAAAGAACTTAAGGCTGAACCTTTTGAAGTTACAACTTATGAGCAGATTCAAGGTTATTGGGTTGATAAATATTGGGGTGTGAGCGACTATTTTATAAGCGATAAAGAAGAGTTTAAAGGTAGACTATTCGTTGGTGATACATACGATGGCGAGCTTTACTACTTAGATGAAGTTGTTTATGATGAAGAATTAAAAAATTACGTTATTGTTTATTCAGAAGAATTTTATGAAATAAAATTGGATGATTACGGCTTTAAACCAGCAACAGGTGCAACTTCTGTTCCAGCTGTGATTTTAGATATCTGGCCAGAGCCAGTGGATATGAATACTTGCATAGATGAAAATGACAAGTTGTGTGCTTTTGAAGAGTATTATGACGATGAAGATAAACCATATTATGAAGTTTATGAGATTGTTGAGCATTCAAAATATGGTAAATTAGTACTCATATATAATCCTAAAGATACTTATAAGAAATTAAACGTAAAGGGTACAGAAACATATTACGACTGCATAAACGAGAGTCAGGTTATTACAACAAATACTATTGCAGAAAAAGCACCTGGTAAAGTAAAATTAACAAAAGCAGCAAACTCAGTAAGTGGCGTTAAAGTTACTTGGGAAGCGCAGGAAACTGCAGAAACTTATATCATATACAGAAAAGTAAGTGGTGCAAAGAGCTTTAAGAAAATCGGCACTTCTACAACTAACTCTTATGTAGATAAAACTGCAAAGAGTGGCGTTAAGTATGAATATACTGTAAAAGCAAAGAATATTGCGGGTACAGGTAGTTGTCAGAAGCCTGGTGTAAGTGTAACGTATCTTGCAACACCAAAAGCAACAATTTCTAACACAAGCTCAGGTATTAAAATCAAATGGAATAAAGTAGATTCAGCTGCAAACTATGCTGTTTACAGATCACAATATACTGATGGCAAGTGGACTAAGTGGAAAAAGGTAAACACAGCTAAAAAGGATGCAACCTCATATACAGATAAAAAAGCAGAATCAGGCGTTAAATATAAATACACTGTAAAAGCAATAAATGGTAAGGTTAAGAGTTCTATCAAATCTACAGATTCACTTGTTCGTCTCAAAACAACCACGTTAAAAGTTGCAGCAAGAGCAAATGGTATTAAGCTCAGCTGGTCAAAGGTAGCAGGTGCAACTCAGTACAAACTCTATCGCTCAGAGCTTCAGAATGGTAAATGGAGTTCATGGTCAACTCTTACTAAGGTTGAAGCAGCTAATACTACTTTTGTAGATAACACTGTAAAACCATGTGTGACTTACAAATATTCAGTTAAAGCTGTTAATGGTAGTTCATTAGGTGCAAGAGCTTCTTCAGATAAGCTTTTATATCTTAATTCACCTGACACAAGTATTGTTAATGGCGAAACTGGTATGGTAGTTAATTGGTCAAAGGTTGATGGTGCTGAGAAGTATATTATTTATCGTTCAGTTGAAAATAACGGTAAATGGACTAAGTGGAAAAAGGTTAAAACTGTAAAGGCTTCTACAGAATATTGGGTAGACGAAACAGTAAAAACCGATACTAATTATAAATATGCTGTAAAAGCTCAGAAGGGCGAATATAAGAGTTATTACAAAGTTTCAAATAAGCTTGTTTACATAAAGACAAGATACGTTTTCTGAGAAACGAAAAGGTAGTTAAAATAACACCCCAACGAATTCTGAATTCGTTGGGGGATGTTTTTGTTTTATTCAGCAACTTCTTGCAATTTTCTTCTTTCTTCTAAATCTTTTTCGACCTGTGCTCTCTTTTCAGGGGAGTATCTTATAAAGAATAAAGGAACTATATAAAGAATACTTGCTATAACTGGTGTTAGCATTACAAGTGGCCATATCCAAGCGTCAAATTCAGCAGTTTGTGTGCCTATAAAAGATGTTGCTGTATCGTCAATAGCTTTGTAACCTAAGAGGGACAATGAAAGTGTAGCAAGTCCACCAGTTATACCACTTGAAACCTTTGTGAAGAAGGTTTGCATTGAGAAGGTGACGCCCTCGGTTCGTTTGCCTGTTTCCCACTCCATATAGTCAACACTATCGCAGAAAACAGATGTCTGTGCAATGCTTAAGGCACCCATCGGAATTGAGCCTATTGCTAAAAGAGCCATACCAATCCAGAAGTTAGCTCCCTCAAAGCCTATTAAGAAAGCGAGTGTTCTAACAACAGCATTTGTTGCTTGAATGAATATAAGAACGTTAACGTAGCCTTTAAAGAGCTTCTTTAATTTATCGGCGAAAATCATACCTATAAACTGTGGCACGTTTGTAATTGCAAAATAGATTGTTGTAAGACCTAAAGCACCGATAAATCCGTCAGCACCAGGGAAGTCAACAGGCAATTTATACTTGAAGAAATAAGTAACAAGCTGTGTGCCAAAGCCTAATGAACCAAAGAGGTTAGCAAGAGTGACTAAAAGCATCATCTTGTTTTTAAAGAGGAGTGAGAAGCTTTCCTTTAAAGAGCTTTGCTGAGTTTGTGGGTTTATTTTAATTCTTTCCTGAGCCTTGTAAGAGCGGTAGCTTAACATTCCGCCACCAAGACCAAATATTACTGCAAACACAAGAGTAACCAATGACATTTTATTTTGTGTTCTTAAAGCAATCATTTCAATGAACATAGGAATAAGCATATTAAAAATGCCATAAACTAATGAACCTATTGTTCTTGCCCATTTAATGAAATTATCACGTTCATTACTGTCAGGCGAAACAGATGCTGTAATTCCCCAAATAGAAACATCTTGTAAAGTGTAGGCTATGTCCCACGCGATATACATAATTATAAAGTATGAAACCCTGAGCCACAAAAGACTTTCTTCTGTTGAAAATACAAGGAAAATTAAAACTGTGAACACACCAACTGGCAGAGGAGTGTAGCGTAAAAATGGTCTTAATTTTTCGCCGTTTTTAAAACTGTGTCTGTCAACGTAAGAACCGACTATAGGGTCATTTATGCCGTCCCAGACCTTCATTGCTATAAGAATAACGCTTACAATAGCAGCAGGGAACATTGCAATATCTGTCATAAAGTATGTAAAGAACGAACCACCTATAAGTGAGTAAACTAAATTCTGCCCTGAAAGACCAGCAAGATAGTTTACTTGTTCTTTTTTAGAAACATATTTCATAAACGCACCACCTTTTAATTTTATGAGTTAATTATACAGTATTTGATACACTGAAATCAACTATAAAATATTTCAAAAATAACCATTTACTTATTGAAAATAATTACCAATAATGCTATACTAAAGGGGTATGAAAATAAAACTGTTTTACAGTTTAAGGAAGGAAGATTTTTTTGGCAGAAATCAAAAATATGGATGCTGTTGCGCCACTTGATGCTATGGATGCTCACGTTGATGATTGGCGTGATGCTACAAAAGGTAAGCAAAGAGGTATTTTCTCATTTGATGATGTTGCGGCACTCAAAATTAAAAATCTTAAAAAAAGAATTTATACTGATATTGAGTCAATTCCTGCTTGGAAGATGAAAGAATGCATCTACAAGGGCGTTGATGATTATGAATATCTTTACGATGAATGGAAAGAATTAAATGTTGGCGACCGTTGGGGTAATAATGGTTGGAGCGCATTCTTTAAAAATTCATTCGATATGCCAGCTCGTTTTAAGGGTAAAAAGGTTACTCTTAATGTATATTTCGGCGGTGACTCACTTTTAACTCTTAATGGTGAGCCATATCAGGGCCTCGACCCATTCAGAAACTCTGTTTTATTAACAGATTGTGCAAAAGGTGACGAGCACTACGATGTTGATATTGAGTCATATTATGTATGGCACTCAAACGAATCAACAGTTAAAACACTTTCTTGCTCATTTATTGGAGTTGTTGATCCTGTTATTGAAGAAATCTATTGGGATTTTAAAGCAGTGTTCAATGCACTCTTTATGCCTGTTCACGATACTGGTTTACAAGAGCTTATCAGAGCAGCATTAAAAGAAGCATTTACTTTTGTTAACTTCGACCTTGATGGCGAAGAATTCAAAGCTGGTCTTTTAAAAGCACAAAAGGTTCTTAAAGATAAGGTTTATAATAACCCTAACTACAAATCAGAGGGTAATTTAGCATTAGTTGGTAACTCTCATCTTGATATTGTATTTATGTGGGCTTATAAAGAATATATAAGAAAGTTAGGCAGAACTCACGCTACAATGCTTCGTCTTATGGACGAGTATGCTGTTTTCATTTTCTCACAAAGTACTGCACCTACATATATTCAAATGGCAAAGAGATACCCATCTCTTTACAGACAAGTTCAAGACAGAATCAAAGAGGGTAGATGGGAATACATCGGCGCTATGTGGGTTGAGCCTGACTGTAACTTAGTTTCAGGTGAATCTTTCGTTCGTCAGCTTCTTCACGGTGTTCGTTTTGCTGAAAAAGAATTCGGCATTACACCAAAAACCTGTTGGGTGCCTGATGTATTCGGTAACGGCTACGCTATGCCACAGATTCTTAAAAAAGCGGGTGTTGAGTATTTCGTTACTCATAAAATGGGTATCTGGAATGACACAAACCCTTGGCAGTATAACACATTCTGGTGGGAAGGTCCTGATGGTTCAAAAGTATTCTCAATTGTTCCACCAACACACTTTATCGGTACTGTTGAAGCAGACTCACTTAAGGTTAACTGGAAAAAATATACAGATAAAGAAACAATCGGCGAATCAATGTATTGCTACGGCTGGGGTGACGGCGGTGGCGGTGTTGACACCGAAATGCTCGAATATGTAAAACGTTACAAAAACTTCCCAGGTCTTCCAAAGACACAGACAAGTAAAATTGAAGATTCTTTAGCACGTATGAAAGCGAATGCTACAGAAACTAATATTCCTACTTGGAAAGACGAGCTTTATCTCGAAGAGCACCGTGGTGTTCATACAACAAAAGCACTTCTTAAAAAATATAACAGATATTGCGAAAACCTTTACAGACAAGCAGAAATGTTCGCAAGTATCGCTATGAAATATGGCTATAAATATCCACTTGAGAAGCTCAACGAAGGCTGGCAGATGATTTTAACAAATCAGTTCCACGATTCACTTCCTGGTTCACACATTACAGAAGTATTCGGCGACCTTTGCGCTATCTATGAAGATATTATCAAAATCGGTGAAGGCGTAAGAAGTGAAGCATTAGACGTTCTTGCTGGTAACGTTGACGGTAGCGAAAAATATGGTAAGCCATTCGCACTCTTCAATTCACTTGGTACAGTTGCAACAAGCAAAATTGAACTTCCATATAAAGATGTTGAAATTTATGATGCTGACGGCAACAAAGTTCCAACTCAGAACTATACAAAACTCGACGGTACAAAGGTACTTGTATTTATTGCAAAGGATATTCCTGCAGTAGGTTACAAAGTATTCTATACAAAAGATGCTGCTATTGGTGAAGCAACCGCTACTGCACTTATCGGCAACACAGTTGAAAATGATAACTTCAAGGTAGTTCTTGACAGTTCAGCAGAGCTTACATCTATTTTCGATAAGAAAAATAATCGTGAAGTTCTTTCTGGTAAAGGTAACGTATTCCGTCTTTATGAAGACCTTCCTGGTAAATATGACGCTTGGGATATTGTTGCTTCTTATGTTGACAGAGAATTCGATACAGAAGCTGGTAAAGTTACAGGAATTACAACTGGTGATGTATTCACAGTAGTTTCAATTGAAAAGAATATCAATAAGTCACTTCTTAAACAAAACATCATTCTTTATAAAGAGCTTGATAAGATTGACTTCGATACATTCATCAGCTGGCACGAACAAGAAAAACTTCTTAAAGTTGGCTTTGATGTTGATGTAAAAGCTCAGAAGTTCACAAGAGATATTGCTTATGCAACAATCGAAAGTTCAAACTATCGTCATAACCCTTATGATAAAGCTAAGTTTGAAGTTTCTGCTCATAACTTCATTGATATGTCAGAAGATAATTATGGTGTTACAATTCTTAACGATTGTAAGTATGGTTACGAAGTAGATAAGCAAAGAATGATTATCACACTTCTTAAAGCACCTATGAATCCAGACCCAATGTCTGACCGTGGCGACCACTACTTCACATATTCAATTTATCCACATAATGGTAACTGGAAGAATGCAGAGACATTAGTTCGTGGTCTTGAAATGAATAACCCTGCAGTTGCAGTTGATGTTAAGGCTGACGCTAAGGGCGACACTGCTGGTTCATTCATTAAGGTTGACGGCAAAAACGTTACTCTCGAAGCAGTTAAAAAATGTGAAGATGAAGATGCTTACATCATTCGTTTTGTTGAAAAAGCAGGTTCAAGAACTGATGTAACAGCAGAGCTCTTCTCAGAAATTAAATCTGTTGCAGAATGTGACTTACTTGAAAGAAATGACGTTGCAGTTTCTATTGCAAACGGCAACAAGCTTTCATTTACAATTAATCCATTTGAGATTAAGTGTTATAAAGTTAAGTTATAATAAAAATCCCCCCGATAGCCGAAAGACTGTCGGGGATTTTTTTAGTGCTGAGTTTCGGAAGCCTTACGGCTTGATTATAATGATTGTAATTAGTCGAAACGCAGTTGCGTTTCGTAAAAGCCGATTTTATCGGCTTTTAACAAAATTGTTTTTCATAAACACAATTTTGTATTACAGTCATTGAAAGGAATATAGTCGAATTTTCAAAGAAAAT
>JAZNUL010000106.1:0-26258 GCA_045592285.1 Acutalibacteraceae bacterium
ATGAGTCATTGCTTAACTTAGCTGAAAGAGCCATACCAACTGCTGTAGAAATACCCTGTCCTAATGAACCTGATGACATATCTACACCTGGAATGTGCTTCATATCAGGATGTCCCTGAAGGTATGATCCTGTATGTCTTAATGTCTTGAGGTCTTCAACGGGGAAGTATCCTCTCTCGGCAAGTACGGAATAATATCCGGGTGCCGAATGACCCTTTGAAAGAACGAAACGGTCTCTTTCTTCCATAACTGGTTTTTGTGGGTCAATATTCATCTCTTTAAAATAAAGATAGGAAATTGTTTCTGCGATTGATAATGAACCGCCTGGATGACCAGATTTTGCATTAAAGGTACCTTCAATAATACCCTTACGAACCTTTGTTGCTACAACAGAAAGTTCTCTTTTTAAATTAGCGTCCATTGTTATCCCTCCATATATATTACTTACTTTTTAATATATTTATTTTCCAAGTAATTTATAAAATCTGCTACCGCACCATTATTACAATGACAAGTAACATATTCTACTAACGCTTTTATATCTTTTGGTGCCTGACCGCAACAAGCCGGATGGCTTACTGTTTTAAGCATAGGAACATCATTATAATAATCACCTATTGCCCCGACATTCTCTTTATCTATACCAAGAATTTCAGCAAGTCGCATTGTAGCCTTACCTTTATCTACATCCTTAGCTACAATTTCAACTGTTAAAAGTGAGCTTCTGAAAGCATTACAGGTGTTTTTAGTTTCTTCTTTATTAAAAAACTCAAGCACCTTTTTTAATGTATGTGGTAAACCAAAAAATATGATTTTGCCCCATTTACCACGTGGTATTCCATCAAAATTTTTACAGACTGTATTATCTAAATTATCAACCGCTGACATTATGTAACCAAAAATTTTAGGCTTTACGTGGTAAATCATATCATCTGTAAAAACAGAAACCTCTGCCCCCTTTACTAAAGAAGCACATTCTAAAATCAATTTTTCAGCGTCTTCGCTTACACCAGTAAAGCTTAACATTTTATTTGTTTTGAAATCATAAATACCAGCACCATTTAAAAACATTGCAGGTGTTTCAATACCTAATTTTTTATAATGTGGTGTTAAAGACTGTAAATTTCTGCCTGAACAGAGAGTAAAATAACCGCCGTTTTGGACATATTCTTTTATTTTTGTTTTGTTTATTTCAGGTAATCGTCTTAATTTATTATTAAGCGTACCATCGATATCAGAAACTATCAGCCACTTGCTATATTCTGACGACATTACTTTATTCTCCTTAAAAATTCTTTAAAATAATCTGGTAAATCAGATGAAAACTCAAGATATTCCTTTGTTATCGGGTGTATAAATCCAAGCACTGCGGCGTGAAGGCACTGCCCCTCTAACCCGTAAGTTTTTTTAGGATTACCATAAACTGCATCACCTGCAACAGGCGTACCTCTGTGAGAAAAGTGAACTCTTATTTGGTGAGTTCTGCCAGTTTCTAAAATTACTCTTAAAAATGTAAAACCATTAAAGCGTTCTAACACTTCATAATGAGTTATTGCTTCTCTTGAATTTTTATTAGTTACAGTTTGTTTTTTTCTATCTACAGGATGCCTTCCGATAGGAAGATTAATAGTCCCTGTATCATCTTTTATATTACCGACAATAACTGTGCGGTATTCTCTTTTAAATGAATGGTCTTTGATTTGTTCTGCTAACCCCACGTGAGCCTGGTCTGTTTTTGCAACAACTAAAAGCCCACTTGTATCTTTATCTATTCTATGTACAATTCCAGGACGAATTACACCATTTATACCAGAAAGCGAGTCACCACAATGATATAAAAGTGCATTAACAAGAGTTTTATCGAAATTCCCCGCCGCTGGATGAACCACCATACCTTTTGGTTTATTTACAACAAGTAAATGCTCATCCTCGAAAGGAATTTCTAATGGTATATTCTGTGGCTCTAAAGAAAGTGTTTTAGGGTCTGGAATTTCTATTTCTAAAATATCCCCCGATTTTACACTTTCACTCTTTTTTGCAACCTTACCATTTAAAAGAACTCTCTTTTCTTCTAAAAGAGTCTGAACACCACTTCTTGTTAAATCGTCACAAAGCTCAGAAACAGCTTTATCAACTCTTAAGCCATTAACATCTTCGGTAGCAGTAAGTTTAATTTCTTTCATCTTCTACCACCGTTTCGTCATTTATGAATTCGTTACTGCTTATCTTTTCTTTTTTAGTTTTTTCGTCTTTAACAATATCTATAACAAGATAAATCATAAGAACGAATGCACCGACAGTTATTAAGCAATCAGCAAAATTAAAAACTGCAAAATCAATAAACGTTGGTTCAATATAATCAACCACAAAATGCAGACGAATTCTATCAATTATATTGCCAATTCCACCTGCAATCATCAGAAGCAAGGTCAAGCTTACTAATTTTGACTTGTTTTTCTGTGACACAAGAAAGTAAACAGTTACAATAAGAAGAATTATTGAAACAACAGTTAACACTGCAGTGTGAGAAGAGAAAGACCCAAACACCGCACCTGTATTTTCAACATATCTTAAACGAATAAAGCCATCTATAAGTTCGAAAACACCAATAGGCTTTAAATATTCAATTACAAAATATTTTATTAACTGGTCTATGCCGACAAGCGACAAAACAAATATAATTGCACCTATTATTGACATTTTCTACTCCACTCTGAATTTTATTTTCTTCTGAAGAAGCCTCTTTTTACAGGTGCTTCATCTTCATCGTCTTCGATTATTGGTTGTGAATTTTTATTATATTCTGCATCTGCTTCCGATGCTAAAAAGTCAAGATAAGAAGAATCAACTGTTGCTCTTCTGCTTGGTCTTTTTTGGGCAGTGTCATTCACAATTGCATCAGTAAACATAAACGAACCATAATCGTCTTCATCTTGCTTTTCCATTCCCGCAAAATCATCAACAAACTCAAGGCTGTCTGTATCGTCAAACATACTGAGAGGAAGGTCTGTTTTTACAACTAACTCACCATCCTGTGTGAGCATATCTTCGTCAACCTCAATCAAATCTTCATTTGCTTCGTTTGAGAAATATTGAACAGCCGCTTTTCTTTCATCAGTTAGGAAATCCTCAAGTGAATTTTCTGCTTCTTCTAACTCAGTTGCAGAGAAATCGTTTTCTGAATCGACATTGATTTCAATTTTTTCTTCAACCAAGTCGCTGACTTCAGCTTCAACATCAGAATTAACAACAAAAAGCGGTGCTTCTTCTTGTTCTTCCTGTACAAAAGCAATCTGATTTTTTTGTTCTTCAAATGCATTAGGTTCATCAGAAGAAGTGCTTTGAGCTACTTTAAGTTGTTCTTTTTCACTTACAAGTTCTTTTACTTCATCTTCTACTGTGTTTTCAATAAAGCTTTCTTCTGTTTCGCCTGTTTCATTAATCTCGTTTATTGCTTCTTCTATAGCCTGATTTTTTTCTTCGTTGACTGTAGGTTTATCGCCTTCTATTTTTTTAGCCTCTTCTTCAGCTAAATCAGGAAGTCTTGTTATAAGCTCGATATGAGATTTATATTGATTAAGAATGCTTGATTTAAACTCAGCAACTTCTTTTTTGAGCATTTCAAAATGAAGTGATTCGCTTGTCATTGTTCTTGTAGCGGCACCCATAGCATCTTTAGCGGTAGAATTTGCTTTGAGCAAGATTTCACCCGCTTCTTCTTTTGCTTTTTTTATTATCTCCTGAGCCTTATCTCTTGTCATAGAAAGAAGAAGTTCTGAGTCAGCGATTGCTTGTTTTTCTGCATCAGATTTAATGAGTTCAGCTTCGCTTTTAGCTGCTGCTAAAACTGCCTCAGCTTCGCTTTCTGCATCTGCAACAGAGTTTCTCGCATCTCTCACAATGATATCTGCCGCACGTTGAGCACTTACCACTGCACTTTTTATTTCCTCTTCTTCTTTTTTGAATTTTTCAAGACGGTCAGCAAGAAGTCCTACACGTCTTACAAGCTCACCATTTTCGTGAAACATCTTTGTATAGTTTGCCGCAACTTCAGCAAAAAAATCATCAACATCGTCTGCTTTATAAGCATTTCTGCCTGCGGTTTTAAATTCGTACTCTTTCAATTGTGATGGTGTCATCATAACTTTTTACCCACTTCCATTATTTCTTTTGGTAAAATCAAATCAGAAAAACATTCCTGTGTTTTCAAGCTCATCAATCAAATCGCCTGAAATATCTACATTATAAGGAGTTATAATGAATGTGTTATTTGCAACTCTTTTAAGTTGACCACCGTTAGCGTAAGCAACACCTGAAAGGAAGTCAATAAGTCTTTTTGCAATATCACGGTTTGTACCCTCTAAATTGAGCACAACTGTTCTTTTTTCATTGAGATTATCTGCAATTTCAACTGCATTTTCAAATCTCTCTGGCTTTGATAAAACAACCTGTAATTTTGCTGTTGTGTGAATATCAACGATTTTGGCAGGGTCTTCATTATCATCTCTTAAAGGTTGAATTCTTCTGCCAGCTCTTACATTGGTTCTTGCTTCCTGACGATAAGACTCTTCACGTACTGGTCTTGGATTTTGGTATGCAGGCACAACGTCCTCTTCTACCATTTCTTCATCTTCAAAGCCTTCGTATTCATCTTCACCAATAATTTTGTCAAATAAATTTTTAATGTTCATTTTTATTCCTCCATATTGTAATTGTTATATTTATTTATAAATTCTTGCTCCATAAATTAAAGAGCCAATTCTTACTAAGTTTGCACCACACTCAATGGCTAATTCGTAATCTCCTGACATTCCCATTGAGAGAATTTCCATATTAAAGTTTTTATAATTTTTTTCTTTAATATCATAAAAATACTGTGACATCGTAGTGAAATATTTTCTTAATTCCTTTTCGTCATCACATATAGGTGGTATTGTCATTATACCATTTACAGTAACCATAGGCAACTCGGAAATTTGTGACATCACTTCAAAAAACTTACTCTTTTGGAAGCCGGTTTTACTTTCTTCATTACCAATGTTAACTTCGAGAAGAATTTTCATATTAAGATTATTGTTTACTGCCTGTTTTGAAATTTCCTCTGCCAAGTGAAGACTATCAACGGATTGAATCATATCTACAAGTGGTACGATTTTTTTAACTTTGTTGGTCTGAAGGTGACCTATAAGATGTTTTTCTACTCCATCAAGATGAAGTTCATCTTTCTTAGAGAGAAACTCCTGAACCTTATTTTCACCTATCAAATCAATGCCACAGTTATCAATAGAATAATTTATATATTCTACGGGTACTGTTTTTGTTACAGCCATCAATTTTATATCTTCGTAATTTCTTCCTGATTTAATTGCGGAAGCCGAAATCTTCTCACGTATCAGTTTGATGTTTTCAGATATTGCTTCGCATCTTTTTTCATCAAACGAGCTTGTTGTCATATAACTCAACCCCCTTTGTAACGACCTCGTCGTAAAGTCTTATATAACCTGACTCACCATCAGGATTATCTACTATTGAGTATTCGCCATCGTTATAAGCAATATGAACTTTTCTGAAGCCAATAAGATTACCGCTTACAACATAAACACCCGTTTGCCCATTTACGTTTCGTATAGCAGAATTTTTGATTCTGTAGCCTGTAAATTCTTTTGTAATTATCTGAACATCCTCTATTCTGAAATCTGCTAAAGATTCGTTCATTAAATTACATTTTATTATAACAAGTGTTTTATTACCTGTACGGTCACCTAACTTGTAAACTGTTCCTCTGAGTTTTTCAACACCTGAATAAGGAAAATTTAAGTAAAGTTCTTCGCCATCTTCTAAATCTATTGTTTCATCCGAATCTATTGAACAAAGCACATACCAATCGAAGCTACCCATTGTTCTGCCTATTACAGCTTCTTTTACTTCTTTTGGTTTTGATTTAATCGCTTTTTCAACATCCTCACAAGTCAATTCATCAATTTTAGTATAATCAATTGTGTTTTCGTAGCCATCTGCACCAATTAAATAATAACCCGCTCTTTCGCTTTTTACCTCACTGAAAGCAGTTTCTTTCGCCTGTAATGTAGAAAGCTCTTGTTTCAAATCGCTTATTTTTTCATTTAAGTTAAGAACCTCGCCAGTTGATATCTGACGGCTTGTAACATAGTTTTGAAAACTTTCAGAGTGCTCTAATGCTTTTTCGTATTCACCCTTATCAAGACAATCAAGATAATCAGAAAGCTTACCTTCTATTTTTTTACTTAATGCAGAAACATCCACAGTCTGAATATTTGCCTGACCTGCTAAAGTATTATAATGCTCTAACTCTTTAGTAATTTCAGTTATTCTTAAATAGGTGTTTGCATCTTCATTTGTTTTAAAAATCATTGAGATTGTGTCACCCTTTGCAACACGCTCAGCATTACCTGCAAATGAAATTGTCGTACCCTTAGCGGTATTCACAATATATTTTTCGTCACGTACAACAAAGCATTTTGTATTTATTGTTTTATAAACTGTTTCGTTTATTGCGATTTGTGTTTCAATTCCTGATTTTGAAATTAAAACAACCTGATAAATTAAATATGAAAGGATAAAAACTGCGACAAGTCCTAATGCAACTAATCTTACTCGTCTGTCCCGCATTTTCATTCTCCTTTCAAAAAGTTTTCTACTAACCTTTCGGCTTCATTATAAAGTAAATTTATATCTTTATAAGAATCAGGGTAAACCCAGTTTATTTTTTCGTTGCGATTAAACCACGTTAACTGCCTTTTTGCATAACGTCTTGTTGACTGCTTTAAGTGGTCAACACATTCTTCTAAAGTTTTTTCGCCATCTAAAAATGGTTTTAATTCTTTGTAGCCTATTGCATTGACGGCTGTTTTTGAAGCATATTTTTTATAAAACTCTTTTGCTTCTTCCAAAAGCCCGTTGCCACACATTATATCTACACGCTTGTTTATTCTTTCGTAAAGTTTTTCTCTGTCTTTATAAGAAATGCCTATATATAAAGGCTCGTATTCGCTTTCGTTTTTATGTGACTGTTTATTTTGCTCAGTTAAATTCTTACCAGTTGTGCGATATATTTCTAACGCTCTTATAACCTTTACTTCGTTATTAGGATGAATTTTTTTTGCTGCTTCGCTATCAACTGAAAGCAATTCATTATAAAGCTTTTCTATACCGAATTCATTTAACTCGTTGTAAAGTTCAGCTCTTACTGTTTCTGAATTTGCATCCTCAAAAAAGGTAGTATTATTTATAAAAGAGTCTATATAAAGGCCCGTGCCACCTACAATTACAGGAACTTTTCCTTTTTCGGTTATTTCTGTTACAGCTTTTTTTGCGTCCTCACAAAAAGAAGCTACACTGTATTCTGTTTCAGGATTTACAAAACCGATTAAATGGTGCTTAATGCCGTCCATTTCTTCTTTTGTAGGCTTTGCAGTTGCAATATCCATACTCTCATAAATCTGCATTGAGTCACCTGAAACAACTTCGCCATTAAATCGCTTTGCTATATGAATACCAAGAGCGGTTTTACCCGAAGCGGTAGGCCCGACAATAACAATTACTTTTGTTTTCTTCATTAACTATACTATCCTTTTAAACTGCTTTTCAAGGTCACGCTTGCTGACTTCGACCATAACAGGTCTGCCGTGTGGGCAATAGCGTATATCTTCCCTTGAAAGTAACTCCTCAACGAACTTACGAAGCTCGTAATCAGTTGTTGTATTACCTGCCTTAATAGCGGCTCTACAAGCCATTGAATGATAAATCCAATCTAACTTTTCAGGCATTACTGTTTTGCCATTCATAGAAAGATAGCTTGCTAATTCCATAGTTATAGAAGCAATATCTTCATCTACAAGCTCGGTAGGACAAGCGTTGACTTTAACACATCTGTCACCGAAATCTTCTATGTCATACCCTGCTTTATAAAGCAACTCTTTATTTTCAAGTACTGCATTGTACTCATCTGGTGACAAAGTAACTGTGACTGGTACTAAAAGCATTTGCTGGAAAGAGGTTTGTTGTGATTTGAATTTTTCAAACAATATTCTTTCGTGAGCAGCGTGCTTGTCTATCATAAGCATCTTATTTTCTAATTCAACGAAAATATATGTCTTGAACGCTTCACCTATAATTCTGAATTCAAGTGAAGGTGTTGCTTCTTCAACAACGGCTTCTATCTTTTTTTCCACTATCGGTGGTTCTTCTTTTATTTCGGTTACTTCTTCTTTCGTTGGAGCGACACTCATTGTATTTATTGAAATATTGAGTTTCTTTTCTTGTGGTTTTACATATTCAGTTTCAAGAAAATCAATAGTTTTTTCTTCGTTTGATTTAAGAGTAAGTGTTGATTTAATTGCACTCGGTTTAACTGTTTCAGGTTTTGGTGCAGTTAAGCTTGTCTTTTTTATTTCAACTTGAGTTTCTTGTTTTATCTGGAATTTTAATTCTTGATTTTCTTCAATCTTTTGTTCAATTTTTATCTCTTGCTTTTCTAATGCTGGTGTTTCATTTAATTTTAACTGCTCACCTTTTACTACCTCTGGCATAAATGCCTTTGCAACTGAAAATGAAGCTTTAGGTCTTGTATCTTGGGTGAGAGCATTTAATGCACCCTGATAAACTGCATCAAAAATTTTCTTTTCTTCAAAAAATCTTACTTCTGTTTTTGCAGGGTGAACGTTAACGTCAACTGCAGAAAAAGGAAGATTTATAAAAATAACACACGGTGGGAATTTGCCAACCATAATTGAGTTTTTATAAGCTGTTTCAAGTGCAGTAATGCACATAGGACTTTTAATAAATCTGCCATTTACAAAGAAGTGCTGACCACTTCTGCTACCTCTGCCACTTGTTGGTTTACCTGTAAATCCTGTAACAGAAATACCATTTGCTTCGTATTCAACAGGAAGCAAGCTTTCTGTATATTCTTTGCCAAACACAGCGTATATTGCTGATTTTAAATTGCCATCGCCAGGGGTAGAAAAATTAAGCTTACCATCTCTTATAAACTTAAAAGAAATCTGAGGATATGAAACGGCGATATTTTCTAAAATTGAAGCGATGTAGTTACCTTCCTGAACATCTTTTTTCAAAAACTTCATTCGTGCGGGAATGTTATAAAACAAATCTCTTACTATTAAAGTTGTACCCACAGGGCAACCAGCTTCAGTAAATTCAATTTCTTCACCGCCGAAGATTTTATAAGAGGTACCAACTTCTTCATTTTCTGTTCTTGTGAGAAGCTCAACCTTACTGACTGCGGCAACTGACGCTAACGCTTCACCCCTGAAGCCGAGAGTGCCGATATTATCTAAATCATCAGCAGAGTTAATTTTGCTTGTAGCGTGACTTAAAAATGCTTTTCTTACATCTTCACTTTCAATACCACAACCATTATCAGTTACTCTAATATAAGTTTTACCGCCATTTTTTATTTCGACAGTAACATTTTTTGCACCTGCATCAATTGAATTTTCTAAAAATTCTTTTATTACAGAAGATGGGCGTTCTACTACTTCGCCAGCAGCAATTAAATCTGCAATATTTTTAGGTAATACATTTATCCTTGGCAATACGAACGCCCCCTTTCATAATGATTTTAATATACTTATATATTTTCTGCTTCTTTCTGAAGCTCGAAAAGCTTAGTTAATGCTTCGATAGGTGTAAGTGTATTTACATCTATATTTTTAACTTTTTCAATAAAGCTTTCTTTTCCACTTGAACTAAAGGAAAGTTGCATTTCTTCTGGTTCTTCTTCGTAAACTGCCTTTGGTGCAGAACCTAAGCTTACTCGTTGTTGTTCTTCAAGAGATTTTAAAATAACCTTTGCATTCTCAACAACTGTTTTTGGAATACCAGCTAATTTTGCAACTTCAACGCCGTAGCTTCCATCTGCGGCACCTTTTACAATTCTTCTCAAGAAGGTAATATCGTCACCACGTTTTTTAACTGATGTATTGTAATTCTTTACACCATCAACTGTGTTTTCAAGCTCTGTCAATTCGTGATAGTGTGTTGCAAAAAGAGTTTTTGCACCAATTTTCTTTTTATCTGCTGTGTACTCTAAAACTGCTCTTGCAATACTCATACCATCGAATGTAGAAGTGCCACGACCAATTTCATCGAACACAATAAGACTTTTCGCAGTTGCATTCTTTAAAATATCTGCAACCTCGGTCATTTCAAGCATAAACGTTGACTGACCTTGTGATAAATCGTCAGATGCACCGACACGGGTGAAAATTTTATCTACAATACCGATTTTTGCACTTGAAGCCGGAACAAAGCTACCGATTTGTGCCATAAGTACAATTAAAGCAACCTGTCTCATATATGTAGATTTACCAGCCATATTAGGACCAGTTATAATTGCACTTCTGTAATCGCCACAATCTAAGTGGGTGTCATTAGGTACAAACGGTGCGCCACCTAACATAAGTTCAACAACTGGGTGTCTGCCGTCTTTTATGACAACGTCGTCTGACGTATCAACCGTTGGTCTTACGTAATTATTTGTAACTGCTGTGTAAGCAAGTGAGCAAAGAACGTCGAGCCTTGCTACTGCTTTACCTGTTACACGAACTCTTTCTAATTCATCGGCAATTTTTGAGCGTATCTGTGAGAATAATTCAAATTCAATTCTCACAATTCTTTCTTGTGCGCCTAAAACTTTTGATTCGAGTTCTTTTAACTCTTGTGTAATATATCTTTCGCAGTTTGCTAAAGTTTGTTTTCTTATATAATGCTCCGGAACTAAATCTTTAAACGAATTAGTTACTTCTATATAATATCCGAATACTCGGTTATAGCCTATTTTAAGTTTTTTGATACCTGTTTTCTCTTGCTCTGACTGTTCAACGGCTGTTAAATATCCTTTGCCGTTCGAAACAATATCGTGAAGAGAATCAAGTTCTTCGTTATAGCCTTTTCTTATCATTCCACCCTCTCTTACTGTGAGTGGTGGCTCGTCAACTATTGAAGCATTTATGAGTGAATTGATATCTTCCAATAAATCAATTTCATCATAAATTTCATTAAGCATTTTTGATTTGACATCTTTTAAAGATGACTTTATGCCCTGTAATTTATCAATAGTAAGGCTTAACGTACGAAGTTCTTTTGCATTTGCTGTGCCGTAAACAATACGTGTCATAATTCTTTCTAAATCATACATATCTGAAAGAAGTGACATTTCTGTATCTAAAAGAATTGTGTCGTTAACTAATTCTTCCACGGCGTTCTGCCTTGCAGAAATTAACGGGTAACTAAGTAAAGGTTGTTCTACCCAGTTTCTTATAAGTCTTTTACCCATCGCAGTTTTTGTATGGTCTAAAACCCACAAAAGACTGCCCTTTTTCTCACGACGAATTTGTGTTTCGGTTAACTCTAAATTTCTTCTTGCAGTTAAATCAAGACTTAAAAATTTATCAGCACCGAAAAACTCAACCTCGTTTATGTTTTCTATTTTTGTTTTTTGTGCATTCTCTAAATAATTGAGCGCTGAACCGAATGCTAAAAGAAGCGCATTATTTCTGTTGAACTCCTCATAATCTTCAGACTCTTCATTGATATGAGAAAGAACCTTTTCTTTACAGATTGCTTCATCATAATCACTTTCGCTTAAAACTTGTGTTCTTGCAGAAAGTCTATCATTTAAGAACCTTGTAACTTCTTTGATTGAAGAAGCGTATTTGTTAAGGAGTACTTCACTTGGATTAAAACAACCAAGCTGATTCATAAGACGTGCCGCATCTGAACCATCGTTAAATGAATCAAGGTGAACTTCACCAGTTGACACGTCAACAAATGCTGCACCACAGGATTTATCTGTAATATAAACAGATGCTAAGAAGTTATTTTTACCTTCATCTAACATACTGCTTTCAATAACAGTACCAGGTGTTACAATTCTTACAACATCTCTTTTTACAATACCTTTTGCAGTTGCAGGGTCTTCAACCTGTTCACAGATAGCCACCTTGTAGCCACGTGACACAAGCTTTGCTATGTAACTGTCAGCGCTGTGGAAAGGCACACCACACATTGGTGCCCTTTCCTCCTGACCACAGTCTCTACCGGTGAGGACCAATTCAAGCTCTTTAGATGCAATTTTAGCATCTTCAAAGAACATTTCATAAAAATCGCCTAACCTGAAGAATAACAGAGTATCAGCATAATTCTGTTTTATCTGAAAATATTGCTCCATCATCGGAGAAAGACCAGCCATAGTACACCTCAACAACGCTTGATTTCTAAAAAAATTTAAAGGATTAGTGGCAACCGCCGCAGCTTTCACAGCTACCGCCACAAGAATGCTCGTGAGCTGGTTCGCAAGTTGCTGGGTCTTGTCCATCAATGCAAAGAGCAAGAATACCCATAATTTCGTTCATCATATCGTCAATAGCGGTTTTTGCTGCTTCAAACTTAACCATATTGCCGTTAAGCATTACTGCGCGATAAGCTTCTTCGAATTCTTTGCCGTATTGTTCCATCTTGCTTTCGTCTGCTTCTTCGCCTTTTGAAGCTTCTTGTTGATAATTCATCTGAATAAGGTTGATTTTGCCAATAAGGTCGTTTAATTCCTTGTCATTGTCATTTGCTTTTTTAGCTTCGTCAAAAGCCTTGTAGCGTTCGTCAGCTTGTATTGCTGCACCTAATTGTCTTGTAAGTTCGATAACACTCATTGTTATACTTCCTTTCTTTTATAAAAAATTTCACAATGAAACATTGTTTATAAGGTTAAAATTTTAGGCTTACGCCAGAACTCTCCACCACGCTTAAGCGTGGTCCCCCTCTCTTCGCAAGAGAGGTTATTATTCTTTTGTAAGTTCTTCTTGAACTTTTAAAAGCTCCATAAACCATTTTGTTTTTTCTTCTTTTGAGACAGGGTCAGGGAAAGTGGCTGCTTTTGTACCTTTACGCTTTGAATAAATAAATGTGAACATTGAGCCGTATTTCACTTCTTTTACGAGAGAAACTGTATCTAAAAATTCCTCGTAGGTTTCACCAGGGAAACCGACAATAATATCGGTTGTTATATCTACATCAGGAATTTTTTCTTTAGCATAGTTTACTAAATCAAGATAGTGCTCTCTTGTATATTTTCTGTTCATCTCTTTAAGAATTCTATTATTCCCTGACTGAACAGGTAAATGTAAATGCCCACAGAAATGCTTTGAAGAAGCTAAAACATCGATAAGCTCTTTTGTGCAATCCTTTGGATGAGAAGTCATAAAATCGAATGTATAATCGCCTTCGATTTTATCGAGCCTTCTTATAAGCTCTGCAAAATTTATTCCGTTTTCTAAACTCTTGCCATAAGAATTGACATTCTGACCCAAAAGAGTGATTTTCTTATAACCTTCATTTATCAAATCTTCTGCTTCTTTTAAAACAACATCTGCTTCACGGCTTCGCTCTCTGCCTCTTACGTAAGGCACAACACAATATGAACAGTAATTGTCACAACCATACATAATTGGAAGCCAAGCATTTTCGCCACTGTCACGTTCATTAGGCATACCTTCTGCAATTACACCATCACATTCTTCGACTGAGAAAACTCTTTTCTTTGTTTTGAACACTCTAAAAAGTAATTCTGGTAATTTATGAAGAGCGTGTGTACCGAAAACAAGGTTTACATAAGGGTAACTGTTTTTGATTTTTTCAGCAACGTGTTCTTGTTGCATCATACACCCACAAAGACCAATCACAAGATTTTTATTATTCTTTTTTAAAGTCTTTAAGGCACCGACGTTACCAAAAACTCTGTCTTCAGCGTGTTCACGGATTGCACAGGTATTATAAATTATAATATCTGCTTCTTCCAATATTTCAGTCATCTTGTAACCCATTTCTACAAGCTGACCCTTAATGTGCTCACTGTCAGCAACATTACCCTGACAACCGTAAGTGTGAACAAACGCTTTTGGTGTCTTGCCCTCAAATCTTGATTTAACAATATTCTTTACTTTTTTCTTATATTCGTTTTGCTCTGCCATCTCTTCGGCAGAAATAAAAAACTTGTTTTCCTGCAAATTATTAAACTACCTTTCAGAATGATGCCGTATTAAGAAAACCTAAAATATCAAGGTAAACCTTTTCGTTATCATCTTCATTTAAAATTTCGTGGCGCATATTCGGGTAAATAATAACTTCTGGCTCGTGACCATAAGCGATTAAACTGTCAGCACAAGCAGTAGGACCTTTACCACCCATACCAATAGGGTCATCTGCACCGGATATAATGAGAATTGGAAGCCCTACTCTTACTGATGCTGGCCATAATTTATCACTCGCAAGAAGTGCTATAGAGCCTAAATCTCTCATACCAGCAACTGTAAGCTCAATTCCGCAAAGAGGGTCGTTTTTATAATCTTCAACGTTCTTCTTGTTATAGCTTAACCAATCTAAATCTGAAGTTCTGTCTTTAATTCCTAAAGATGAAATTTTATTTAATGCACCGCCCATAACTGCATTACGGGTTCTTGTGCCAACCTTCTTAGTTAATTCTCTTAACGAATTAATTGCAAACTCAAGCCCCTGAGGTGCCTGACCTGTGCCACAGATAATAAGACCAGATAAATCCTCTGAGAATGTACCCGCATACACCCTTGCACAGAATGAACCCATGCTGTGACCGAAAAGATAATATTTAAGTTCAGGGTAACGCTTATGCATTATGTTGTAGAGAATGTGCATATCGTCAACAAAACGGCGAAAGCCATCTTCTTCTGCAGTGAAGCCTAAATCTTCTGGACAGTTTACAGATTTGCCGTGACCGATATGGTCGTTACCGCAAACTATGTAACCACGTTCTGCTAAAAATCTTGCAAAATGGTCGTAACGCTCAATGTGTTCACTTACACCGTGAGCAATCTGAAAAACACCAACGTGCTCCACTTCATCATCAAGCCAGATTAAAGCTCTGATTTTGTTAACACCTGTTGAAGAATTGTAGTAAGCTTCCTTTTTTACTATTGCCATAACCATTACCTCTTTTCTGAAAATAGAACCGATTTTTAACTAAAAAAACAGACAAAAGGGCACAATAACACTATTTAATAAATAATACCATATTAGCAAAAAAAAAGCAATATATAAACGCTATATATTTGTGTATTTTTTCGATTTTTTTATAGTTTCGCCACAAGATATAGACCAAAATGTAATTTACTATTGCAGAAACTAAAAAAATGTGGTAATATGAGTTAAATCTATGTTTATTTTTATGTGGAGGTAATTTAATGGCTACCGAATTTAACACAAACTCAAAGGCAGTTATTGTAGGTCTTACAGACACTGGCGAACAACTCCCTGCTGCATCTGGCAGAATTTCTACACAAGCAGGTACTGCTCTTGAAATTTTAGAGGCTTCTAAAGATGCCCAGAAAAATGCAAATCTTATTTCAAAGGTAACACGCTCCGGTCATACTTCTACTATTGAACACACTGTGTTCAACTTAGCATTCCAGAACGTTTCTGTTCTTGTTGAACAGTTTGTTATTGAATTCAGACTTGCTTCTTTCACAGTTAAATCAAGAAGATACGTTGACTTTGGCGAACTCGGTTACTTTATTCCAAAGTTTGAGTCAACGTCTATCCACGATAAATACATAGAGCATATGAATTACCTTTATTCAGAATACCGTGATTTCATTGATAAAGGTATTCCAAAGGAAGATGCTCGTTTCATTCTTCCATATTCACTTTACAGCAACTTCTACTGCACTCTTAATGCACGTGAACTCACCAATATGCTTTATGCGATGATTTACGGCAGAGGTGCTTCATTCCCTGAAATTAAAAACCTTGGTATTTCTCTTTACGAACAAGCAAAGAAAATGACTCCTGGTATTTTCACAGATTTTGAAACACGCCGTCCTTCAATTCAGGACGTTCCGCATTTTTCATATAAGAGAGACGACAGTCTTATTGCTTCACAAGAAAACGTTGAACTTCTCAACTACACTCCTGAAGCTTCAAAATGTGTTGCAAGAGCGGCTCTTATTGAGTCTTTAGGTTTACCAACAAGTCAGATTGAAAGTATTATTTCTGATGAAAAAGAATGTGCAAAAATCATTAAAGAAGTTATAAATTCAAAGAGACAACGTCCACTTGAAGCAGTTACATTCACATTCAGAATTAATAACGTTTCACTTTCTTGTCTTACTCACTTTGCACGTCACAGAATGCAGTCAATAGGCATTCCTTCACTTGCTCTTACAAACAGAAGAAGATATATTTTACCAGAAACAATCGTTAATAAACCAGAACTTTTAGAGCGTTATAAAAAAGCATTCGAAAAAACTGCTGAACTTTACGATTACTTCCAGGAAAAAGGCATCGAAGAAGGTCTTTCTGCTTATATTCAGTTAAGCGGTAACACAGTTGATATTGTTACAACTATTAACGGCAGAGAATTGCTTTTATTTATGAAACTTCGTTCTTGTACCCGTGCTCAATGGGAAATAAGAGATTTTGCTGTTGATATGCTCAAAAAGTTACGTAAAGCAGACCCTACCATTTTCAACTTCTATGGTCCGAGCTGTTTTGTAAACAAGTGCACAGAAGGTGCTATGACTTGCGGTAAATCTGCAGAAATCATTAAAACTTTCAAAGAACTTTAAACGTAAAGCACATCAAGATGTTTCGCTTAAGAAATATCTTGATGTGTTGATTTTTTTGATATTTTAAGAAACATTTGGAAATTTTTCTCAAAAATATATTCGCTGGGTATTGCAAGAAACTCTATTTAGAGTTATAATATTTGGTATATTTAGTTATTTTTAGATAAGAGGTTTATTCATGTTAGGCAAATTAATAAGACTCAGTATAACTGAGCCAGTAGGCACTCCTTTGGGTGACACAGGCAGAGTTTACAAGCTCAACCAAGGTCAGCCAATAGGTAAATTTAAGCCCTACTCACCCATTAGCGGCGTTCTTGTAATGGGTATTGATAATCCAGTTAAACACTTTGACGGCAGAGTTATTGCATCGGTTCGTTTTCTTGACAGTGGCGAAGTAAAATTAATTGGTGCGTCAAAATCAAAAAGATTCATTGACTGTGAAATCAAGAATGGTATAAGCTTTTTAACTGAAGGCAGACAATATAACTTAGAATGCAGATATGAGCGTTCTTGTGGTGCGGTTATTTTTAGAAATATAAATGGTCAAATCCGTTATCTTCTCATAAAAAACAACCGCAGTTCAAACTGGGGCTTCCCGAAAGGTCATATGGAAGACGGCGAAACAGCAGAAGAAACTGCAAAGCGTGAGGTTCTTGAAGAAACAGGAATTCATATTGATATTATTCCTGATTTCGTTTCTAAATCTGAATACACAATTCAGAACAGAATTCATAAATCAGTTTTTGTTTTTGTTGCTAAGACAGATGATACTCAGACAATTATTCAGAAAGAAGAAATTGAAGATTACATCTGGCTTACATACGAAAACGCTTATAAAAACTTGAAATTTGAGAATGATAAAACTATTCTTCACGATGCAAGAGAACACCTTATAAAAAAAGGTTTAATTACACCAGAAGAGGTATAAAATGGTAGATAGTATTGTTAATGCAGTTGTTGATTTTTTCAAAAACGATATACCAGCAGAACTCATAGCATTTGTTATATCGCTTTTCCCTGTTTTAGAAATTCGTGGCGGTATGATTGCCGCAAGACTTTTGGAAATTGATTTTATAAAAGCATTTATTATTTGTTATATCGGTAATATGCTCCCAATTCCATTCATTCTTCTCTTTATTAAAAAGATTTTTGCTATTATGAGAAAAAACAAGCATTTAGCAAAAATTGTTGAAAAAATGGAAGCTCGTTCAGACAAGAAAAAAGGCACTATGGAAAAATATAAAGAATGGGGTCTTTTGCTTTTTGTTGCAATACCACTCCCTGGTACTGGCGGTTGGACAGGTGCTCTTATTTCTGCTCTTATGGATTTAAGAATTAAGAAAAGTTTACCAATTATAGCACTTGGCGTTTTTATAGCTGGGCTTATAATGTCGCTTATTACTTACGGAATATTTTAATTTTGCTTTGCAAAATGAGTTTAAAGTGGAAAGTTGAAAGTTGAAAATTTCGGGGCTACGCCGTAATTATAATATTATAAATTAAAACTACATTCACTCATTTAAAGTATTTTAGTCTTTAAATAGTTGAATGTAGTCTTTTTTATTTAAAAAATACAATCAACGCTTAGCGTTCCTTAACTTTCAACTTTAAATTTTCAACTTTCAACTCTTTTATACTTGCTTTTCTCATCAAAAAACTGTATATTAATTTGTGGTGATGATTTATGCATATATGTTACATTTTCGGTGCTTTAGACACTGGTATTGCTGATTTTAAGCCACAGGAAAACGACTTGATTATTGCGGCAGATGGTGGTTACAGCACGTTAAAAAAACTCAATATAAAACCCGATTTAGTTGTTGGTGATTTCGACTCTTTGGGAGAAGCCCCAAAGGACGAAATCGTTATAAAACACCCCCAAAAAAAGGATGATACAGACACACTTTTAGCTGTGAAAATCGGCTTAGAAAAAGGATATAAAACATTCGTAATTTATGGTGCTGTTGGTGGCAGATTAGACCACACAGTTGCAACTATTCAGACTGCAACCTTTGTTGCTGAAAACGGCGGTATTGCTTATATTTACGATGGTAATCATACTGTTACAGCTATTAAAAACTCGAGTATAAATATTAAAGCTAATGCTAAAGGTTATATTTCAATTTTTGCTCTTTCGGGCGTTGCAAAATGTGTTACAATTAAAGGGCTTTTATATGAATTAAACGATGCTGAAATTACCCCCGATTTTCCTATTGGTGTTAGTAATGAGTTTATTAGTAAAGAGAGTGAAATATCTGTAAAAGATGGTGTTTTAACTATAATTTTTGAAGGAACCCACAATTTAATTAAATAAATTTTATCCCCTTGACAAATCTTAAGATTTATCAAGGGGATAATCTCTATTCTGTTGTTTCTTTATCAGCTTCAGGAATAAGATTTGTAACAAATATTATCACGCCATCCTTTGCAATAAAAAATAGCTTTTCTCGCTCAAGCACGTAATTATTTTTTTCTAAAAGTTCTTTAATAGAATCAGACGAATTTTTAAGTATAATGTCGCCAAATAAATACTCAAGATAATAATCTCTCAGCAAATCATTAAAAGTTGAAACATACCAAATATCAAACACCTCATTTGTAGTTTCATCCTCAAAAGAATATATACAGAGTGTAGAAACAACACTTGAAATTTCTGTGCGTGTACCGTCGTATTTATGCACCTTATCATCAACAAAAGCTGGTATTTCCAGACCTTCGTCTGAACCTGAATAATTTTTATAAACGTTATTAGCAATTTCGAAACACTCTTTTTCCGTTTTACAATTCAACTCATCGAAAGAGGTAGAAACTAATTTCTCTCGATTGTTATGATTAAAAAGTATAAGCAAAAACGCCAAAACACCTATAACTCCTACACTAACCATTGCACCCAGATGATTTTTAAATTTTAAACCTTTTTGAAACGAAATCCAAAATGTAGTTGTTAAAATTAATAAAATGCACAAAAACAACACATCATATATAGAGCTAATAGGACGTAAAGAAAATAGCGATATAAAAATACTAAAAATAACAGAAAATCCTTCTGCTTTTTTTAGTACCGCTTTTATTCGCTCCATTTTTTCGTTAGGAAAATCTAAAAATGTTTTTTCGACAAGTGTTAAAATTAAAGTTGGTAAAGAAAAAAGCAAAGAGATTATTCCCAGTACCACTAATGGTAAATGAAATCTATTTACAAATAAAACTCCGGCTTTATATGAAAACAAAAAAGCAAAAAGTCCCGCAAAGAGAAAGATAGAAAAAACTAAAACCTCTTGAAATAAAAGCATTTTAAAAATCGATTTTTTGTATGCTTCATCATCTGTTCTTATTTTCTTTTCATTGCTTCTATCAGTTTCAAAATACAATAAATTTGATGCTTTTGAAATAAATCTCCAATTATCCGCTTCACACAATTCAATAAACAATTCATCTTGCTCAGATAATTTATTTCCAATTCTCTTTAAATTACTTATATATTGAACCGAATACTTTTTATTTTCACCATCTGTTTTTTCAAGTTTTGAGTAAAAAGAGTTACTCTTTTTTAGAACCCAACCTTTCTTTGCGTATTCATTAAGTACTCTTTCCTCATTAATAGGATTTTGATATAAAATATTTTTAAATAAAATCTTCGTTTTCATTTTAATCCCTCCAATAAATTAACTCCATCTAAATACGAATGATACAAGCGTGTATGTTCCTCTTTTAAAAGCTTAATGCCTTTTTCTGTTATTATATAGCTCTTCTTATTTTCAAAATTTGCAGAATTTCGAATTAACCCAACCTCAAGAAATTTTGAAAGCATTGTGTAAAGTGTACCAGGACCAATATGCACTCTGTTTTTAGAAATTTCTTCAACATTTTTCATAACTTCTGTTCCACACCTCTCGCTTAACAACGAAAGTAAAACATAATACATCGGCTCTGTTAATATTTCCAAAGATTTTTTCGGCATTTTATCACTCCTTTACAAATATCGTTTATCGATATTCCCTATAATTATTATAATATCGTTAAACGATATTGTCAATATAAAAATATAACAAGGCATAAAAACAGATAAGTTTTTATGCCTTGTTTAATTGGTCATATTAATAAACAACTTGTTAACGTTTTTTATTCTTCTGCAGTTGTTTCTTCTGTTACTTCTACAGTTGTTTCTTCTGTCTGAACTTCTTGTTTTTCTTCTACTACTTCATTATCTTCTGCAGAAGAATCACTTGAGTTATCCTTTTCAGGGTCATAGTTTTCATCCATAAGCTCTAAGAAACGAGCACCTGTGATTTTTTCATTCTTAATAA
Source organism: Acutalibacteraceae bacterium (assembly GCA_045592285.1). Classification (GTDB taxonomy): domain Bacteria; phylum Bacillota; class Clostridia; order Oscillospirales; family Acutalibacteraceae; genus DTU089. Next base: position 20,957 of record JAZNUL010000106.1, read on the forward strand.
GTGTTTCTGCAATAAGAACTAACTTATCGTTATGCTCAGTAAGAAGCTGTTCGCACTTATTGTAGCACTCTGTAAGAATTCTTTTAACTTCATCATCAATAGTATTTGCATACGCTTCTGAGTAGTTCTTTGTATGGCTATAATCCATACCCAAGAATACTTCGTCATTATCTTTACCATAAAGAACTGGACCAAGCTTTTCACTCATACCATAGCGTGTTACCATAGAACGTGCAATATCGGTTGAGGTTGAAATATCTTGTGAAGCACCTGTTGAAATATCGCCGAATGTAATTTGTTCAGCAACTCTACCACCCATTGATGTGACAATTCTGTCAATCATAGCAGATTTCAACATATGAGCTCTGTCTTCTTCTTGTCTGTAAAGAGTGTAACCGCCAGCCATACCACGTGGAATAATAGAAATTTCGTAAACAGGCTCACAGTTTTCAAGATAGTAAGCAGAAACTGCGTGACCAGCTTCGTGATACGCTGTAATTCTCTTATCTTTTTCTGTAATTCTGTGTGATTTCTTTTCAGCACCGACTTCAACCTTAATAGTTGCTTCGTCGATTTCTACCATTGTGATTGCTTTCTTATTACGTTTAGCCGCAAGAAGTGCTGCTTCGTTAAGAAGATTTTCGAGGTCAGCACCAACAAAGCCGATAGTACCGTGAGCGATGCTCTTTAAATCAACATCAGGACCAAGAGGCTTATTCTTAGCGTGAACTTTTAAAATTTCTTCTCTACCCTTTAAGTCAGGTCTGCCAACTGTAACACGTCTGTCGAAACGACCCGGTCTTAAAAGTGCAGGGTCTAAAATATCAGGACGGTTAGTAGCCGCAATAATAATTACGCCTTCGTTGTTACCGAAACCATCCATTTCAACGAGTAACTGGTTAAGAGTCTGCTCTCTTTCGTCGTGGCCACCACCCATACCAGCACCTCTGTGACGACCAACAGCATCAATTTCATCAATGAAAATGATTGCTGGTGAGCTTTTCTTGGCCTGGTCAAAAAGGTCACGTACACGTGAAGCACCAACACCAACATACATTTCAACAAAATCAGAACCTGAAATTGAGAAGAATGGAACGTCTGCTTCACCTGCAACAGCACGTGCTAAAAGGGTTTTACCTGTACCTGGAGGACCAACTAAAAGAACGCCTTTAGGAATTCTTGCGCCAAGTTCTGTAAACTTTTTAGGGTCTTTCAAGAACTCAACAATTTCTTGTAGTTCTTCTTTTTCTTCATCGGCACCAGCAACCTTATCAAAGGTTGTTTTTCTTTTTTCATCGGCACCGAATTTTACTCTTGCTTTACCAAAGCCCATAGCCCTGTTGTTTTCGCTTGAGATGGAGTTACCCATCTTCTTCATAAACATAACACCAAAAACAATAGCTATGATAACGCAGAGAATAATAGGGATAAACTGAATCCACATTGAATATGATGCACCTGAAACATAGTCGAATTTAACTGCCTTATCAGGATTTGCACGGTTGAATTCAATAACAGTTTCGTGAATGTCATTAACAAACATTGAAACGTTTGGCACAGAATATCTGCCTGTAGAACCATCATTTAAAGTATAGGTAAGAGCGCCTGTGCCAATGTTGAGCTCATACTCAGTTACCTTTCCTTCGTCGAAAAGTTCTATTACTTGATAATACTCTAATTTTTCGGTTGTAGCAGAACCTGAATACCAATAAATAAGCCCCATTACAATAAGCGGAATAAGGATATATGGTATAACTGCTTTAACCTTGTCATTGATTTTAATAGTGAGTCACCTACTTATCTAAACTAAAAATTATAAATAAAACTAAATATATTAGTTATTATTCTCATAAACTGATTCTTTAAGTACGCCTATAAATGGCAAATTTCTGTAATATTCAGCATAATCGAGACCATAGCCTACGATAAATTCATTTGGTACTAAAGAGCCTATATAATCTGCTTTTATGTCTGCCTCACGTCTTTCAGGCTTATCGAAAAGCGTACAGATTTTTATAGAGGCTGGTTTTCTTGCAGATAAAATATCTCTTATGTAATAAAGTGTTTTACCGCTATCAAGGATATCTTCTATAATTATAATATCCTTACCTTGAATATCATTATCTAAATCTTTATTGATTTTTACTCTGCCTGAGCTTTCTGTGCCACTACCGTAGCTTGAAACAGCCATAAAGTCAATATTACAAGGAAGGTCTATTGCTCTCATAAGGTCTGCCATAAATATAACAGAGCCTTTTAAAATACCTATTAAAAGCACGTCCTTGCCTTTATAATCTTCAGTGATTTGTTCGCCTAATCTTTCGACAATAGCACGAAGTTCATCTTCATCAATAAGAATTTTTTTGATATCATCATTCATTTTCTGTGAAACCATTTTTCTCACTCACACTTATAGATAATATATTTTTTGTATTTTCTTTTACGGCGTTATTTTTATTAACACCAAACCCAGACACCCAGACAACACCCGTTTCATCTGCTAAAACAGGAATAAATCCCCTTTTTTCCTTCGGTATGTCATCTTCAATGAAAAGTTTTTTTAGTGTTTTTGTAACACCTCTTCTGAAAAGCGTGATTTTGTCTCCCTCGTTACGGGTTCTTAAAATCAATTTTCCATTTATTGTATCACAATCTATCAAATTATCCAATAGCAAATCATTAATTTTTTGTGAAGTTTTGGAAAAATATTCCCCTTCTACCGTATATTCGCCGAAAACGATATTGAAATTTTCGCATTCAAGAATTTTTGGTTCTTGTTTTTCACATTCTTTATTATTGTCATTATTAAAGAATTTCAATTCATTTTCTTTCGATTCACAATAGCAATTTTTGTAAAGTTGAATTTTGGAATTTTCACTTATGCAACTTAAAACTGCATTAACTTTTTTGCTGTCTGGTAATTCTTTTGAAAAACGCTCAATCGCCTTTAAAATAACTCTTCTTTTAATTGACAGATGCAACGAATTAATTGCTTCTGTGTTGTATGAACACTCACTGAGTTTTGCTTTTTCTAAAGCGTTTTCCGCTATAGAATCAAGATAATCGTCATCAATTCTTACGCTCTCTGAAAAGCGTGTAAATGCCTCAACAACATTAGAATTCACTTTTTGTAATTCTGGTAAAACGTTGTGACGAATTCTGTTTCTTGTGTAATCATCACTTAAATTTGTGCTATCTGTTACAAACGATAAATTATTTTCTTTACAGTAACCTTCAATTTCTTCACGGGTACAGAAAATAAGTGGTCTTATTATATTATCACGTTTCGGTGGAATACCTTTGGCACCTGAAAGAGCAGAACCACGTGTAATATTAAAAATAACTGTTTCTAAATTATCGTTACTATTATGAGCAGTAGCAATAACTGTGTTTTCATTTTCGCAAAGAGAATTAAAAAACTCATAGCGAATTCTTCTGCCCGCTTCTTCAGTAGTTTCGCCGTTTTCTTGTGCTTCTTTCACACAATCAACCTTAAGAAATTTAAAATCTGCACCAAGAGTCTCAGCAAAATTCTTTGAAAAAAGAGCATCATTTTCTGCCTCTTCTCCACGAATTCCATGATTTACGTGAGCTGCTATAAGATTCAAATTGCAATCATTTTTTAGTAAATTCAGAACGTGTAAAAGGCAAACTGAATCTGCACCACCTGAAAGACCAACTACAACTGTACTTACATTTTCAAGCATTTTATATTCATTTATTGCCTTTTTTGCTTTTTCTAAAACCAAAGAAGTATTAATACTCATCACGATACTCCAGAGTTGAGAAGAGTGTGAACTGACCATCCCAATGAAGCTTGATTCTTTCAGTAGGACCGTGACGGTTTTTTGCAACGTCAACGTCAGCCTGTGACATATCTACTTCTTCTGCATTTTGTTTATCGTTTTTATAATAACCTTCTCTATAAAGCATCATAACAATATCAGCATCCTGCTCAATAGAACCAGAGTCACGGAGGTCTGAAAGCATCGGTCTGTTAGATGCTTTACCATTCTTTTCAGGTCCACGAGAAAGCTGACAGCAAACTACTACGGGGATTTTTAAATCCTTTGCAAGAAGCTTTAAGCTACGTGTAATTTCTGTAATTTCCTGAACACGATTACCTTTTATATTTTTATCGGCAGTCTGCATAAGACCTAAGTAGTCGATAATAATGCAGTCAACGTTTTTCATTCTTCTGATTTTTGCTTTAATTTCAGGAACTGTAATTGTTGAAGTATCATCAAAGTAAAGTTCACAACGTGAGGCAAGTAAGTTTGTAGCTTCTGCAAGACGTTGCCACTCTGCCTGACTGATATTACCCGAACGAAGTTTATTACTTTCAACACGTGCTTCAGTTGAAAGCACACGTGACGCCAACTGTTCGTTTGACATTTCTAATGAAAAGAAAACAACCTTTTTACCCGTCATACCGACGTTACGTGCAATATTTAAGGCAAAGCTTGTTTTACCCATAGCAGGACGAGCACCGATTAAAACAAGGTCAGAGCGGTTAAGACCTGATATGATTTCATCAAGCTTAGAAAAGCCTGTAGGAATACCCTTGAATTCATCTGCATTTTCAGAGGTGATATTTGAAAGGGTTGGATAAACCTCGTTTGTAATAACGTCGCTGAGTCTCTGAATTGAGCTTGTTGATTTACCCTTACGAAGATTATAAATACTCTGCTCTGCTGACTCTAAAAGGATATCTGCTTCAACACCAGAAGAAGCCGAATCTATTGTATCCTGAGAAATATCAATAAGTCTTCTTATGTAGAAATTATCTAAAACAATTTTACAGTAGTTTTCAACGTTTGCAGTTGAAGGCACTGCTTGTGCTAACTGTGCTAAATAATTCTTACCCGTTTCCTCATCAAAAACGCCTTTTTCTTTTAATCTTTCTAAGATTACAAGAGCATCTATTCTTGAACCTAAGGTATCAAGAGTTACCATAACATTAAAAATTTCTTTATGTTGTGGGTAATAAAACGCTTCCGGATTAACAATAGAAATAACACGGCTAAGGCACTCAGGGTCAATTAAAACTGAACCTAAGATTGCCTGTTCTGCTGTAAAGCTGAATTTATCTTTATAAATATCAGCATTAGTTGTTGTTAATTCTTTTTCTGCCATATTTTTCACTCTAACTCTAAATATTAATTATAACGATTATAGTTAGTCGAAACAGTGTAAAATTACACTGTTTCGATACCAAATCATATATTTGGTATCGAATTTTCTTTGAAAATTCGACTATATTCCTTTCAATGACTGTAATACAAAATTGTGTTTATGAAAA
>JAZNUL010000107.1:0-44050 GCA_045592285.1 Acutalibacteraceae bacterium
ATCTGCTTGAATTTATCCATATCAAGCATTATGCCTGTGATAGTTTTACCATTTTTTCTATACTTGTCATTTTCATTAAGGCTTGTAAGATAATCATCTAAATAACGTCTGTTATAAACACCACTTAAGCGGTCAATATAAGCAGATTCAGATTGTGTTGTAGCATAAAAGCCAACAAGAGAAATGGTAATTACCATAGCAATAATTGCAGCGCCTGGTATCAACCACTGCACTAACATTCCTATAAAAATAGGAGTCATTATAAGCATTATTGGCATAATCATATATTTATTAATTTTTTTCTTATTGGCGTAAACATAACCTATACCAAACACAACGTAGGCAACAGTTGAAACAGCTGGAATTATCCACAAATCTTCTCTTGTATATACGTTTTCATCACTGATGCTGAAAACCCAGCCTGTGAATGGTGTAGTCCAGATAGATATCAATGCAATTAACACTGGTGCACAGATAATTTTTGCATAGCGTTTAACACGCCTTGGGCTACCGAACATCCTATAAACCACATATAGACACCAGATATAACCGAACACTACGTTAACTGTAAAATACAATAAATTGAGGCACATATTTATACTTATATCTATTGTATTACCTATTTCTGCGCCATTCATAATATTAAGGAAAATATGCTCTCTATCCCAAAGGTTTGTAAAAGCTTCAACAAAGCACTGAACAAGTGCAAGGTCAAGCATTACAACAAACAACTTCTGGTCTAAAACAAAGCTGTTTTTAACGCTCCTATGTTGCATTCTTAAGAATACAAGCAACATAATTGCAGAGCAGTTTACTATGATATTTTCCATAGCATATTTAGTAACTTGCTGTATCATTTAATTAATCTCTTTTCATATAAAATTTATCCAACACTATATATGACAATTATAGTACTTTTCATTTCAAATTTCAACCATTTTAGGTGAATTTATCATAAAAATATTTGAATTTTTTGTTAATATCCACTATAAACCTATAGGAAATTCAGGGATTAAAAATGAGTAAATCGACAAAAATTCAAACTTTTGTCGATTTACTCCGCGTTTTTATACCACTATATATTGTATATTACTTAACACCAAAATACTTTTGTGCATTTCTGAATGAAATATCTTTAACTACTTCGCTTAAAAATTCCATATCATCAGGATACTTACCTTCTTCAACCAAATCACCAATAATTTCACAAACAATTCTTCTGAAATACTCGTGTCTTGGATATGACAAGAAGCTTCTTGAGTCTGTAAGCATACCAATAAATTTAGCGAATGCACCAAGATTCATTAAAGAACTCATCTGTGCTCTCATACCGTCGTAGTTATCGTTAAACCACCAAGCAGTACCAAACTGAATTTTTGACTCTGCTTCTGCAGTCTGGAAGTTACCGAGCATTGTACCTAAAACCTGATTATCTTTAGGGTTAAGTGTGAAGAGAACAGTTTTTGGGAGTCTGAATTCAGAATGCATAGCATTAAGAAGCTTTGAAAGATTTATAGCAATTTCATAATCGGCTATTGAATCATAACCTGTGTCAGGACCTAACTTTTTAAACATCTCAGTGTTATTGTTTCTCATAGCACCAATGTGAATTTCCATAGCCCAGTTATTTTTTGCATATTCATTTGCAAGGAAAATAAGAAGCTCTGTTTTATATAAATCAATTTCATCAACTGAAAGTTCTGCACCACTTAATTTCTTTGTAAAGAGAGCATTCAACTCGTCTTCACTACCTCTTTTATAAGGAATGTAAGTGAGAGCGTGGTCACTTGCACAACAACCCATTTCTTTAAACAACTCAATTCTTGTAAGAAGAACTTTTTTGAGTTCTGTAAATGTCTTAATTGAAGTACCTGAAACATTTTCGAGAGATGCCAACCACTCAAGGTAGCCGTCTAATTCAATTCCAAGTGCTTTATCTGGTCTGAATGCAGGTAAAACCTGACACTCAAAAGTTTCATCTTCTTTTAAAAGCTTATGGTATTCTAAAGTATCTGCCGCATCGTCTGTTGTGCAAAGATATTTCACATTACTTCTTTTAATTAATTCTCTTGGTGTGTAACCACCGCTTTTAATTAAAGAATTCGCCTTTTCCCAAATTGCATCGCAAGTTTTTTCACTTAATGGCTCATATATATCAAAATATCTTTGTAATTCAAGGTGAGTCCAATGGTAAAGCGGATTACCAATTAAATTAGGCATAGCCTTTGCCCAAGCCTTGAATTTTTCATAAGGTGATTTATTGCCAGTAATATATTCTTCACTTATACCACAAGAGCGCATAGCACGCCATTTGTAATGGTCACCAGCGAGCCACAAGTAAGCTAAATCACTTGGGGCATTATTTTCATAAATTTCTTTTGGAGATAAGTGACAGTGCCAGTCAAAAATAGGCTCATTTTCACAAGCTGCATAAAGCTTTTTAGCAGTTTCAGTTTTCAAAAGAAAATCTTTATCCATAAATTTTTTCATAGTTTGCACCTCTGAATTTTATATTCATAAAAACATGATAACATATTGAAAAATTTATTTCAATGTGAAAAATATTTAAGAAAATGAAATAAAAACCAACAAATTAAACAAAGAGAGTAGGTCATAAGACCTACTCAACTTTTTCAACTGTATTTAAAACCTTGTGCAACAACTCAAGGTCTGCTGTATCAGCTGATTCTGGTTTATAGTGAATCTGATAATACCCATCTTCATGCTTATCGCTATAAAACCATATATAAGCGTTGTATCTATCATACTCGCCTTCAATATATTCTATTTCACCATTTTTATTTAACTTTCTCTGTTTTAATTTAGATATTTCAGCCTGAAAAATACCATTATCAAAATACTCAAAATCGTAATGACCGTCCATTGTTGCCATTTGTTTATCCATAAGCAGTACTATATATGTTATACATTCATTAATATCAAATATGTTAGCATCATCCGGATTGATTGTATATATTAAACGATTCCATTCCTGATTTGTTTTCGGATAATACCCGAATGTATCTTCTATCATTTTCCTGAATCGTGCACCATCTTTACCTGAAAACAATTCACCAGTAATATCTAATGGCTCTGTTGTTGTTTCTTCTCGTTTACTCACTCCAAGCAAAAAATCCTCACAACCAGACTTAGAAAATTTAAGCATAGTATAATATTCCTGTTCAACTTTCTCAACAAATTCATAGCTTTCTGGTAAAGAAAACTTTACACCATCCAATTCATACTCCACTAAAATTTCATCTTCAAAAGAGATATCAAGTTCTGAATAGAATAACGTTTCTTGATATGCAGATGGAATTTTTTTCATAGCAACTTTGTAAATCAATCCTGGCACAAAAAGCGCTAAAAGAGAAAGAGTTAAAACCGACACCAAACAGATTGCGATTACTTTCTTAATACTTTTTGGGGCTTTATTTACAATTTTCTCATTTATTGTTTCTTTTTTTATTTCCAGCAAAGATTGGTACTCCATTGTTTCATATATTATGAAAACACTTAAAAAGTTCACAAAAAGGATTTTCACAACATTTACCATAACAGAAAAAGAAACGGTCTTTGTCAAGTACATCACTAAAAACGACAACAATAAAATTCCCGAATATAAAAATATATCACGTTTTGGAAATGCAACATCCTTACCCTTTTTAATTTTCAACCATTGATATAAACTTAATATACACATTAAAATATAAACAACGAAATCACACAAAAGTATATAAACACGTGATGCATTCAGATTAACTAATGTTGAGAAAATTTGAGACCCTATTGATGAAATAAGCAAGTACCAAAGGTAATCATACTGTTTATAAACTAATATTACGCCTGACTTAAAAAACTTTTTTAAAACCACAAAAAACAAAAGCGTAACCACGAGCGGAAGAAAATCGCTAAAGAATAAATAACTACCGCTAACTGAAACCCCTGCCATTTCAGCTTGAAAAAAAAGAATTGTTTTAATAATAAAATTTAAAGCAGCTGCAAACAGAACTACTAATAAATGGTCATTTATATCCTTTTTAATCTTTCCGACTCTTTTCTGGTAAAAAGCTTCGTAAGCTTCATATTTTTCAGTTTCACTTGTTTTCAACTCTTCCGTCTGTGAAAGTAAATCTTCATAAGTAACAGAAAAGCAGTCTGCTATATTTTTGAGTGTTTTCACTCTTGGCATTGCTTCGCCAGTCTCCCATTTTGAAACTGCTTTGTCTGAAACCCCCAGTATATTTGCAAGGTCTTTCTGTGTTAAGTTACTTTCGGTTCTTAACTTGTAAAGTTTGTTACCGAATGTGTATTTATCCATAGGAGCACCCCCGATGTTTTATAACTGAATTATACTTTAATGTACTATCTTTTTCAATAAACACAGTAAAAATATAAGTAGAATTAAAGTAGAAATTGTAAAAAATCAATAATTCAAAATCAATTATTCATTATTCATCAGCGTAAGCGACTTCATCATTCATTATTCATTGAAAATCCGTTCTTTTAATGAATAGTGAATGATGAATAATGAAAAATGAATAATACAAACGAAAATCCGTCCACTTGAGTGAACGGATTTTCGTTTTGCTATTTATTTTCTTTCGCAGTATTTATCGAAGCGATTAAAATCCGCTTGATTTCCAAACAATCATTAAGAAGTGATTGACTCATTTTCTCATCAATATATTCAGACATATAAAGCAATTTAATCCAATACTCAGTTTCTGCAGTTTCTTTTAAAGCTATGCTCATTTTAGATATAAAATCTGCTTTGCTTTGCCCGTAGTTTGCTTCGTTTATATTAGCACCAATACTTGTACCACTTCGAACAATTTGTTTTGATATTATTGTTTCTTTTTTAGTTTTAGTTAAATGTTGATGTAATTTTACAATTCTTGATGCAAATACAATGGATTTATCAATTAATAAATTTTCTTTCATAAAATCACCACTTTCTTGCTTATTATAGCAGTAAAAGAATTCAAAATCAATTATTCATTATTCATCAGCGTAAGCGACTTCACTATTCATTATTCATTGAAAATCCGTTCTTTTAATGAATAGTGAATGATGAATAATGAAAAATGAATAATACAAACGAAAATCCGTCCACTTGAGTGAACGGATTTTCGTTTGTGTTTGTGGGGGTATATTTGAATAAGGAGATAGGAATGAAAAACTCTAATTTAATTTGAAACGATTTTTTCTTCCGTTTCATTGTCTACATTTTACCCTTTACAAATAAATCCCGTGTGAATTGATTGTTAATAATTTGTTAAATCCAAAAAACAGAGTCGGGCATCTTAAACCGCCCGACTCATAATGAATTTATATATCTTTTTTACTATTTTCGCCTGTATTCCAGTTGATTAAATGCTCGAATTTTTTGCCATTTTCTTCACAGGTGAGTTTAACCCAGTTATCACCCTCGTAAATAGCATCAAGCACTTTAACTGTTGGTGCGCTATACGTTTTCATAAGCTCTGCACTTTGCTTTTCATCATAGTTTGCAGCATTGTCTGATGTGAAAATAATTGTACCTAAATTTCTGCAAAGGTCTGCCCATAAAACGCGTTGGTCCCAAGTGATTTTAAGAGGCTTCTTGCTCTTTCTGTCACCGTCAACTTCTTTTAAGGCATTTCTTAAATAGAATACGTCAGGGTCATTACCGAATACTCTGCCATTTAAGCCACGGCGGAATATTGTATTTTTAATAGCAGTCTGAACAGAAACAATCTCTCTGTTTACTTTACCCTTTACTGGAACTGGCTCGAATACTAAGTCAACGTCGCTACCAATTCGGCAATAGTCAACTTTACCGAAGGCTGGTCCTAACGGAACACCGCAACCTAAAATGAGTTTTTCGCCAACACATTCTCTTAAAAGTGCCATAGCGTCACACATAATTTCACCACGGCTCTTGCCATTTCTTGGAACGATACAAGCTGTATAAAGGAAATCGAGTTTTACCATATCGAATCCCCAGGTGTTGAGAATTGTATTGAAGAACTGCTTAATATATGCAGCACATTCTGGGTTATAGAAGTCGAGTGTGTAACAATCTCTGCCAAGACCTACAAAGCCATAAATTGGTTTACCGTCTGGTTTTTTAACAATCCACTCAGGATGATTTTTAGCAACAACAGAATCTTTCTGAATGTAGAACGGTGCAAGCCAGAGACCAGCAAGCCAGCCTTTTGAGTGAATTTCGTCTGCGATATATTTCATACCCTTAGGGAATTTTTCGTTAGGAACTTCCCAGTCACCAATAAAGCTCTGGTAACCATCATCTATCTGGAAAATATTAATATCTGCACCAGTAGCCTTTAAAGCTTCAAGGTCACGAATAATAATTTCTTCGGTAATATCTGTGTAGTAGTTATACCAGCTTGTGTAACCGTTAATTCTGTTTGTCTTTGGTTTTTCAATACCCATAGTGGTGAAATACTCATCAAATAAAGCATCGTGTTCACCAGTTAAAACAATCATATCTAAAACAGTTACTTCACCATTAATTACTTTACACTCTAAATCTTTTTCAACAACAATTGTGTTTGCATTTGTGTCGAAATTAAATATTGTGTAACCTTCCTGCTCACTTAAACTACCCATAAGGGTGAATTCGTTACCTGTACGGATATATGAATATGTATAACCGTGGAACACGCCTGATTTCTGTGGATACTCTCTGAACATATAGTCACCACTACAACCAGCCATATTAAAGCCTAAAGGAATTGACTTAACAAGCTTATTCATACCCCTGTAAAACTCGTTCTTTTTGTATTCCCTTGTCATACTCCAGCTTTGGTAGCCGTTTGGCATAATACGAACGTCATCAGAGTAATTGTAATCTGCAATAACCTTAAGATTATAAAGTTCCGTTTCTTTATTTGCTTTTACAGTAACTTTTAAAGATTTGCCGTCAAAAGAATAATTAACAGCTAAATCCTCGTTGTTACCAGAAAAAGCAACTACTTTACCATCCACCTTGTAATTTAATGCAACTTTTGCGTTTTTAAACATTATTTTTGCACCTTTCAGAAAGATTTTTAATTTTCATATTATTTTATCATAAATAATAAAAAAAGACAATGTAATTATCTCCAATAAATACCCTTAAAAATTAGTGAAAACAACAGTAAAAAACTCTTGTTTTGTATTGACTTATTTAAAAAAAAGGCATAAAATTAAGTGGATATGCGAGGTGACTTAATGGCATTTATTTTATCGGGTATCGCTTATGGCATTTTAGAAGTTTTTTTGCTTCACATACTCTTAAAAAGTGCATTATCCGGAGACTTAAAGAAAAGTATATTACCACTTTTCATAAAGCTTATGTCTTACGGAGCGGCACTGTTACTTATTTATTTTTTCTTTATGGAGTCAGTAAAATTTTTAGCAATTGGCTACACATTAGGTGTAATAGTTTCAATTCCATTAATTTTATTCTTCTCTAAAAAGAATGAAAAAACGAAAAAAGAAATTTCCATTGAAGGAGATGATAAAGAATGAGCACTGCTGATTTAATAAAAATCGGCGCAAGCGTAGTCATTTTTATTCTTTGTCTTGTAGGTAACATTCACTTTAAAGGAATTATTAAAAACTTCTCAAGTGATATTGACAAAAAGACATTAAAAAAGAAAAAGAAACTAAAAACTCTATGCTTTTCAGGAATGCTTATAAGCATCTGGTTTGCTTTAGGCGTATTTATAACATGGTTCTCTGGCAAACACAGTGCTATGCACATTGAATTTTCAATGTTTGGTGACAGAAGTTCTGTTGAATTTCTCGGTCTTAAATTAGGCGAAACAACAATTTACACAATGGCAATTGTTTTAATTGTTACTATTCTTTGCCTTCTTTTCAGATTCCTTGTTTTCCCAAAATTCAAAGACAAGCCCGAAGGATTTCAGAATGTTATGGAGCTCTGTGTTGAAACAGTTGAAAAATTCTGTATTGATGCAACTGGTAAGAAAGCAGGTAAAAGCCTTGCACCTTATATGTTCGCTCTTGCAATTTATTTAATATTCAGTGCAAGTTTAGAATTATTTGGTTTAAGAGCACCTACTTCAGATTTGGTTGTTACATTCTCAATGGGTCTTATAACCTTTGTTCTTCTTAACTATTTTGGTTTCAAAAAACTCGGAATTGGCGGAAGATTCAAAGCAATGGGTGGCCCGATGGTTGCAATGCGTCCTATTATGATTCCTATGAAAATCGTCAGCGACATTGCAATCCCGATTTCACTCGCTTGTCGTCTTTTTGGTAATATGCTCGGTGGTATGATAGTTATGGAGCTTTTAAAAGGCGCACTTGGTGGATATGCTTCAGGTATTCCTGGTATTGCAGGTCTTTACTTCAATCTTTTCCACCCACTTATTCAGGCATACATCTTCATTACCCTTTCGCTCACATTTATTGATGAAGCAATGGAAGGTCTTGAAGAATAAAACAAAAACAATTTAATTATTATTTATTTAATTTTCGGAGGTAATTTATTATGGGTTCAGCAATAGCAATGCTTACAGCACTCGGTGCAGGTTTCGGTATGTGTTTCGCAACTGCAAAAGCAGTTGAGTCAGTTGCACGTCAACCAGAAGCAGCAAGTAAAATTCAGACAATCCTTCTTTTAGGTTGTGCCCTCGCAGAATCAACAGCTATTTACGCTTTCGTTGTAGCTCTTATTCTTTCTGGTAAATAATTTTTAAAACTAAGGTGTTATTATTATGGATATGTTACAATCTTTAGGTATGTCAAAGGACCTTATTGCCGATCTTTTGATTAACATAGTCAGCATAATTGTTCTTTACCTTGTTGTTAAAAAATTGGCTTACAAGCCAGTTAAAAAGTTCTTGGATGCAAGAACTGAGAGGGTTGAAGCTCAGAAGGCAGAAGCAGCAGAAAATCTTAAAGAAGCAACTGAAATGAAAGAAAAATATGACGAGCTTCTTAAAGACTGCGAAACTGCTAAGGCAGATGCAATTAAAGAAGGCATTGCCAATGCAAAAACAGAGGCAACTGAGATTCTTACTTCTGCAAGAGAACAAGCTAAAGAAATTGTTGATAAGGCAAACAAAAATGCAAAAGAAAAAGAGCAGGAAACAATCGACAATGCTCGTGACGAGATTGTTAATCTTGCTATTGATGCATCTGCTACTCTTTTAAAAAGAGAGTTTGATGATGCTGATAACAAACGACTTATTGAAGATTTTCTTGATTCATTAAAAAGTAATGGTGATATAGATGCGTAAATCAACTATCATAGTTGCCGATAACATCACTATTCCTACTTTCAGATATCTTTGCGATGAATTAAAGAAAAAACTCGGTAAGGATATTGATTTTGAGTATAAAATTGATAACTCAATTATCGGTGGCTTTATAATCAATCTTGACGGTAAAGTTTACGACAACAGTATTAAAACACAACTTGAACGCTTGAAAAAACATATTAAGAATGGAGATGAAGCTTGATGTCTGGCAAAATTTTTGCTACAAAAAATGAATATCTTAAAAGTAGACTCGAAAGCTTCTCCCCCTCACCTCTTGTTTATGAAAGCGGTAAAGTTTCAGCAGTTGGTGATGGTGTTGCTACTGTTACAGGACTTAAAAACCGTCTTTATGGCGAACTTTTAGAATTTGACGGCGAAATTTATGGTATGGCTTTAGACCTTAACGAAGACGGCGTTGGTGCTGTACTTTTTGACAGTGCTGATGCAGTAAGCGTTGGCGACAAGGTTAAGGGTACTAACAGAGTTGCTGAAATTCCTGTTGGTCCTGAGCTTTTAGGCAGAATTATTGACCCTATCGGCAGAGCCATTGACGGTAAAGCTCTTGATGCTAAAAAATATTTACCAGCAGAAAGACCTGCACCTACAATTATTGACCGTGAACCAGTTTCAAAACCACTTGAAACAGGTATTCTTGCAATAGATAGTATGGTGCCTATTGGTCGTGGTCAACGTGAACTTATCATAGGTGACAGACAAACAGGTAAAACCTCTATCGCTCTTGATACAATTTTCAACCAAAAGGGCAAAGACGTTATTTGTGTTTACTGCGCTATTGGTCAGAAAGCTTCTAACATCGCTCAGGTTGTTGATTATCTTAACAAAAATGATGCTATGGAATACACAGTAGTGGTTGCTTCAACTGCTTCTGACTCCCCTGCTACTCAATATCTTGCACCTTATTGTGCATGTACTGTTGCAGAAGGTTTTATGGCTGAAGGTAAAGACGTTTTAGTTATTTATGACGACTTATCAAAACACGCAGTAGCTTACCGTGCAATGTCTTTACTTCTTCACAGACCACCAGGACGTGAAGCATACCCTGGTGACGTTTTCTACCTTCACTCAAGACTTCTTGAGAGAAGTGCGTGTCTTTCTAAGAAATTAGGTGGCGGTAGCATTACTGCTTTGCCTATTGTTGAAACTACTGGTGGTAATATTTCTGCTTACATTCCAACCAACGTAATTTCTATTACTGATGGTCAGATTTACTTAGAAAGTGAATTATTCCACAGTGGTATGCGCCCTGCTATTAACACTGGTCTTTCTGTTTCCCGTGTTGGTAGAAGTGCTCAGCACAAAGCTATGAGAAAAGTTTCAGGTACACTTCGTATTGAACTTTCACAATACAGAGAAATGGCTATATTCACCCGTTTCGGCAGTGACGTTGACGAATCTACTGCAAAGCTTTTAAGAAAAGGTGAATGCCTCACAGAACTCTTGAAGCAAGGCAAGGGTGAGCCACTTAATCTCTTTAAACAAGTTGCAATTCTTTTAGCTTATAAGCTTGACGTTTTTGAGAACGTTCCTAAAAAAGAAATCAAGTTAAAAGCGAATGAACTTATAGAATTGCTTATTGACCAATACCCTGAATACGTGAAAGAAATAAACCACACTGGTGATATCACCGATGCTGTTGAAAAAATATTCACTAAAACAATGTTGGAGTTCAAACAATGAGTAACGCTAATGAAATAAAGCAACATCTCAAAGCAGTTGAACAGACAAGAAAGATAACAAACGCTATGTATTTGTTATCCACTTCGAGAATGAAGAAGGCTATGAGCAGTATTGACTTCAACCTTTTTTATCTCCAGCGACTGCGTACTACAATTAAAGATATTCTTTCAAAAACAAAAAATAATAACTTAACAAATAAGTTCATTGAAGAACAAGCTATGGGTAGTGCCGTTTTTGTTGTTGTAACCTCTGACAAAGGTCTTTGTGGAGGTTACAATTCAAGCGTTGTAAACTTAGCACTTGAAAAAATGAAAGAGCATAAAAATCCTATGGTTATATCTTTAGGTATAATCGGTGACAGACTCTTTAAAAACCACGGTATAGAACCTGCTTACTCCTGGTATGGTGCATCACAACACCCTACCTTAAACCTTGCAGGTCAGGTTGCTTCAAAGCTTATTGAGTTATTTTTAACCAACGATTACAGAGAAGTTTATTTAGTATATACAGAATATATTTCTTCATCTGTTCAGACTCCTTGTGTTAAAAGACTTCTTCCTCTTCTAAGGCGAGATTTTCTTGATATCGACTTTGAAAGTGACAAACGTGCTCAAATGATTTATGAGCCTTCTGTTGAATCTGTTTTTGAACATATTGTTTATCAATATGTTACAGGATTTATGTATGATGTTTTTATGCAATCAGCAGTCAGCGAAAACATTGCAAGAATGAACGCTATGCAAAATGCTACTAAAAACGCTGACGAAATGATTGAAACTCTTTCACAAGAACTTAATGCTGCCCGTCAGCTTCAAATCACTAATGAAATAACAGAAATTGCTGCGGCAACAGAATTACAAAAGTGAGTGTATTATTTTATGAGTATAATTTATAAAGGCGAAATAGTTAAAATTTCAGGTCCTGTTATCGATGTACGATTCAGTGGCAAATTACCGCCGATTAACACACTTCTTACAATTGAAGAAGCCGACAAACACATTGAAGTTGCTATGCACGTTGGCAAAGATACCGTTCGTGCAATTGCACTTGAAGCAACTGAAGGTCTTTCTTGTGGCTTAAAGGTTGTATCTGATGGTAATGGTATTATGGTACCTGTTGGCGACAACGTTATAGGCAGAGTTGTGGATGTTTTAGGCAGACCTATTGATGGTAAAGGTGAAATTGTAGCAGACCACAAGTTACCTATTCACAGAGAGCCACCATCACTTTATGAACAAAAGCCCGCAACTGAAGTACTTGAAACAGGTATTAAAGTTATCGACTTACTCGTTCCTTACACAAAGGGTGGTAAAATCGGTCTTTTTGGTGGTGCCGGCGTTGGTAAAACCGTTCTTATTATGGAGATGATTCATAATATCGCAACAAACCACGGTGGTTACTCCGTTTTCACCGGTGTTGGTGAAAGAAGCCGTGAGGGTAACGAGCTTATGCACGATATGAGTGAAAGTGGCGTTATTAATAAAACAATTCTTGCATTCGGTCAGATGAACGAACCATCTGGTAGCCGTATGAGAATTGCGCTTACTGGTCTTACAATGGCTGAATATCTTCGTGACGAACGCCATCAGGACGTGCTTTTATTTGTTGATAATATTTACAGATACGTTCAGGCAGGTAATGAGGTTTCTGCACTTTTGGGCAGACTTCCAAGTGCCGTTGGTTACCAACCTACTCTTGCAAATGAACTTGGTGAATTAGAAGAAAGAATTGCTTCTACTTCTAAAGGTTCAATTACATCAGTTCAGGCTGTTTATGTTCCTGCCGATGACCTTACAGACCCAGCCCCTGCTACAATCTTTACTCACCTTGATGCTACAACAGTTCTTTCAAGAAGCATTTCAGAGCTTGGTATTTACCCTGCAGTTGACCCTCTTGAATCAACAAGCCGTGCTCTTGAGCCTGAAATTGTTGGCGAACTCCATTACAGAGTTGCACGTGGTGTTCAGGAATGCTTACAAAGGTATTCTGAGCTTAAAGATATTATTGCTATTCTCGGTATGGAAGAGCTTTCTGAAGAAGACCGCCTCACAGTTTACAGAGCAAGAAAAATTCAGAAATTCTTATCTCAGCCAATGAACGTTGCTACTGCTTTCACAGGTGTTAAAGGTCAGTTTGTTCCTATTAAGGACACCATTGAAAGTTTCAGACAGATTATTGATGGTGAAGCTGATGATATTCCAGAAGCAGCATTCTTTATGGTTGGTTCTATTAAAGATGCACGAGAAAAAGCAAAGACACTTTAATTATTAATTATCTGGGTGATTTAGAATGCCTACTTTTAAATTAGAAATGTTCACCCCTAAAAAGCAATTCTTTGTTGGTGAAGTTGATGCAGTTACTTGTAATGCATTTGACGGTGAGCTTTGTGTTCTCCACGGTCACCAACCAATGATTGTGGCTTTACCACCAGGGGAAATAAAAATAAAACAAAACGGTGAATGGAAAAAAGCTTTTGTCGGTGACGGCTTTATGGAAGTAAGACCAGATGACGTTTTAGTTTTCACTCACCTTTTAGAGTGGCCAGAAGATATTGACGAAGCAAAGGCGCAGTTACTTTTAGAACAAGAAAAAGAGCAACTCAGAAATGCTGCTTCTTTCAGTGAGCACAGACGAACTGAAATTGAGCTTCAGCGAATGATGACCACTTTAAGAAAAAGAAATTATAATTTAAACATATAACGTATTGTAATTTTCTATAAATTTATTCCTATGTATTCCAATTTTTAGGTGAATATATAGGAATTTTTTTGTCGTGTCGTTTTTTGTTGAAAACTGAAAAATTCGGGTGTATAATACCCTTTGTTAAAATTTAAAAATAGGTCGGGGTATTTATGACAAAATTAAAACCGAAGCTTTTTTCGGTAATTAAAAACTACAACAAAGGTCAATTTGTAAAAGACTTAACAGCTGGTCTTATAGTTGCAATTATTGCTTTACCACTTTCAATTGCTTTAGCTCTCGCTTCAGGTGCAACACCCGAGCAAGGTCTTTACACTGCTATTGTTGCAGGTTTTTTAATTTCTTTCTTAGGTGGTAGCCGTGTTCAGATTGCTGGTCCTACTGCGGCATTTGCTTCAATAGTTGCCGGCATTATTGCAACAAATGGTTTCTCAGGACTTGTTATTGCAACACTTATGGCTGGTGTAATGCTCATTATAATGGGTGTATGTAAATTTGGTAGTCTTATTAAGTTTATTCCCTTCACAATTACAACTGGCTTTACTTCAGGTATTGCAGTTACAATTTTAATAGGTCAGATAAAAGACTTCTTGGGTCTTACATTTAAGAATTCACCAATTGAAACAGTAGAAAAGATTGAAGAAATTGCTCACTCTATTACTACTATAAACCCAATGGCAGCTGTTATAGGTGTAATTTCTCTTGCAATTTTAATTATAATGCCAAAAATCATAAAAAAAGTTCCACCATCAATTTTTGCAATTCTCGTTTCAGCATTACTCGTTCACTTTTTAGATTTAGATGTTCTTACTATTGGTGATTTATATGAAATCTCTTCTAAAGCACCAACACCAACTATTCCAGAATTTTCATTCCAGACTGTAAGAGCGGTGCTTCCTGATGCAGTTACAATTGCAGTGCTTGCTGCTATTGAATCACTTCTTTCTTGTGTTGTTGCAGATGGTATGATTGGTAGCAGACACAACTCAAATATGGAACTTGTTGCTCAGGGTGTTGGTAACATTGGTTCTGCACTTTTTGGTGGTATCCCTGCAACTGGTGCTATTGCAAGAACTGCCGCAAATATTAAAAATGGCGGTAGAACACCAATAGCTGGTATGGTTCACGCTGTTGTTCTTCTTTTAGTTTTACTTGTTTTAATGCCTCTTGCTTCATACATTCCAATGCCAACAATTGCCGCAATTCTCTTTATTGTTGCTTACAATATGAGCGAATGGCGTGAATTCAAAGCAATTATTAAAACTTCACCTAAAAGCGATATTTTCGTTTTAGTTTTAACCTTTGTTCTTACTATTGCTTTTGACCTTGTTGTTGCTATTGCAGTTGGTCTTATTCTCTCAACACTTCTCTTTATGAAGCGTATGAGCGACGAAACAAATGCTTACGGCTGGAAAGAAATTGACGAAGCAACCGACAGCGATAACGTTAACTTAAAGGTTATTCCTGAGGGCGCTTCTGTATTTGAAATTACAGGACCTATCTTCTTTGGTGCTGCAACAAAATTTACAGATACACTTTCTTCTTCTGATAAAAAAGTGCTTATTTTAAGAATGAGAAGCGTACCTGCTATTGATGCGACTGGTATTCACGCTTTTGAAACAATTCTTAAAACCTTTGAGAAAAAGGGTAAAACACTCATAATCTCACACGCTAACGAGCAACCTTTAAAAGCACTCAAAAAATCTGGTCTTTACACACGAATAGGTAAAGAAAACTTCCAGAGAAACATAAACGATGCTTTAAAGAGAGCGGAAGAGATATTGAAAAACAAATAATAAAAGCAGCAATCTATTCACTTTATTGAATAGATTGCTGCTTTTTCATTCCTTTAATATTTACTTGTGTATTAAAACCTTTTACATAAACTTTTTTATTCACTTTTATCTTTTCGCTTCCCAAAATCAATTTTTTTGTTTTTGGGAAATGAAAATCCGATGGAAATAATTACTATATTCTTATAAAAAACAAATGGAAGACAACTTCTTTACAAAGTGTCTCCCATAGGTATCTTTTATTACTCCGCCACTTTCGGATTAAAGTCTGTTGCAACCTTTACATAGGTTTTTTTGACTTTATTTCCTTTTATTTTTTTGTACTCCTGAGAATTTTCAATTTCTTCCACTGTTCTCTTTGAATCACCAATTTCGGATTTCGTTTCTATTTTTATTTCAAAACTATCATCACCATGAATTTTTACAGCTTCATCAGTTTTTACACTCTCAGTTTCTTTAACATTTGTTTCTGAACTTTCACTTTTGATTTCAGTTTCAATCCCAGACTCTTCGCCTCGTAAAATCTCACGCTGTGCTTCCTTAATTGCTTGTTCTGCTTCAAATTTCTCTGCATCAGTAGGCAATTTGTCAAATTCTCCACTCTCAATAAATTTGGTGGTAATTCTTTCAATCTGCTGAATTTTATTGAGTTCTGCCTGTGCAAGAGCTAATCTTGCACCCTCTGGCACACCTGCTCTTTCAGCAGATTGTATTTTAGCGATAGAAGCATTTATTTTGTTCATTTTAAGACGACGAACTTCGTCTTTTGTTTCACATCGTCTTAACTCTTCTTCGTAAGCTTCAGCTTCTCTTTCAGCATTAACAACTTGTTGATATAAAGTCGGGTTTGTCTTTTGCAAATAGAGCATTTCGTTAGCAGAAAGTTTACCTCCAGCTTGCCATTTGCTCATAATTCTCTGAAGAGTTTCGTCGCCATTTTGTTCTTCTAACTTCTCAAAAAAACTTTTATACTCTGCATTTTTTCTCTGAAGTTCTGTCATATCTTCGGTTATGGCATTTTTCTTTTTATATTGCCATTGTTTTTCTAAAGCACCATTTTTCTTTATATGATTCAAAGAAGTCATTAAATTAAAACTACTTATATCTACAAAACTCAATTTCGTCACCCTCTTTCTTTCACATTCACATTATATTACTCTGTAATATTATAATCTAACACTGCTTTGACATAAGCCTTTTTAACTTTTGAATTTTTGATTTTTCTGAATTCATCAGAAAGCTCAATTTCAGTTTCGTTGCGTTTGTTATCACCAATTTTAAATTCAGTCTTGGTGTTTTTTCCAACAAGTTTTTCAACCGCTTCGGCAATTTCTTCAGTTGTCGCAGTCTTCACTTCACCTGTTTCCTGCTTACTGTTTTCTGTTCCCTGAATATCTTCTGAATCCTGAGTTTGTTCTGTATCTGCACCTTGCAACTCTTCTCTCTTTGCTTCTTCCAGTTCTTTTTCTGTCTGGAATTTTTCTGCATCTGTCGGAAGAGCAGCGTAAGCACCACTTTCAATGAATTTAGTAGTGATTTTTTCAATTTCTCGCATTTTCGCCTGCTCAGCCTGAGCAAACGCTAATTTATCTGCATCTGAAATATTAGGGTTACTTTCTACAGAACGAATACTTGCAACTGAAGCATTTATTTTATTCATTTTAATTCGTTGTGCTTCATCCTTTGTTTTGCAACGCTTCAAGTCTTCTTCATATTGCTTAGCTTCAGCTTCTATTGCTCGCATTTTTTGATAAAGAACAGGATTTTTCTTTTGCAGATACTGCATTTCTTGCTCTGTTAATTTACCACCAGCGTAAATTTTATTTGTTATTCTCTGCATTTCTTTATCTTCAGGATGTAATTCCTGTTGCTCTTTATATGCATTAATAAAATTCACATTATCCTTTTGGCGTTCAGTTAAGCCATCGGTAGAAAAACCTTCTTGCTTTCTTTTTTCCCATTTACTTTCAAGCTTAGCGTTTTTTCTAAGATGATTAATAGAAGTCATAAGACTAAAGCTACTTGTATCTATAAAGCTCATTATTACACCTGCTTTCGTAATAAAATTATATTATCCCTAACAACCAAATGGATATAACTATCCTCTAATAATGTTATTCCACGATTTTCCAAATAATAAAGTAAAACCCTTAGAATTTACTGAAAATTCCAAGGGTTCTCTTTTATTCTTTAATTAATTCCAAGCTTATTACTTTATAAAGCTCTTTTACATCAAATGGTTTACCAATATGCGTTGACATACCAGCTTTTAAAGCTGTTTCAATGTCTTTTTTATGTGTATTTGCACTCATCGCTATAATAGGAACTTTTTTAGAATCCATTCTCTCTAAATTACGAATGAATTTTGTTGCTTCAAGACCATCCATTACTGGCATCCTTATATCCATTAGAACAACATCGTAATAGCCTTCGTCAGAATTGTTGAATTTTTCAAGACCTGCCTGTCCGTCAGGTACACACTCAACAATCATACCTTTTTTCTCTAAAAGACGTGAAGCAATCTGGCTATTCATTTCGATATCTTCACAAAGAAGAACTCTTTTATCTTTTAAAATTTCATCGTAATCTTCTTGTGAAATATTTTCTTTTAATTCTGATAAAGATGAATCCATTTCAATTTCTTTCAAGGCTAATTCAACAACAAACTCAGAACCTTTACCAACATCACTGCTGACAGAAATTGTGCCACCCATAAGCTCAACCACATACTTAGTTATGAAAAGACCAAGACCTGTGCCTGAAGTATTAAGCGAACTGCTACCTTCACGTGTAAATTGGTTGAACATTTTCTTCTGGAAATCCTTACTCATTCCAATGCCTGTATCACGTACTGTAAAGCGGTGAACAACTACCCCATTATTACGACTCACAAAATCTATTATAAAATCAATTTTACCGTTTTCAGGAGTGAATTTTACTGCATTTGAAAGAAGATTAAAGAAAATCTGATTAAATCTCAATTTATCTGTACTGATGTATTTTGCAAGTTTATCTGATGCAGTCATAGTAAAGTCTATTTTTTTCGCATCACAAAGCGAACGCACCATTGAATTTACATAAAGCTTAAATTCTTCTATTGAATATGGTTCATTTGTAAGCGTCAAAACATTTTTCTCTATCTGAGAGCTATCAAGTGCATCGTTTATAAGACCTAAAAGGAAGTGTGCCGAAGCATCTATATTGGTAAAGTATTTTTTAATAACTTCATCTTTACTTTCTTCTACACCTAATGCAGACATACCAATAATTGCATTCATAGGTGTACGCATATCGTGACTTATTCCCGCAAAGAAATCAGACCTTGCCTCATTTGCTTTTTTGGCTTCTTCCATTGCCTTTTTGAGCTTTTTTTCTTTCTTCTGACCTTCTCTTACAATTGCATCTACATTTGACCTTGTCGAGAGCAAAACATCGGTACGGTCTTTATACAATGGCTTAATAACCATACTGTTGTATTCTTCGTTACCATTTCTATCAAGGCCTAAGAACTGGAATTCCACAATACCATTCTTCTTAATAGCTGAGTTAATATAGTCTAATGTCATATACTTTTTAACTCTCTTGCGGTCACCATCTGTAACACGTATTTCACAGAAAACATCCATACCCTTTTCAAAAGCGAAGCTGTTATTAAACTGACTTATATTCGTAGCCAATGAATAAAAACGAGTATAGGTATCGTGAGCAGTATCAATCACACCAACCTCAAGGTAGTTTTGAGAAAGCACTTTCTCAGAAATAATAGCAGACATTTTTTCATTGGTTATATTCTTATTATAGAAAAATGCAAGAATATTGCCTGTTTTGGGACTTTTAAGTAGATTTACATCAACACAAACCCAGATTCTGTCGCCATCCTTGAGCTTTGCATGATATTCTTCTCTGACCTCAGTTACACCTTTTTCAAATAAGTTAAGAAGATTTTCTACAGAAAGATTTTGCGCCTGCTCATCTGTCATTTCACATTCATCAAGAAAATGCATTGAACGTTCTCTGTAATCTATAGTTGTTATAATTTTTTCATCTTTAACATAAGATTCGCCATACCTTAAATTCTCAAGCAAACCTAATGTAAGGTTAACACAAGAGGTAGATATAATATTATCGCCCATTTTATTACGGAAAGCAAGTTCTTCTCTGAAACGCTTTTCAGTAAATTTTTGCTCAGTAACATCACGGCTCATGCCATAAGCAGTAATACCATTACCTTTTTCGTCTCTTACAACAGAATATGAAATTTCAACACACCTTTTGATATTTGAGGTTGAGTTAAGCATCCAGAAAGTACCTCTTAACTCCTTTTCTTCACCAAAATTAACACGATTATAAAATTCTTTGAATTCTTCTTGTTGCTCCTCTATTACTGTTCCGTTATTAAAAAGTCTGTCTGGAAAATCGTAAAGAATAACTTCTCTGCCAATTTCACCAATTTCTGTACCCTGAGGGTAACGGGCACACTTGTTTTTGATATCGTATTCCCAAACAAGCATTTTTGCACCGCTGATTGCAAGCTTAAAGCGATTTTCCGTATCTTTAAGTTTTTGCTTGTTCTCAATATTCTCAGTAACATCGTGGCAAACACCAACTAATGCAATTTTATCTTGAGCCTTTACAATTTTACCATTGTCTTTAATCCAGATAAATCTGCCGTTTTTCTTTCGCACACGATATGTAATCTCATATTTATCACCAGGTTCAGTGCAACTTTTTAAATACTCCTGAACACGAGGCAAATCGTCACGATAAACAATATTTGTAATATCACTATTCATATCTAATAAAAGTTCTTTCTTATTAGAATAACCAAGTATTTTTACAAAATTATCGTCAACTACATAAAGTGGAAAGCCTTCTTCGTTAAAGCAACCTAAAATACCAGCACTTACATCTTCGCTCAATATATCACGATAAAGCTCAGATTCGTATCCTAACTCAACCTCATCAACAAAATAGCGTAAAGGCATTGAGTTCCTGTCAACAACAGTAATATTGAGAGAAGATATTTTAAAATCATCATTGTTTTCAACTACTACCGCAGAAATACGCAACACTAACACTTGCTCTGTTTCGGTATGCTTTACATCCATAACAAAGTTTACTAAATAAATATTAGGTGACATAAACTTTTCTGATTCTTCGCTGAAGGTTAATGTACAATTTACATTTGTCAATGTCAAAAAAGTCTTTAAAGCTGCTTTAATCGCAGGTAAGCCATGGATACTGCCACTCTGTACTAAACCATAGATATCCGCATCATCAGTGAAGTTTTTGTAGCTTTCTTCAATATTTTTTTCTTCAAGATGTGAAGAAAATATATTTTTCACGAAATCAATTGCTCTAAAATTAGCCTCACTCATACTACAACCCCCATAAATGTGTAGAATTCGCTAATATAGTACAATATTACCATAAAAAACAAAGTTTATCAATATTTTTTGTAAAAAATATTGATAAACCGAACAAAAAAACTTCCTGAAAATTTCAGGAAGTTTTCTCAATTATTTTTTCAATTCTAATGTTTTTGTAATCATAGATTTTACAACAGATAAAGCCGTTAAGTTTGCCTGATAAGCATTAGAGGCTGCCATCAAATCAATCATTTCTTCTGTTGTATCAACATTTGAATATGTAACATAGCCATTTTCATCAGCAAGTGGGTTTGTTGGGTCATAAACCTTTGTAAACTCACGTTCGCTTTCAACAACCTCAGCAATTCTTACGCCACCGCCCTGAGCATTTGAAAGCTCGTCAGCGAAAGTCATTGCACGTTCTTCTAAAACAACCTGCTGTCTTCTGTATGGCTCACCGTTTTCGGTCATTGTTGTTTTTTCATTTGCTATATTTTGTGTAATAATATCTGTTCTGAAGCGTTCAGCAGTTAAAGCAGAACCAACTATATTTAAAGAATTACAAAATCCCATAATTTATTCACCCTTATTTCATATTGCTGTTTAATACGTAGCCGAATTTATCAAACTCTGATTTAACCTTACCAAGCAACATACTATATTGCGCATAAGATTTATAAAGCTCGATACTTTCTTTTTCCATATTAACATTATTTCCATCAGAGCGTGTTGAAGCCGTTGGGTCATCAACAACTTGTGTTTCGATAATATTCTGAGCAGTTACATTTCTTCTTTCTTCACTTAAAACATTGACAAAGTTAAGCTGCTTTGCTTTATAACCAGGAGTTTCAACGTTTGCAATATTCTGCATATGAAGTTCCTGCTTTGTCCAAGTAAGATTTGTACCCGCCTCAAGTAATTTGAAATTATATGAATTAAAAAACATAGTAGGGTTCTCCTTTTAAAATTAAACCTTATACTACTGCGCCTGATGTACGAGCAATTTTATCAGCCTGAACGTATGTATCTCTAAGTTCTTTTATCATAACAATAACATCATCAACCTGAGAAAAATCTTTTTTGATATTCGCCTGAATAGCAACATTCAAGAAATACTCATAAAGCTGGTCAAGATTTTTAGAGATATCATACTTAAAATCGAGATTACCTCTTAAATATCTGAAAATAGCTTGTGCCTTCTGAAGATTTTTATTCACAGCAACTATATCATTCTTGGTGTGTGCCACCTTTGCTAATTCAAAATCCTTCATTGCAGCATCGTACAATGCAGTAAGCATTTCTACAGCAGTCATTGACATAACGGATTGTTGTTGATACTGCTGTCTGTACTGTTGGTACGGATTATTTACCATAATACACCCTCATTTTATACTATTTTTCTAAAAAAATCAATAGGTAAATTGTTGACCTAAATATGCACTCTGTGAACTATAGTTAGAAATGATAGTTTCCATAGCATTAAATTGCTTCCAATATCTATCTTTTTCCTTGTTATATCTTGTATTAAGAACTGAAATTCTGTCATCAATTCTCTTAAGTTCATTATAAAGAGTCGACTGTGTTTGTGTAGCTTTAGACTCTTTAGCACCTGCAATACGAACTAATTCACCAGGAGTTGCTGCACTTACCTTTGCAGTTCTATCCATAATATCAGTAAGTTTACTTGCAAGACCATTTGTACCAACAAATAATTTTTCAATTTCTTCAGGATTTGATGAAAGAGCTTTTTTTAGTGCTTCTTCATCAATAACAAGCTTACCTCTGTCTTCTTTATTACTTGATGTTTCAATGCCAATATCATAAAGAGCAATTTTTGAAGTTGTTGATTTAGTGTAAAGAGCACTTCTCATATTCTGAAGGAAGGTACGAATTGTTGAGTCACCATAAAGAAGACCTTGTTTTGATTTTTCTTCCCACTTTTCAATCTGACTTTCAGTCATTTCATCTCTTTGTGCATCTGTAAGAGGTGCATACTTACGATATGTAGGTTCTGCATAAACATAATCGTTAAGTTTTTCAATCATTTTGTTGTAATCTTCAACAAAAGATTTAATTGTATCAAAAATAGCGTCTGTATCGCGTTCTGTTGTAACTTTTGTTTCTTCATAACCAATCACGTTACCAGCAGCATCATATTTAGCCTGGCTTACCTCTGTAAGCTGTAATGTAACACCATCAATTGTAAAGTTGTTAGAAGTTCTTGAGAACTCGTTACCATTTATTGATACAATAGCATCTTTACCAGCAACTACTGCACCTGATTTCAACTTACCATTCTCAAATTTATCACTACCAAAAATTTTTGATAAGAAATCACCAGAAGTTTCTGTTATATTAATTCCATATTTTGAACCAGTTTCTGTAGCTTCGACTGAAAATGAATCAGAAATAGAAGAATATGAAAGCTTAACACCTGCATCACTCTTATTTACAGCACTTATTACATCCGCAATAGTATTATCTTTTGTGAATGAGAATTTCTCACCATTTATCTCGAATGAGAAGCTATCACCTGTTAAACCTAAAGCACTTAATTTTGAAGAAGTGCTGATTCTTGTTGAAGCACCAGGCTCCAAACCAAGTGCACCTGCATTAGAACCAGTAACTTTTAATTCGTGACCTTTTTCACCATTGAAATCAATTGCTAAACTTAAATTTTTAGCACCATCAACTTCTGCCACATTAACTTTTACATATCCACCGAATTTTTGAGAAATCTCTGTCTTTAAAGCACTGATAACAGAATCTTCTGTTATATTACCATCAGCATCTGTAATATCTTCTGCTTTGAGAGTTATAGCTTTTTGTGCACCATCTAATGAGAGTGTAAATGTAAATTCACCATTTGTATCAATTACAGATTTAATTTGATCTACCTGAATTTTGCCACCTTTGAGAACTGACTCACCACTTACATTAACGGAAGATGATAATTTTGCTTTAGAAGCAAGTTGCTTTACAATTATGTTCATATCTTCTGTAGAAGCACCTGCTGCAGAAGATATAATTTTTACTGCATTACCACCAGTAACTTTAGAAGTCATTGCATTAAAGAATGCAGATGATGATAAATTATTTTTACTGCTTGCACCAAAAGCTGTGTTGAAATATTTAGTTGAAAAACCATTAATTTGAGTTATAACATCACGATAATTTTCAATTTTCCATTCGGTTTGTGTTTTCAAACCTTTTTGTTTATCTATTTTTGATTGAGTACCAGATAATAATTTTTCAACTAACTGGTCAGTATCCATACCGGAAATCATACCAGAAAAACCATTATTCGAACTCGCTGAAGATGTTGAATTAACATTCATAAATACAACTCCTTTTGTTAGTAATCGTCAGATTATATCTTTATATCTCTTGAAACATTTACTGTCGCAAAACTTGTACCGTGAACGGATTTATAATATCTTTGGGTTGCCGCCTCGCCACCCTGATTGAATGCCTGAATTTTATTGAGTATTTTTTCTCTTTCATACTCAATTCTGTTTTTAATAACATCGTCATTACTGTTTATTCTATTTAACACAGCATTTACTGAGAGCACCTCTACATAAACTTTAGAAAGTTCTTCTGTTAAATCATCTTTTTCACAAAGATTATTAAGAACACTCCTTATTTCGTTATTCATACTTGCAAATTCACGAAGTTTATCATCTAAAAGTTTAATCTCATCAATAAGCTTACCACGTTTTTCGGTACAAGTAAGAAGTTCTTCTTGTGGCACAACCGCCATTGACTCTGTTATTTTTTCAACTTCTGAAAGAAGTTCTGTTTTTTTCTGGAGGCAACCGATTACATCTTCAACTAAAGACATATCGAACACTCCTTTCGTACACTATTTATTAAGTTTCTGTACCATAGATTTAAGATTTGCCTTTGGCATAACTGGTACTGATGCAGCAGCCTGTTTATTAGCCTGAATTGTCTGATACAATTCTTCTCGCCAGATTTTACATTCTTTAGGTGCTGTAACACCTACTCTTACCTGATTATTTATATCAACTATTTTTAATTCTATAGGCTCTTTAAGACCTTCAACCTCAATAATTAAAGATTCGCCTTCTTTTCGCGTTAACAACAACATATTAATTACCCCCTTCTAAAATAGGGTGTCTCACGGGGTAATCCTGCTCTAAAATAGTCTGAGCTGCAACACCTGTTGAAGTATTGATTATAACGGGGCTTTTAAGATTTACCGTTGATTCATTAAAATCTTCCTTAACAGAAAGAACAACCCAACAAGCATATTCACCAGTGCCTAAGCATTTTTCAACATCCTCAGTAATTTCCGGCTTATAGAAGCCCTGATAAACTGAAGGGTCAAACATCAAAAAGCAAAGCTCAGGCTCTTCTAATGATTGAAGCCACACAATTTGTTCACCAATTTCTTCATCAAAAATCAAAGTGAATCTTGTGTAATTATCGAATCCGAAAATCGGTTGCTTAAAGATTAAAACCTTTGAATCAGGAATTTCTCTTTCGCCGAAATCTCTTGTTTTATAAATCATAATTTAAACTCCTTGAGGTTATTAAAACTTACTCAGCATCAGGAGCTGAACTTTTAGGGAAATAGTTAGGTCCACCAACATATTCAATATCCACGCTTGCTCTCTGAACTACGTTAAATTTAACGCTACCAGCAATATAAGTCATTGAACGGTCAAGCTCCTGCCAATTTATATCTACGTCAGCAGGTTTATAATCTAAATTAAGCTCATTAGGTTCCCAAGATATATTAGGACCTACACTTGGGAAAAATGCTGTAACAAGCTGCGGATTAGTTTCAGCAAGTCTTTTCTGAGCAATAATAGAAGGAATATTAGCGCCCTCGTGAATATTGGACATTTGCTGACCAATATTTACATATTCCCTTGTTTTTTCAGCCGCATGCTGTTTACCGCGATTTGCTTCATAGCCTATTCTGTCGCCCATAGTCATAAGACCGATTGACTTGCGACTTTCATAACTATCTATTTTAACAGATATATTCTTCGCATCTATTTTTAAAGTAGATGGAGTTGTCTGCACGTGCATATCACGTACAGTATCGTTATCGTACTCTAATTTTGCAGGAGTTACTTCTAATTCGTACTTACCAGGAGTAGTCTTAATTTCAATAACTTGCATTTAAATCCCTTCTTCTAATCTAAAATTAAATCCATTTAATTCGTTTATGTTCTGATATTTTTATCTTAAATAATCCCATAATGTAACAGGAAGTATTTTTGAACCCATCTGAATAACTGCTTTTAAAATATAGTCATTCATTGATTGTTGTGTTGCCTCTTCGGCATCGTTAATACCAACAAGCTCATCAATTCTGAATTTGTAGTTATCAACCTGATTCTGAAGTCTTGTTTCCATTGTATCAAGGAAGTTGGTTTTGGCACCCATATCTGTAATATTGGTTCTGAAAACATCAACTCGCGCTACAAGATGGTCCTGAAGTTCGTGAAATCTTTCAGGGTCATAATTAATCAAAGCATCTTCTATCTTAGTTAGAAGATTAATTATATTGTTTGAATTACCAGTCTCGTCATCTATACCAAAACCTAAAATTTGAAGACCTGAGAATGATGCTTCAAAACCTGAAACAGAGTTAAATGAGTTACCATCAACACGAACACCTAAACCGATATCTATAAACAACGGATTATCTTTTGCAATTTCTTGTTCAACTCCGTTTTCATCAACAAAATATCTTGTGCCGTCACTTCTTTGCTGAATACTGTCAACATCAATTCCGTTATAAAGAAGCTTACCATCATCACTTAATGAAAATGGTGCAACCTTTGCAGTAGAACCACCGAACGGATATTTAGTAGCAAATTTCATATTTGCAAACTGAATAATCTCTTCTTTCATTGATTTAAGTTCTCCGGCTATTGTTACACGGCCTGTATCACCGGCGGTTTCTGAAGATGCTTTAATAAGCTTTGTACCAATAATCTCATTAAGAACGTCGTTCATAGACATCATTGAGTCTTCAACTGCTTTAAACTCACTATTAATAGCCTGAACGTTAGAAAGTTGTTTTTCAGATTTAAAAAGTTCAACTCTTGAGTTAAGCATTCTTGTACCTGCAGAAACGTCATCAGATAATTTTATAAAACGATTACCCGAAGCAATTTTCATATTTGTCTCTGCATAGTCGTTTCTTGCATTGTTGAGATATTTAAGATAATTTCTTTGTGTAGTTTTATCTGCAACTCTCATTTCTAATTCATCCTTTCGCTAAAACCTTAGCTTTTAGAGTCCTACTCGACCCATTCTGTTAATTATTGTATCAAGCAAATCATCCATTGCTGTCATTAAACGTGAAGCTGCTTCGTACGCTTTCTGGTAAACAATCAAGTCTGCTGCTTCTTCGTCAGATGAAACTGCTGATATTGAATCTCTCTGACCCTGGAAGTCATTTGCAACAAGCTCTGTTGCATCGTGTCTGCCTTCCTGGAAGCTGATTTCTGTAGCAAGCTTACCTAAGAAATCAATTTCATATTCAGCAAACGTACCTGTAAAGGTTTCGCCGTAAGCTTCGAATGTGAATTTATCTTCGATAAGAGCAGATGCTAAATTAGAAGCATAATCTTCAATTGTTTCTGCTCTGTTATAAATGAAGTAACCAGCTGCATTATTTACCCACTCATCACTGAGAGAAATATTTGCTGCTGTAACAGGTGCCTTTGAATTTGTTTTACCACTTTCAGTTTTTGCTGCAAGCAAAATCTTATATACTGTTTTACCTTCTTCATCAACTTTAGGTTGACCTGTTGTTTCATCATATTCAGGAATTGAATTGTTTGCAATTCTTGCAAAAGCACTTGCAATTGAATCAATTCTGTCACGATAGTACATAAGACCATTTGCAGAGGTTTCGTTGCCACTCTGCATACAAGGGCCACGACCATTGAGGAACTCAACGTAAGCGTGTATTGTACCACCTGTAAGACCTACGTTCTTACCTGTATCACTCCATGTAACAGCAACTGTGCCATCCTGATTTTGATAAAGATTAAGAACATTATACTTAACACCATCTATTGCATTGTGGTCACCAATGTCAACATCAATCGTACCATCCATATTTTCAGTAACGTGAATATCGCAGTACTCTGAAAGCTCATCTAAAAGAAGATTTCTCTGGTCTAACAATTCGTTTGACTGATAATCATTATCAGTGGCAATGTTATCACGAAGTGTTTTATTTATGTGAGCAATCTGTTCTAAAATACTGTTAGTTTTATCAATAGTAACAGTCATATCTGTGTACTGTTGTTTAAGAACGTTATCAAGTCTTGAATTCATTTGTGAAAGAACCTGAGTTAAATTCTTGAAAGCAGACATTACAAGGTTTGCTTCTGAGTCAGAAACTGGTGAACTGATGAAGTTCTGAAGGTTCTGATAAATCTGCTCGATAGCACCCATAAGACCAGACTGGTCAGTAACGTCAGCACCGTCACCCAAAGCAGCCTGAATATCTGAAAGAATTGTAGCCGATTGGTCGTGGAACATAGCCTGAGAATTTTCTTCTCTGAATCTCTTATCAAGGAAGGCATCTCTCATCTGGCTGATGCTTGTAGCCTGAACACCCTGACCAGCAAGACCAATTCCGTTATATGCAACACGCTGTGTAGAAGTGTTAACTGCAATAACTGCTCTGTCAACTCTCTGACGGGTGTAACCCTCTGTATCAACGTTTGCAAGGTTGTTACCAACTATATCTAAAGATTTCTGATTTGTAAAAACTGAACTTTTGGCAGTTTCAATTCCCATAAAGGTAGGTCTCAATTGTAACACTCCTTATATTTTCTCTTCGAAAGACGAACTCGACCATTTTGCATTTGAGCCTGTTGATGTATAAACACCAGCTTCGTCTGAAGATTGTTGTTGCAAAATAGTATTTGCTATTTTCAAATTTGATTTTGCAATATCTATTGAAATTTTGTTGAGTCTTTGTATTTCTTCAACAAGTGTTCTTAATTCATTTACTGTAGAAGTGAAACTCTGTTTTTCTTTTTCATCTGTTATTTTTTTGATTATCTCTTCAGCTTTCATATCACTGAAGCCTGCTTTTTCTTGCGCCGCAATTCTTTTCTTTTCTAAATTTTCGAGTTTCATCATAGTAGCCTGTTGAGATTGAAGAACTGCGCTGAGATTATTCATATCACTATCTAAAAGCGCACGTCTTTTTTCTGTTTCAAAGTCAAGCATTTTTCTACACTCAACAAGACAATCTTCTAAAACAGCTTTATATTTCTTAATGTTATCCTGCATTATTTTCTCCATTATCGACTGAATCCGATTACGTTGCTCATAATTGCACCGGCAATTTCAGTAGAAGAAATCGGACAAGCGTCACCTTGATATTTTTCTTTTAATTCTTTAATTCTTTCTGAATCAGCAGGTTTGTTATAAGCTACCTTATAATTCATAACTGCTTTTTCATAAGTTGTTTTTTCGCTACCTTTAGCACCAAAATCAACAATGTCTGTATTAGAAGCTTTAACAGTTGCTTCTGAAGACTTAACAGCTACATCCTTCGAGTAAACGCTGTTCACATTATTTCTTGTGTAGTAATTTCTGATTGAATTAATATCCACGAATTTTTCCTCCTTTTAGGATAAATTTATACGCCGACAAGAGACACTCCTGCTCTTGTTTTTATATCTCACTTATAATTGTTCTACGAATTTTAAAAAACTAAAGCAAAAAAAGAAATTTTTTTTACTTTTTTTGATATTTTTTCGTTTCTATTATTTTTTATATTTAGTCTTTCTTTTTTTTTGACAATATGTTATAATTAAATATTAAGGAGTGATTTTCTTGGCAAAGATAATTTCTTTGATAAATGAAAAAGGTGGCGTGGGTAAAACTTCGTCTGCAAACGCTATTTCTGTTTGCTTAAAGCACAATAATTATAAAGTCCTTGGCGTGGATTTTGATAAACAAAGTTATTTTTCTTATAGTGTTGGTGCAGAAACACGCGAAAGCCCTACAATTTACGACGTTATAAAAAACAGAGTTAATGTAATCGATGCTATTCAGCATACATCCGTAATAGATATTATCCCTACAGATGGACTTTTAGGTAACATCGAAAAAGAATATTATGGTCCAGGCTCAGAAAGTCTGCTAAAAGAAGTATTGAAACCACTCGATTCAATGTACGACTATATAATCATTGACTCCCCACCTGAATTAGGTCTTATTTCCGCTAATGTTCTTGTAGCATCCGATTTAGTTTTAATTCCTGCTCTCTGTGACTTTTTCAGTTTACAGGGTGTTATTCAGGTTCACGAAACAATAAACAGAATTAAACAAGCAATTAACCCTGAGCTTGTGTTAGGCGGTATGTTCCTTTGTCGTTATTATCCGCGCGAAGAATTAAGTCGTGTTGCAAGAGAAACCGCAGCAAAACTTTGCGAAAACCTTAATATGACATTACTTGACACAACAATCCGTCACAGTACAGTTATAACAAACGCAATGACTGCTGCACAGGAAGATTTGATTGATTTCGCTCCAAAAAATCCTGTTGTAAAGGATTATATCGCTTTAGTCGATGAACTTTTTGAAAGGGGGCTTTTATAATGGCTAAATCCAAAAGAGAACTCGATAAAGACCTTATGTTTCAAAAGATTTTACCTGCTATTGCTGACAATCCCTTTTCGACTGTATATCAAACAAACCATATAGGCGACACAGCAACAGAAGAAGAAAAAAATAACCACGATGCCTTTCAGGCACTTCGCAAAAAGGTTTTCTCAAGCACGTATATGTGCGAGCCCGAAAATGAGATTTCAGTTATAAATATAATGGAAAATTTAATTTTAGGTTATCTTGATTCGGCTATGAAGAAATTCAACGTATGCACTTGTGATAAATGTAAATGCTACGTTGTTGCATTCGCATTAAATGCTGCTGAGTCAAAATATGTATCAGGTACACCTGAAGAATTAAGAAAGGCTGAAGAAGAAATTCCTCAGAAAGTTATTACAGACGCTCTCATTAAAGCGGTTATAAATCTTCGTTCAAATCCACAACACTGATTCGCTTCGCTCAAATGTTGAATGCAAAATGCAGAATGCAGAATTTTGGAAGGCTACGCCTTGATTATAATTAATTATTAACAAAACAAATAAGTTCTATCATTTCCAGATTATGAAAATGATAGAACTTTAATTTTTTATAATAGTCAATTTGTCAAACTAACAACTGACTTACTGACCACTGACAACTTATTTTATCTTATTAACCTGATAAATTACCTCAGAACCAATCTGGTCTAATGGCAACTGGCGTGAAATACCACCAATTTTATAGGCTTCCATTGGCATACCATAAACAACACAGGTTTCTTTATCCTGCCCGATTGTATAAGCGCCAGTATCCTTAAGGAACTTAATTCCCTTCGCACCATCAGCACCCATACCAGTAAGAATAACACCCACGGCGTTCTTCCCTGCTGTTTTAGCAACAGAATCAAACATTACATCAACTGAAGGGCAGTGTCCGCTGACTTTTTCGCCACGCTGACTTCTTATATAATAGCCTTTCGCATCCTGCTTTAATGTAAGATGATATTCACCTGCAGCAATTATTATCTGACCAGGTACAACTCTGTCATAATCTTCAGCTTCTTTAACGCGCATTTTACAGATTTTATCAAGTCTTTGTGCATAAAGGTCTGTAAATTTAGGTGGCATATGCTGAACAATAACAACACCAGGAGTATTTGCAGGAAAATCTTTAACTACCTCAATAATAGCTTCTGTACCACCTGTTGAAGCACCTATAGCAATAACAGCCTTGCTACTTGCACTGATGCTTGCCATAGAAGCTAAAGAAGATACCGCTGATGGTTTTTGTGTAACCTCAGCAACTGGCTTCATTCTTTTAACCTTTGCCTTTGAAGCAACTTTTACTTTTTCTGTTAATTCAACAAAAAATTCCTTAATAGCTTCCTGACTTGCATCAGGTTTTTTAACGAAATCAACTGCACCCGCATCAAGAGCATCAAGAGCATTTATAGGGAGTGAACTCACAACAACTACAGGAATCTGTCTTTTTGGTATAAGAGTTTTCAAAAACTCAATACCATTCATACCTGGCATTTCAACGTCAAGAGTTACTACGTCAGGGTTAAGTTCTTCAATCTTACCCATTGCATCTTTAGCGTTAATAGCACTGCCAACAACTTCAATTTCTTTATCTTGACTCAAAGATAGTTGTAATTTAGTTCTGAAAATAATAGAGTCGTCAACAATAAGAACCTTAATTGACAATCTATTCACCGACTTTCATTATTTTTTCGTAATTTTCTGATATGTAGAAGGCTTAACATAGGTATAACCTGTGTATTCCTTATCTATTGACTCAGAATGGCCAATAAACAAATAGCCACCTTCTGCAGTAGCATCATAAAATCTTTTTACAAGTTTATTTGTTGTTTCAGCATCAAAATATATCATAACGTTACGACAGAAAATTATATCAAATGGTTTCTTATAAACAATCTGGTCCATAAGATTAAATATTTTAAAAATAACTTCTTTACGCATCGCCTCAGAAATCTGATAAGTTCCATCAGGCTGCATTTTAAAATATTTAGTACGCCAAGCTGGTGGTAAATCTGTAAGATTATCAGCAGAATACACACCAAGTTTAGCTTTTTCGAGCACTGCAGTAGAAATATCTGTTGCGAGTATTCTTGTATCCCATTGAGATTTTCTCGGACCAAAATACTGGTCGATTGTCATAGCTATATTGTAAGCTTCCTGACCTGCAGAACAACCAGCACTCCAGATACGAAGCTCTCTTTGTCTACGTTTTTCGAGGTCTGGCAAAGCAACATTCCTGAGAAAATCGAAATGTTCATTTTCTCTACCGAAATATGAATGGTTAGTAGTGATTTTGTTTAAAAACAAATTCATTTCTGTACCACTCTTATCATTAAGAAGCATATTGAAGTACTGGTCAAAACTCATAAATCCTTTTGTTTTAAGAGTCTGAGAAAGTCTGCCTTCTATTAACTGCCTTTTCTTTCTTAAATCTATGCCATAAGTTCTGTAAACAAATGACACAATTTTTTCAAATTCAGCATCAGTGATATTAACTATCGGACTATTCTGAGCAACCATAATCGTCATCCTTTTTCTATAACAAAACAAAGCCTCTTATGGCTTTGTTTTGTTGTGGTTTAAATTATATTAATTATAATTGAAGAGAGTTAACATCTTGCTCTAAGAATTTATCGCAATCAATATTGAGAACAATCTTATCACCAATTTCAGAAACTGAATCAAGATAATTGCTTACTACATCACCCATATCTGGTGGTGCAACAAGTTGTTCTTGCTCTACTGTAACAACCTCAGAAACACGGTCAACAATTAAACCTACGCTTGTATCATTAACTTCTAAAACCACAATACAAGTCTGGCTGTCATATTCACGCTCTGGCATTGCGAATTTAAGACGAACATCAATTACAGGAACTACGCCACCACGAAGGTTGATAATACCTTTAACGTATTCAGGTGTACCTGGAATATCTGTGATTTTCGGAACCTGAATAATTTCTCTTACTGATGTAAGAGATAAGCCATAATAAGCTTCGTCTATTCTGAATAATAAGTATCTATTGCTTAATTCCTCAATTACATCTGTGTTCATTGTTGCATTTTCGTTCATAATAAATTTCTCCTTAAGATAAGATTATTTCTTATTGTTTGCTATAAGAGTTGCAGCATCTATAATAAGGCTTATGCTACCATCGCCCAAAATACTACAACCAGAAAGACCCATTTTCTTCAAACCATAATGATTGAAAAGTGATGGGAATGGTTTTACAACAACCTGATACTCGCCTAAAAGTTCATCGGCAAAGAAACAAGCGTTGCCATTACCGCTTTCAACCTGAATAAGAAGACCATCTGTAAATGGTTTTTCTGAATCGCCTATACCAAATACCTTGTGTAATCTATAAATCGGGTAACACTCACCACGAATCATAATCATTTCAGCGCCATTGGTGTTTTTAACGATAGAAGATTCATCAGTTAATCTGAACAACTGCTTGATTGACGTAATTGGTAAAGTGAAGATGTTGTTACCAACACCAATATTCATACCATCAACAATAGCAATTGTAAGCGGAATTTTAATAGTAAATGTTGTACCTTCATCTTTAACGCTGTTAATTGAAATAGAACCGTTAATCTGTTCAATATTCTTTCTTACAACGTCCATACCAACGCCTCTGCCTGAGAACTCAGTAACAGTAGTGTTAGTTGAGAAGCCTGCAGCCATAATGAGCTGGAATGCTTCTTTATCAGTATATTCACTTTCAGGTTTTGTTAAAATACCCTTTTCTTTTGCTTTTGCAATAAGTTTTTGTGGGTCAAGACCTGAACCATCGTCGGTAACGTCAATTAAAATTTCACCGCCCGCATTACGTGCATAAAGAGTAACAGTACCAGTTTCTGGTTTACCTAATTCTCTACGGCGTTCTGGTGACTCAATAGCATGGTCAACAGAGTTTCTTA
Organism: Acutalibacteraceae bacterium; assembly: GCA_045592285.1. Classification (GTDB taxonomy): domain Bacteria; phylum Bacillota; class Clostridia; order Oscillospirales; family Acutalibacteraceae; genus DTU089. The sequence continues at coordinate 34,416 of JAZNUL010000107.1, forward strand.
CCATATGCATAAGTGGGTCAACAATAGTATCGTTGATTGTTTTATCAACTTCTGTATCTTCACCTATTGTAACGAGCTCAACCTTTTTGTCGAGTTTTTTACTCATATCACGAACGATACGGCTCATTTTATGGAATGTTCCCTGAAGAGGCACCATTCTTATTGACATAACAATATCCTGAAGTTCATCTGTCAATTTATCTAACTCACGAAGTGATTTTGTGAAGTTGTCGAGTTTTAAATCCTGAATATCAGGATTACGTGCAACCATAGACTCTGTTGTAACGATTTCACCAACAAGGTCCATAAGTTTATCTAACTTTGCCTGATTAACACTTAAAAGACTTTGCTTTGCATTTTCTTTTGCTGGAACCTTTGGCTGATTTGCTTTTGCCTGTGGTGCTGCCGCTGCTTTTGCTGCAGCAACTTCTTTAGCAATAGCTTCTGTTTTGATTTCTTCAATACCAGCAGCCTTTAATTCTGCTTCGATTTTTTCCGGAGTTTCAACAGATGCAGCCTCTGAAACCACATCACCCTTAGCTACAACTTCGTAGCTTTTAACGCTCAATGCAGATTCAACAGTCTCAATAGCTTCCTGTAAAGCATCTGCTGGTGTTATTGTTACAAATAAACCTTTTTTCTCAATTTCAGCAGCTGTCTCAGGGTCATTTTCAATATTTGCAGGGATAGTTTTAACCGAATCGCAAACTTTTTCAAGTTGAGTTACAATCATAAATCCACGTATATTTTCCATCTGACAACCGTCATCAAAGAAAATATGAAGTGTCTCTGAATTCTCAGCAGCCTCAACAACTGGTGCAGATTCAACAGTTTCTACTTCCTCGGTACTCTCTGCCGGTGCTTCCCCCTTTAATATAGCAACCTGCGCGTGAATCTTATCAATAAGTTCAGTCGGATCGCCTGGCTCATATACACCTGTGCGAATCTGATTAAGTTCATCTTTAAGAAAATCAGATGACTGGAACACAAGGTCAAATATTGTATCAAAAACAACCTTAAGTTTTTCTGGATTATCTCTGAGTATGTAGAAAACATCTTCGATGGAGTGTGCAAGATTTGACATTCCCTCAAAGTTCATCATAGCAGCAGAGCCCTTAATCGTATGTGTAATTCTGAAAATCGTATTAATATTGTCATCATCAATATTGTGAGCTTTTTCAGAGACAATAAGAACCTCGTCCAATTCCTCTAACATAGTGTCGGTTTCATGGACAAAAACATCCAACATGGCTTCCATTCCGGGTTCAACAATTCCCATATTGTAAGACCTCCTTAAATTTCCATATTGCAATTATAGCACATATCTGCACCAAATTACAATATACCTATAATATATTTAACCATTATTTTCAGAAAAAATCAAGAGTTTTTTATATATTTTGACAAAATAACTTGATTTTATCTATTTTTTTGTGCTATATTATAAATTGTATTAATATAGAATTACTATGTACTTTATTAAAATTTTGCAAAAAGGAGTTGTTTTGGTTGGCTGATGTTTTAAGAATAGTTACACCTTATGTCAATAAAAATCAATCTGCCCAACTGAAACCACAGGTTGAACCTACTGTTCCTTTTAATATATTAGACCCGACAAAAGTTATACAGACTCATAACCAGAGTGAGATTTTAAAGCACAACACAAATTTCCTCGAAGGTCAGGATGCACCTACTCTTCTTCTCACTCTTTTAAGAGACCCTGCAGTTGCGGCAACATATCTTAAAAACATTTACCTTTTAGAAGAAACCTTCAAACTGCTTACCGCAAAAAATACAACTACCACTGAGCAGATTGAGCAATATGTAAATGGTATGTTTGTACCTCCGGAAGATATCGCTAACGAAATGGTTCGTCAGGAAAAGGAGTCCACTGGTTTCAAAGGTGAAATTTTTGATTTACTAAGAAAACTCTGTTCAGAAAACCCTGACAACACACCACTTTTAAAAGCTGTTGCTAATGAACTCAAATCAATTAACAACCTTGTTTATAAAGATGATATTTTAGGTGCTGTTATAAATAATCTTACTTTTATAAAAAACAATGTTGCAACCAGTCAGGATTTAGTAAGTAAATTAACTAACCTTATAATAAAATTCTCATCTAATGAAGCGTATGAAAATTTTCCACAGTTAAAAGCAGAAACACTTTCTGTTCTTAAGGAAATCGAAGAAAGTATATTCTTCACACCAAAACTTGCAAAAAACGTTTCAATTACAGTCTACAATCTTTCAAGATTCAACGATAATATTGATTTCTTCAAAGAAGCAACCTTCAATCTTAAACGTCTTATAAATCTTGATGACCGACGTGAATTAACACGACTTATTGATGAATTCACAAACAGATATCAGACTGGTGGTTTCCACAGACTCACTCACGAAGCTTCACCATTTCATTCAAAGGTTATCGATTCACTTGTTTCTTTGCTTAATTTCCAGACAGCTTCAAGTAAAGAAAGTGTTACAGACATTGCAAAGACAGAACAGATATTGCATAGTCTCTTGTCCTCGCCTTGCAACTTCACTCCGCTATTACATTTTATTATACCATCTGTTTTCGGCGATGTTCGTTCTTTTGCTGAAATGTGGATTAACCCACAAAGTGATGAAAACGATTACCCCGAAAGTAGTCGTAAAGGTAAAGGAATTCACTTCCTGATGGTTATGGATATAGATGGCGTAGGGCGATTTGAAGTAGAATTTTTCGCTCACGAAAGTTCTAAATCACTTGATTTGAATCTTTATTGTCCTAAAGGTTTAGAAACGCAATTTACAAATATGGTAAGAACTTTACCACAATTACTCTCAAATTCCACATACAGAATAGGTAGAGCAAAGGTCGATACCATAAAAGAGCCCCGCTCACTTATGGATGTATTCAAATCACTTCCATACAGACGTGTGGGTGTTGACGTAACAGTATAAAACTGAGGAGGTTTTAAATATGAGAAAATATGCAAACAAAATGACAATCAGAGGCAAGCTTATGGCTGCATTTGTAGGTGTGGTTGTATTGGTTCTTTTAATGGGAGTCCTTACAGGCAAATCTACTTCATCTTTAAACAACGGATATTACGATGTTGTTGTAAACGATGGCTTTGCACAGGGTGATATCGGTCGTACCGTTCAGGCTTTTTGTCTTATTGATGAATACATTCACGACTATATTTCCTACTATGATGAAGAACGCCGTGACTTCTGTCGTTCACAAATGGCAATGTATCAGGAACAGTTTGATACATATTTTGCCGCTATTGAACCTACTTTAAAAACAGAAGAAGAAAAAGCACTTTATGCAGAAGCACAAGCAGCCTTTGAAGCTTATGGCAAGGTTGCAGCTGATATTATGGCAGCACGTGAAGCTGGCGATGATAAAGAGCTTATTATAGAGCTTCAGGCAAGACTTATTGATGAGCTTGACGTAGAATATGATAAAATTGACTCTGCTCTCAACAAAATATTAGAAATAAAAGTTGCTAACGGTGATGCAACTGTTGCTTCTGTAAAAGCAGAAGGCAATAAAATGGCAATTCTTGTTATGGTACTTGTTATCATTATTTGTGTAGTTGCCATCACTTATGGCTTCGTTCTTTCAGCTATGATTGCAAAGCCAATTAAAAAATGTGCTGAGAGACTCGAATTACTTGCAGAAGGTGATTTAGAATCTCCTATTCCCGTTGTAAAATCAGAAGACGAAACAGGTATTCTTTATAAAGCTACTGTAAAAATCACAGAAAATATGAGCAACATCATTAATGACCAGAGTGCTCTTTTAGGTGAAGTAGCAAAAGGTAATCTCAACGTTGAATCTGATAACACCGAGGCTTACGTTGGTGGATTCCAGCCACTCCTTACATCATTTGATAAGATTGTTGTTGACTTAACAGATACAATGTATCAGATTTATCAGGGTTCAGAGCAAGTTGCAAATGGTGCAGACCAGGTTGCAAGTGGCGCTCAGGCACTTTCACAAGGTGCTACTGAACAAGCAAGTAGTGTTGAAGAACTTTCAGCTACAATTGTTGAAATTTCAGAACATATTAACCATACTGCTAAAAATGCAGTTGAAGCTACAGAACAGGCAAATATTGCTTCAGATGGTATCAACGAAAGTAATGCTCAGATGCAAGAGATGGTTGTTGCAATGAATGACATTACTAACACATCAAACGAAATCAGTAAAATTATTAAAACTATTGACGATATCGCATTCCAGACAAACATCTTAGCTCTTAATGCGGCAGTTGAAGCAGCAAGAGCAGGTGCTGCTGGTAAAGGTTTTGCGGTTGTTGCTGACGAAGTAAGAAACCTTGCAGCAAAATCTGCAGAGGCAGCTAAGAGCACAACTGTTCTTATTGAAAGTGCTATTAAAGCTATTGAAAACGGTACAAAGATTGCAGACGAAACTGCTAACTCACTCTTAGAAGTTGTTGAAAAAGTTAATGCAGTATCTGCAAAGATTGATGAAATTGCTTCTGCTTCAGAGGAACAAGCAACAGCAGTTACTCAGCTTAAAACTGGTATTGAGCAAATCTCAGCAGTTGTTCAGACAAACTCAGCAACTTCAGAAGAAAGTGCTTCTGCTTCAGAAGAACTTTCTGGTCAGGCTCAGATGCTCAAACAGATTATTGGTGCATTCAAACTTAAAGACGTTTCTACACAAGCAAGTATGGAAATCCCAGAAATCAATAACTACGATTCTTCAAATGATTACAACTTTGACGGATTCGACGATAAATATTGATTAATTCAAAATCTCAAAAGAAAGGATGGTGCAAATGGAATCACCAAAATCAAAACAAGCGGTTGCCTTAAAGTACAACCAAGACCAAGATATGGCGCCTATTGTTATTGCTTCTGGTTATGGCGAGGTTGCTGAAAGAATTATTGATATTGCAGAAACAGAAGGCATTCCGGTTTATCGTGATGACAGTGCATCATCTGTTCTTTGTATGCTTGATGTCGGAACCCAGATTCCGAGAGAGCTTTATGAAACAGTCGCAATAATCTATGCACAGATTTTAGCAACTGCTTCACAGAGCAAACAAAGCAACAATCCAATAAAAGACAAATAAAAAAGACTCTGTATCGAACAATCGATACAGAGTTTTTATATTATTGAATCTTAACCAATCATTTTTAATCTTTCTGCTTTTTCTTTTTCAGGGAGTGTTGCATTATAAAGGATTGTCCATAATGCTACAAAACCGAAAAGAGCAGGTATCACATAATAAAGTGGTGCTACTGAAAGTTCTTCAATTTCAGCAATCAATGGTGCCCAAAAAGTATTTAACAAGCTACCTATGTTTATAGCACCTGAAGCAATAGGATAAAGTGTATTCTCAATAAGCATTGGAACCATTAAAGAAAATCCTGCGCCGGCAATTGATGATGCAATAACTTTTCTGTTATCCTTACAAGCAAAAGCAAGCACTACTGTAACAACGGCACAAACTATTGTAAAAACCATTGCAATAACCGTTGCTAACAACGATGGAATCATCATTTCAACAGTTTTAAGAAATTCATCTGAACTACCCTCACCGCCGAATTGTACAACAAAATCACCAATATCATATATTGAAAGTGTACCAGAAATACCTTTTGGAACATTCTCCCAGCCATACTCTTTCATAGCATTAGCTAATGCATCACTACCTACAAGCTGAGCTAAGGTAAAAACACCTTGTAATGCAACTGAAGATATATAATAATAAATAATTGGTGAAAACACCATAGCAGGCAAAACGGCCAACGAACTTACAGCAGAAATTATTTTGTAAACATATTTCATAAATTCAGCCTACCCTTCTATTATTTACCCCATGAGGAATTGAGTTGAACTGTTCTGTTAAAAATCATTTTGTCAGGAGTCGAATCTTTATCAACACAGAAGTAACCATTTCTCATAAACTGGAATGAGCTTTCAGGAAGTGCATTCTTGATTGTTTCTTCAATAAGACAATCCTTAAGAACAACAAGTGAATCTTTATTAATTACACTTGGGAATTCTTCATCTGAAACAGAAGCAGGGTCTTCAACTGTAAAGAGTCTGTCATAAAGACGAACTTCTGCTTTGAAAGCATTTGGACCAGCCCAGTGAATTGTACCTTTAACTTTTCTGCCATCTGGTGAGTTACCACCCTTTGAAGCAGGGTCATAAGTACAGTGAATTGCAGTTACTTCGCCATTTTCATCTAAATCATAAGAAGTACAAGTAAGGAAATATGCACCTCTGAAACGAACCTCATTTCCAGGGAAGAGTCTGAAATATTTTTTAACAGGCTCAATCATAAAGTCAGATTTCTCTACATAAATCTCTTTACCAAAAGTGATTTTTGCTTTACCAAGTTCTGGTCTTTCTGGGTGAATATCAACCTCTACTTCTTCTGTCTGACCTTCTGGGTAGTTATCGATAATAACTTTAAGTGGGTCTAAAACAGCCATTGCTCTTGGTGCAGAAGCATTAAGGTCATCTCTTACACAAGATTCTAAAAGACCATAATCAACAACGCTATAAGCCTTTGAAACACCAACCTTTTCAATAAATGTACGGATTGATGATGCAGGGTAACCACGTCTTCTCATACCGCAGATAGTAGCCATTCTTGGGTCGTCCCAGCCACTAACCATTTTTTCTGTAACAAGGCGGATATTCTTACGCTTACTTGTAATGCAATAGTTAATATTAAGTCTTGCAAATTCAATCTGTCTTGGTGGCTCTTTAAAGCCGATTTGTTCAATAAACCAGTTATAAAGTGGTCTGTGATTTTCAAATTCGAGTGAACAAAGAGAATAGGTAACTTCTTCCTTAGCATCTGAAAGTGGGTGTGCAAAGTCATACATTGGGTAAACACACCATTTGTTACCTGTCTGGTGATGCTCCACGTGAGCAATTCTGTAAATAACAGGGTCGCGCATATTCATATTAGGTGAAGCCATATCAATTTTTGCTCTTAATACTTTTTCACCATCTTTGAATTCACCTTTAGTCATTCTTTCGAATAAATCAAGGTTTTCTTCTACGCTTCTGTCTCTGTAAGGGCTATTTTTACCAGGCTCTGTAAGAGTACCTCTGTACTCTCTGATTTCATCTGCAGAAAGGTCACAAACATAAGCCTTACCGTCTTTAATAAGCTTAATTGCACATTCGTAAATGAAATCAAAGTAACTTGAAGCGAAAAGACATTTATCCCACTTAAAGCCTAACCATTCAATATCTTCTTTGATTGATTCAACGTATTCAAGGTCTTCTTTTGCAGGGTTAGTATCATCAAGTCTTAAATTACAAACGCCACCATATTTTAAAGCTGTTGTAAAGTCAATGCAGATAGCTTTCGCGTGACCTATATGAAGATAGCCATTTGGTTCAGGTGGGAAACGTGTCTGAACACGAGTGTTCACGCCTTCTCTTAATTCTTCATCAATAATGTCGTGAATAAAGTTTGACAATCCTTCTGTATTTATAATTTCTTCCATTTTCTATACCATCCTTAAATAGAACTTAATCTTTTAACTACTTCGTCTTTACCTAAAAGCTTCATTATTGAGTAAAGGTCTGGTGTGTTCTTTCTACCTGTAACTGCCAAACGGATAACAGTTGAAACATCACCAACGTGACCTTTAAAACTTTCAGGGTTTTGTTTATATTCTTTAACATTTGGTGTAAATCCTAAAGGTTCGCAAAGTTCTTTGATTTTATTAAACCAGATATCTTTGTCATCATTAGTGTCATACACCTTAATGTATTCAGTTAAAATAGCCTTTGCATCTTCCATTTTTATATTTTCTGGAAGTTCAAAATTTGAAACATAATATTCATTAAACATATATGAGAAGTATTCTTTAACTTCTTCCCATTTAGCAATATCTTTTCTTGGTTTCGGGCTTTCACGGTCGATATTTACCATTTCAGTTGAAAATGCTTTATCCTTTGTAAACACCTTGTAGAAATCCTCGTCATATTTCTGTGCCCATTCACTTACCAACTCGTAAACTGTTTCTGCTTTCATAACAGAAATTACGTTTTTACTTATATCATTAAGCTTAACAAGGTCAAAAAGGCAACCTGATGGACTCATCTTCTTAAGATTAAATGGGAAAGAATAGATATCAAGTGTAGGATTTGCTCTGCGCCAATCTTCAAAGTTTGAGTTTATTAAAGTTAAAAGATATTCTAAAATACTTTCTTTCGGGAAACCAGCCTCAAAGAAATAACTACCCGCCGCTTCAGGGTCTTTTCTCTTTGAAATCTTTCTCTTGTTACCATCTTCTTCATCAAGCTTCATAACTTGTGAAACGTGAGCGTATTTTGGCACTTTGAAGCCACAAGCCTTAAAAATTGCTATATGCTTTGGCACAGATGATAACCACTCTTCTGCACGGATAACGTGAGTTGTTCTCATAAAATGGTCATCACAAATATGGGCGAAGTGATAAGTAGGAATTCCATCTGATTTAAGTAAAACTTCATCAATCACGTTTTCAGGCATTTCAATTTTACCACGAATCATATCTTCAAACATAATTCGTTTATCTTCTTGACCTTCAGAACGGAAGCGTAAAACATAAGGCTTATTCTCTTTAAGATTTGCTTCAATCTCTTCTAAAGTCAAATCACGGCATTTTGCATATTTACCAAAGTAACCAGTAATTAAAGCACCGTCTTTTTCTTGTGTTGCACGAAGCTCTGTTAATTCTTCTGAAGTACAGAAGCAAGGATAAGCAAGTCCTTGCTCTACCAACGCTTTTGCTACAACGTGATAGATTCCAGCACGAAGGCTTTGTGTGTAAGGTCCGTAATTACCGCTTTCAGTACCAAAGCCTGTTACACCCTCAGTAAATGCCACACCAAAATCTTTAAAACCGTCAACAATAGCAGAAACGCCATCCACTACTTCACGCTTTTTATCGGTATCTTCAATTCTTAAATATGAAACTCCACCTGTAGCATTTGCTGTAAGCAAATTAACGAGTGCAGTGTAGAATGCACCTATATGTAAATAACCCGTAGGACTTGGTGCAAATCGTGTAACTCTTGCACCCTCTTTTAAATCTCTTTCGGGATATCTTTTTTCTAAATCTTCTATTGTTTCTGTTACATCAGGAAAAAGAAGATTTGCTAAAGCTTTGTAATCGTAGTTCATAGTAAACCCCATTCATTATAATAGAAAATAATATATCATCTTATTATCGCAGAAAATCCCAAAAGTATCAAGAGTTTTATTAAAAATTTTTGTGTTTTATTATAAAAATCCCTGACAAAAAACTGTCAGGGATTTTCATTTTATCTTTTTACTGATTTTGATGTAAGATATGCACTTACTACGCTACCATTTTTTGCTTTTACACAATATTTGTACTTTGTACCACTCTTTGCCTTAGTATCTTTGTAGCTTGTTGTAGTAGCATTTACTGTAGTCTGCTTTTTAAAGCTTGACCATTTCTTTTTCTTTGCATCATAAGTTGAACGATAAACAACGTATTCTGTTGCGCCAGCACTTTCTGTCCAGGTAACATTAATGCTTTCTGTTCCCTTTACTGCTGTTACTTTTGGTGCTGCAAGATAAAGATATACTGCTGTTTCAGAGCTTGTTTGTCCTGTTTTGCTCTTG
>JAZNUL010000108.1:0-8804 GCA_045592285.1 Acutalibacteraceae bacterium
AGGTCGTGGTGAAGAAATTGTGATTTGCTTTAAAGATATTGTTGTAATAGGCGATGATACGATTTTAGTGAGACGTGGGGGAGTGAGGTTGTAAATGCAGAATGCATTTACAAAATTAAGAATTTAGAATGCAGAATTCAGAATTGTGGATCTGCGACGTTATTATAATATTATAAAAATTAAAAAGTTCTATCATTTTCAGTTTGTAAAATGATAGAACTTTTTTGATAACTAACGCCTAAAACCTAACATCTAACACCCGAACATACCAAAAATTACAAAAAAACGCCCAAAAGTTACATTTCGGTACTTTTTTAAAAACAAATTGATATTATGTAGATGAAAAGAAAACGATAAGGAGTGTTCTTTATGACAAATAAAATAAAACAAATTTTAGGTGGTATCTTTTCATCAGCAATTATATGGTTTTCAGCAATTCTATTATCGGGTAAAATAGTTTCAGGCGATGTTTTAGATTTAGGTTATTCAGATTTAGGGTTAGGTAAAATTTTTTTGTTGTTGTTTTTAGGTTACAATATTTTTATAGCACTTTACTCAATGAAGCATAATAAAAAATTATTTTTCAATAGTGCGTTTATTGCGGAAATAATTCCTTTATTAACATTTATTCTTGCTTTACTCTGCAACTTCATAGCAATAAACGAAAGTATTATTTTAGGACTTTCAGTTCTTTTCTGTACACCGGTGGTCAGTGTGTTTTATAGTTCCCCTGAAAGTGAATTTTTAACAGTATTAACCTCAATAATTGTATTCGCTTCACCAATTGTAAGTCTTATTATTTATAAATTTAAAAGAAAAGGGTGATTTTATGAAATTAGAAAAAATTAAAAATTCAGTTTTAGGTGTAGGTAAGGGGTTATCTATATTTTCAATTGTTGTAATAATAATATCTACAGTGATTGTGATTCGTTTGGAACTGGGTTCTCATTTTTACTTAGAAGATTGGCTAAATGAAATTATTACAAGTTGTTTAGAAATTGTCATTTTCTATGGAAGTGTATTTGTGCTACCAGGTTTATTTGGTCTTGGTGCTATACTTACAGGAATAATCGCTTTTAAAAAACGTAACGCAAAAGAGTTTCTTGATTTAAGATTTTTAATTATTTTAGCAGGCATATTCTTGCCATTTGGTTTTCTCTTTTTACCATATTTCTTTTAAAGGGTGATTTTATGAAACTTGAAAGTGTAAAAAATCGTGTGTTAAGTATCGGTAAATTATTATCTGTTTCATCAATAATTGTTACAATATCAACCTATGTTTCTGCAGTGTTAGTTTACATAGGTGACCATAGTGGTACAGGTATTGATTTGTGGTGGCTTTCAGGTATTTCTTCGTTTCTTTTTTGTGCGTGCTTATTTGTCTGTGTGTTTGTTTTACCAGTTATATTTGTGTCAGGTATCATACTTGAAGTTATAATTGCTTTTAAAACTCATAATGTAAAAGAGAGTCCTGATTTGAGAATTTTAGTGATTTTTATAGGGATGTTATTGACGATAGTGTCTGGTTTGCTCTGGTTTCCAGAATTTTTTGAAGGAATGATTTTATGCAAAATATAGGAAAAGTAAAACAATACTTTATGGGTGCTACTCCAGTAATTTTGTTGTGGGTTTTAGCCACTATTTCACAAGATGAGGTTCTTGTAACACCGATTTATGATACCTTGGAAGCAACTACGTTCAAAAATTTTGATGTTGTCTTATATCCGATTATACCTTCAATTTCATTAGGTGTTATATTGATTTGGAATTTTTCTTCTGCAATTATCGGTAAAAAATATGATTTGAAGTATATGTATTACGCTACACTTATTAGTGCTGTTGTTCCTACTGCAACTTTTTTGTTTGGCTTTATGTTTTCAGATGACAGTAACATATTAGCTTGGATGTTTTGGTTGACAATAGGATTAATTTTGATACCGTTCGGATGTTTAGCCAATTATTGTTTTGAGGGTGTAAGCGATTTTTTCTTTTGTTATCTTAACGTGGATTCTTATCCGGAAATTTTTGCATTGATTACGTTTGTAATTATGCTTATTTCACTTGTGGTTTTTAAAAATGGAAATAAAAAGTTATCGGAAATTGGGGAATAGTGGTCAGTAAGTCGGTAAGTCAGTAGTATAAAAAGTAACTACATTCTATCGTTTTAACTTTAAATGATAGAATGTAGTTTTTTTGTTTTTATCTAATTCCTAATTCCTATTTCCTAGTTCCTAAACTTTTAAAGACTAAGAAACTTTTTGAATGCATCAATATATTCTCTTGCTGTAGCTTTATTATTGCTTTCAGCAAATATACGAAGGAGCGGTTCTGTACCAGAGAAACGGCATATTACAAAGTCACCATTCTCAAAATAAACCTTGCAACCGTCTTCGTAATTAACACGCGCTACCTTGTTTTTAAATTCAGGTAACTTTTTCTCGACCATAATAATTTGGTTAACAGTGTCTTTATATTCAGGTGCGAAAACAAGGTTATCTTCAACCATCTCGAATACACCGAATTGTTCTTCTAACTCTTTCATAATTTCAACTGGCGATTTTCCTGTAACGCTTATCATTTCAGCAAAGAGCGAAGCGGCGTAAACAGAGTCTTTACCGTGAATGTGGCCACGAACTGTAAGACCACCGGAAGATTCGCCACCGAGCACTGCATCTACTTCGTCAATTTTTGAAGAAATATATTTAAAACCAACCGGTACTTCGTAGCACTTTTCGCCGAAACTTTCAGCGATTTTATCGAGCATGTGAGTTGTAGCAAGGTTTCTTACAACTGCACCTTTCCAACCTTTGTATTTAACGAGGTAGTAGTAAAGCATACAAAGAATTTCGTTAGCGTTTATGTATGTACCATCTCTGTCAATAATACCGAGTCTGTCGCCATCGCCATCCATAGCAATACCAAGGTCATAGTCACCTTTAACAACCATATCACTTAAAGGTGAAAGTGTTTGCTCTGTAGGCGCTGGCATAATGCCACCGAAATAAGCGTCTTTGTTAAGATTTATAGTGTCAACTGTGCAACGTGTTGTGTGGAAAATAACCTGTAACGGATAAGCACCAGAGCCGTGCATTGTGTCAAAAAGAACACGGAGTCCACGCTCTCTTAAAGCGTTTGTATCAAGAAGTGCTAAAATATCGTCAAGGAATTTGTTGAATGGATTGCGAAGATATAACACCTTGCCACTTGCAACAGCCTTGTCAAAATCAATTGTTTCAACTGAGTTTGTTTCTTCAATTAATTCTTCAATTCTTCCTGTAACTTCCTGACTTGCATCTCTGCCTTCGTCTACAATAACTTTAATGCCATTATAATTTGCAGGGTTGTGACTTGCAGTTACTTCAATGCCGAAGTAAAGCTCAGAGTCTTTTACTGTGTGCATTATAAGTGGCGTAGGGGCAGAACGGTTTAAAAACCACACGTCAATTCCACCAGCAGCAAGAACTTCAGCTACCCATTTTGCAGCAGATTCAGACAAAAAACGTCTGTCGTAACCAATAATAATAGGCTTGTCTGTTTTATTTAATTCTTTTGCATATTTTAAAATGCCACTTGCAACTAATTGAACGTTTTCGCGTGTGAAATCGTCACCGATAACAGCACGCCAACCACCTGTACCAAATTTAATCATAAAAGCACCTGTTTCGTTAAAATTTATGTATTGATAATACCATAATTGAAAATCTATGTAAAGAATTTTTTGCTTTTTGTAATAAAAAATCAAGGGGAAGCATAAATTTTAACAAGGTAACAGGGGGTGCATTATGACATTTAATTATGATAAAAATATAAAAGGTCATTTTGATGAACGAGCGGTGGAGCTTGGCAGATACATAGCAGAAACTAAATCAACTGTCAGGGCGACTGGTAAAAAATTTGGTGTTTCAAAATCTACAGTTTTTACCGATGTAACAGTACGTTTGAAAAAGGTTAATCCTGCACTTTATAACGAGGTGCGGCAGGTTTTAGAAAAAAACAAAGAGGAACGGCATATTCGTGGTGGAATAGCAACAAAAGAAAAGTATCTGAAAATATCCAAATGATTCCTAATAGGTGTAACTTGACAAACTACTCTTGCAATTGTATATTATAATGGTTGTAGAGTTTCGATTTGCTATAATCGTTTAATATAGTCAGGAGAGTGAGTTAATTGAAGAAAATTGTTACAATTTTTATTGCTGTTATAGTAGTTTCTGCAATTCTTTTTGCTATTGCAATGGGCGTTAAAAAATATAAAGAAAATAATGCTTTAGAAACGGCGGATACTGTTGTTGACGTATCAAATGAATTTGGTAATATGACTGTAAATGAAAGTGTTGCAGCACAAATGCTCGGGCAATACAGTAATGATATATTGGGAATTTCAAAACCTATTAATGAGTATATTATGAAATTGAGTGAGTGTCAGGTTAATGACGAAAACGCCTGTCGAATTGAGCTCTTTTTGACAGAGGATTCTGAATTGCCAAGCGCAGTTTTTGCAATTGCTGGTTATAATTGCTTCAAACTTGATGTTACAAGTAATAAATATCTTTTATTAACTCAAAACGGTGCATTTGAGGTAGTGGAGCAGACAACCGCTCAGGGAACAACATTGTTTTATGATGAAGAAAACAATGAAGCGCTCCAAAAAATGTTCAAAAAATGTTCTAAGGACAAATTAGGGTTTGAAAAAGAGGTTGCAGAATATGTAATGGTAACAAGTGGTGCTACTGTGAAAGCAGTTGATGGCAAAAAGGTTTATATAATAAAAATTTATGAGCAGGACGGCACAGAAACAAATTATACTTGTGCATTCAGAAAAGGTGCTGTTTATAAATATGATGCTGTGCAGAAGCAATATATTGAAATAAAGAAATAAAAAAATGCTGAAAGGCTAAGCCTTTCATCATTTTTTAATTTAATTCAAAAGTAACTCTCGAAAAATCGAGGTTTTCTAAATCAACTTTTGATATTCTGAAAACAGCTTGTTTTTCTGTTTCCTGTAAAAACTCTGGCATATTGTCGTCAAGTGGGTCATATTGAAGAAGAATGTAGTTTTCATTTTCTTCAATAAAAAGTTCTGTTTCTGTGTCAGCACTAACACCGCTAAAATCTATTGAATATTCTTTGTCGGTATCGCCTAAAAAGTCAAAGCCATAATTGAAGTCATCAATAAGAGTGTCTGGCTCTTCTTCACAAAGTCTTACGTTAGGTTTAAACGTGCCATCTTCCTGTATAGTCAGAAAGATATATAAAAATCCTTTAGGTGGCAAAAGTGTGCAACTTGTGTGCTCACGTAATTCAGAAAGTTTTATTTGACAGAAGAAAAAATCATCGTCAGAAAGAGTGCCATCAGAGAGCCAGCTTTCTGGCATTGTAGGTGCACCTAAAAACTTACTTGTTCCATAATCATAATCACCGTGTGCTTCTTCTACTTTTAATTTAACCATTTTCTGCAACTCCTAAATATTCTTCTAAAACTTGTCCTGTTGCTTTCATTTTCTTGGCGTGTTCAACACCAACATAACGCCAGTGCCAAGGTTCATAAATAACATTTGTTATATCTTGTTTTTCTTTCGGATAGCGTAAAATAAAGCCGTAATCCTGAGCGTTTTCCATTAACCATGTGAATTCGTCTGTATCTTCAAACCATTCGTCAACACACACAATATCCATAGCGTAACCTAAATTGTGCTCACTACTTCCTGGTGTCATTATTATAGTAGCAGCTTTTTCTAAGGCTTCCTCCTTAGTGTAGCCTAAACTTTCGTAATAAGCAACTTTATTGTTATAATTACGTTTTTGTAAGTCATAAGAACGGTAGCCAGAGCATGGTGTAAGTGTTACGCCATCTTCTTTAGCGGCATTATACATCGCTTCATAATGTTCTGCTATTTTCTTATCAAGTTGTTCAGATGAACCGCAGACGTAAACTAAATCTGGTTTATATGAGTCAATAATTCTGTAGCCTCTATTAACGAGTGTTAAATTCCAGTTATCTTCATCTATTGTTATAATTGTAGGGTCGAAAAGAGTACCTGGGTCTGGGAGTACGGGTAATTGCTCTTCATAGGTTATTGTGGTGTCAATTACCTCTTCTTCATTAAAAACTGGTAAATTGTTTTCTTTATTCTCAGTTTCTTCAATTTCTTCTTTTTCGTAAAGTGTGTCGCCATTTATGATTTTTTGATTTCTATCATTTATTACGAAGCACACAACACCAACAAAAATAGCGGTTGCGAGAATTATACATAATAAAAATATACCGCTACGTTTGCTTTTAAAAATGGCACCCATTTTTACACCGCCTTATAGGTTGATTTCAATTTTACTATAATTATAATGATAAATTGCATTTAAGTCAATACTTGTTACTTAGCAACAAAAGAAAGTGCGGGTATTTGTGCTATTTTGACAAAGATTAAAAAATCTTAAAATATTGTTTTTTTAAAACTGTTTTTGTGATATAATTACTCTGTTATATAATAAATTATTTTGAAAAGGGGTACTTCCTTTATGAAACGAATTTTAAGTTTAGGTTTAGCACTTTTAGTTGTGAGCGCTTCTTTGCTTTCTCTTACAGCTTGTTCATCATCTTCAGGGGAAGAAGTTGAAGTTCAGACTACCGTGCCTGTAGAATATACAGAAAGTGCAACTCCTGTTGATAAATCAAGTGAGGAAATTTTAAATTACTTCAATAAACTTGTGAACGAAATTAAAGCAGAAAGACCTGCTATGTATTATCGTTTTGAATTAAACGTTCCAAATGACAGTCTTAAGGTAACAAAAGTAGGTCAGGAAGATGCAGAAACAGTTGATGAATCACTTTCTGCTATTAACGATGCTGCTAAAGCTGTTAAAGACCTTATGTTAGAAAATATTGAAGAAAAATCTGGTGACATAGCTTTCGGTGCTGATAACACAGATGTTCTTTTAGTTAAAGGTGAAAGCTTCGCTTCAAAGCTTACAGTTGATGACATTAAATATGCAACAATGACTGAGGTTGGCGACGAGTACTTTATTACTATTGAATTTGACGACGTAGCAGAAGTTGATGCAAAAGAAATTCTTGGTAATGCATTCTCGCTTCGTGATAAAGAAGATATTTTAAATTCAGAAGAATTTGCAAAAACAAAATCATATCTTCAGTTGCAGGATTACACAGTAAGTTACAGCGGTTGCAGAATTACAGCAACAGTTAACCGTCTTACAGATGAAATCACAAGACTTGAATACTTCAAGCCTGCAAACGTAAAGGTTTCAGCTAAAGGTCAGAATACATTTGAGCAGCACGGCGACCTTTCAGTTTTATTTACACTTGAAGATAAAGCTTATTACGAAATTAACTGGACTAATGAAAATCCTACAAGTCCGTTAGATACAACTACAGAAGTAGTTGTTGAAGCAACTATGACAGAGGCACAATAAATTGACGTTTAATAAAGGGGGTGGGTAACCACCCCTGTAATTTTAAAACAGGTGATGTTCTATGAAAAGAAAAATGTTAGTTTTCTTAATGGTAGCAGTAATTGCTCTTAGTGTTGTTTTTACTTCTTGTAATAAAGATGTTTATGTTAATCCATCAACGGATTCGGAATATATTCTTGTAACAGATGAAAATGGCAAGAAAGTCTTAAGTGAAGACGGCGAATTAATTGTTTACGTTACCGATGTAGATGGAAAAAAGGTTAAAGACGATAATGGTGAATATGTAACTGAGATTCAGGGTTTTGTTGGTCAGATTGAAGAAAACGGTGTTATAGAAGACTATGCTTATTACTTTACTTTACCTGATGGCTGGAAAGCAGTTAATGACCGTGGTGAATTTGAGAATAAGAAAACAAAATCAACACTCAAAATTCAGATTTTAGAAGAAACTCTTGATGAGGCTGTTGCTAAAATTAAAAAGGTTTATGATGCATTAGATGGTCAGAAAGACAAAACCGAAGAAGAATATAAAATTTTGAAAAATAGTTATGATAACAAAATTGTAAATGATAAAATTAACGTTGTAACTTTACAGTATGATGGTGAAACAAGAGTTACTTTAGTATTCCAGAATAGTGGTAATACATATCAGTTTGACTTTTCAACTACAAGAGATATAACTGTTGAAGAAGCTGAAAAAGAAACAATAGAGTTCTTAAATTCAATTGAATTTAAACCTTACACCTACTTCCCTGAGTTAACAACTTCAGAGAATGGCGGCGGCTCTTTTGTAGTAGAAGGAAAATAAAAAATAACTCCACGAAGTTTTTGCTTCGTGGAGATTTTTTGTTTTGATTTTTGGAAAAACAGGTTTTTTAATTTTAGATTTTATCCTTTAATAACTTTTCTGTAGCCATATAAAGTGATGGAACAAGTACTAATGCTGCAACGATTTCTATAACACCATTTACAGAAATGAGAACTGAGAATATAGTTTCAAGTGCAGTTGTAACACCTGCAGTAATTGACTCAAAGCCATTGAAAAGTGTTAATGCTGTAAGTACTAACACTGTGTTTGTAAGTGTAGCGGCAACTGCTGCAATTCCTAATGAAATTGGTTTTTTGAGTTTTGTTTTTGAAAGTGCAACAAAAACTAAACCAGCCACAATACCAACAATAATTCTTGGTACTAATGAAATCATAGGATTCTGGAATGGAATATTGCCAGGGATTGGCTCCTGAAATGCTTTTACAATACAAAGTGCACCCCAAGTGCCACCTAAAATTGCACCGTATTTTACGCCCAAAATACAAGCGCCTAAAATAGTTAAGTCGGATCGTAGCCATGTCGTTCTGTGAGCCAAGGAGTTGTTCCA
>JAZNUL010000109.1:0-21668 GCA_045592285.1 Acutalibacteraceae bacterium
GGCAGAAAGCTTTGATTACACGAGTAAAGAAACAATGTATGAGGATGATGTTTCTTCTTATACCGAGAGTATTTCAGATACTTACGGAAATACGATTTGTTATAATCCAGAGAATGCATTTATAGCAATTAAAAAAGCGGATAATAAAACTTTTTTCACCCCTTGTGGCAAAATTGCAAAACGAGATAAAATTTGTGCCGTTTTAAATCTCACTGTAAGAGATAACACAGGTAATTCATATATTCTCAATTCTACTGATAATTCAGTAGCCTTTAAAACCTTTGAGATAGAAGAAGAAAAGAATTCACTTACTATTAAATTTTCTTTGTATAAAGATGCTTCAGGTGCAAAGCAAGGGTTTAGTAAAAACGGTTTTTCACTCGAAATTCCTGTTAAATTCACAACAGAAAGTGGTAATATTAAGGTTTCTGTGAATTGTGCAGAGATAAAGCTTTCAAACGGTCTTTATATTGAAAAGCTCTCGTTGTTACCAGGTCTTTTTTCAGTAAAGGCTGCTTTAAATGGTGAGCATTTTGTAATTCCTGACGGAGCAGGTGCATTAATAGATTTATCAGCCCAAATGCCTGAAAACGTAAAATTTGACTTACCAGTTTACGGTAGTGATATAACAATCGACGAGTTTAAAGAAGGCGCATACATTCCTTGTTATGCTTTAGCAGAGAAGAAAAAAACAAACTGTGTAATTATTTCAGAGGGTGAAGCGTTAGCTACAATAAAATGTGTTAAGCACAAAAAGGTTGGCTCTGGCAATCTTTATACAGAATTCACCCTAACACCATTTTCTAAAGCTGAAGAAAACAGCGTTGTAAGGTCAGGTGACCAGTATGACGGCGAAATTGCATTAACCTATATTTTTGCTGATACTGAGACTAATTCATATACTACACTCGCATTAATCGCACGTGATGCATTCATTAAAAAGGATTATCTCTCATACGATGTGTCATACGATTTTGGTGATTTGCCATTCTTTGTGAATGTAATTGGTAGTAAAACAAGCACTCAGAAACTACTCACGTCTTTTGAAGATGCAACAGAAATTATTACACTTCTTAACTCAAAAGGTGTAAGAAACGTCGCTTTAAGATTTTCTGGTGCATTAGATGGTGGTCTTAAAGGCGCTTCAATAGATTCTTCACCAGTGCTTAAGTCACTCGGTGGAAATGAAGAGTTACAAAGTCTTGTAAAACTTGCAACCGATAAACGTAGTAGCGTGTGGGTAGATATAAACACTTTTTCGGGTGGTACAGCGCTCAGCGGTGCTAATGGCTTAGTTAAAGCCTCTCTTTATAATGATGTTTATCCATATATGGCAGAGAAAAATGTAAAAAGCGTTATTTCAAATTCTTCGATTTTTGGCAAGAATATTTCTTCCAGTTACAATTTATTGGCATCAATCGAAAATCTTAATGTAACGTTAAACGATGCATCTTTCTTGCTTTTCACTGACAGTAACAAAAATCTTAACCGACAAGAAATGCTTGAGTTTACAAAAGAAAAGGTTGGAGCATTAGCAGTAAATTCAGGGCTTATGCTCGATAAACCTGCCTTGTGGCTTATGAAAAACGCTTCGGCGGTCTACGCTTTACCAACTGTTACTTCTAAAGAAAACGCTTTTGGTATAACAACTGTGCCACTTTTACAGATGGTATTTCACGGCTCTGTTATTTATGGTAGTGAGCCTGTAAACGTTACAGATGGTAGCTGGAATGCAATTTTAAAATTAATTGAATATGGTTCAGTTCCATCATTCCTTTTTACTTACGAAGAGTGCAACAATCTCTCTTACGGAACTTATGCAACACTCACAGCACAGTATTATTCAAAAATGAAGTCGCTCAAGTCAATTCAGGGAATGGAAATTACTTCTCACGAAAAACTTTTAGCAGGTGTTTATAAAATAACTTACGGCTACAATAAGGTTGTTTATGTGAATTATAACGATTCTGTTGTAACGGTTGATGGTATTTTGCTCTCACCACAGGATTTCATACTTGTTTAAAATATCAGGATATTCTTATAAAAGGGGGGTACCTTTTGGGATTTGATAAAAATTTATTAGAGCTTAACGATAGATTTGGCGATTGGTGGAAAAAAGGCTTTGAAGTGCCAGAAATGACAAAAAACCTTTATCCATATAACACAATGTTTTCACCAATCAGAGTAAATAATCTTATAATAAAAAATCGTGTTGTAATGGCACCTATGGGTAACATTTCAATGTGCGATGAAACTGGTAAGCCAAATAGTAAAATGCTCAAATATTTTGAAGAAAGAGCACGTGGTGGAGTTGGTCTTATTACAACAGGTTTAGTGCCTGTGTCATTTGGTATTGATAAATCCCTTATAGAAAAAGGCGAACTTTCATATTTTCCAAGAATAGACAGAAGCAGAACTGTTTTTGCTCCTTGGCGAGACTTAGCTGCAATGTGTCATTCTTATGGTGCTAATATTTTTATTCAGTTAACTCCAGGTCTTGGCAGAGTAGGTAATCCACAATGCCTTACAACTCAATATAAATTCCCAAGAAGTTCATCTTTTAACCCAAGTTGGTATATGAGTTCACTTCCTTGTTTGCCACTTTCTGATTTATCTTTAACAAGAATTATAAAACGAGTAGGTCAGGGTGCAGCAGATGCAAAGGCTTGTAATATAGATGGTGTCTACCTTCACGGTCACGAGGGCTACCTTTTAGAGCAGATGACAAACCCTGCATTCAATCGCCGTAAAATAGGCAAATATGCAGATTACGAGCGTTTCGGTATAGATATGGTAAAAGAAATCCGCAGACGTGTGGGTGATAATTATCCTATTATGTACCGTATAGATTTATCACTTATGTTAAATGAAACATATAAAGATAAGATGGATGAAGTTCCATCACTCAAAAAGTTCAAAAATGGCAGAAGTGTTGCTGATACGTTAAGATATATGAAAAATCTCGTAGAAGCGGGTGTTGATATGTTTGACGTGGACCTTGGTTGCTACGACAACTGGTGGCTTCCACATCCACCATCTTCAATGCCGTCTGGTTGCTACTTAAGTATTTCTAAAATTGTAAAAAAATTCTTCAATGATTTTGAAATTAAATCTAATAAGGGGCTTCCTGTACCAGTTGTTGCAGTTGGTAAATTAGGTTACCCTGATTTAGCAGAAAAAGCATTAAGAGATGAAAAGTGCGATATGATAATGCTCGGTAGACCTCTTCTTGCAGATGCCGACTGGTGCAATAAGGCCTTTGCGGGCGAGGTAGAGGATATAAGACCTTGCATTGGTTGTCAGGAAGCGTGCCTTAATGAGTTTGTTGAGGGCGGTCACCCACAGTGTGCAGTGAACCCCCGAACTGCTTTTGAAGAAGAATATTCGCGTGAAATCGTGAAAGCTGAGAAGAAAAAATACGTTGCGGTTATAGGTGCTGGACCTGCTGGTGTTGTTGCCGCAGAAACACTTATTAAAAGAGGGCACACTGTTGACCTTTACGAAAGACGTGAAATCGGCGGTAGTATAGTTCCTGGTAGTAAACCGAAAATTAAATATGAGTTAGATAATTATTTGACTTATCTTTATAACGTTGTAGAAAAATTAAAACAAAATCCTGATTTTACATTCATTAAGGGTAATGCTCAGGCAGAGTCTTTAAAAGCAAAAAGCTACGATGCAATTCTTGTTGCAACTGGCACAAAACAGTTAAAACCAAAAATCAATGGTCTTGATACTGCAAAGGTTCATTTTGCAATAGAAGTGCTCAGAAATCCGTCACTCGTAAGAGATGCAAGAACAATTATTGTCCTCGGTGGTGGCGTGGTTGGTGCAGAAACAGCGTATTATCTTAAATATGAGCTTAATAAAGACGTTAAGCTTATTGAGATGGATAAGTACATAATGAAAAATGCTTGTACTGCAAACCGTGGTCATATAATTCACTATCTTGAAGAGGGCGAGGTAGATATACTTAACTGCACAAAAGTTGTGTCAATAGAAGGTACAAAAGTGCACGTTCTTCAGAATGTTCACAAGAACGTTCCATCACCTTATGTAACATGGCAACCTATTTTACCAGAAAATGTTGAAAATCCTCTTGACAATTTCAACAAAATAGGCGAAAATTATAAAGAGCGTTTGCTCGTGGCAGATATGATTATTCTTGCAGCAGGTTCAATAGCTGACAGTAGCCTTTATTACGATTGCCAGAAACTTAGGGCAGCTAAAGAAATTTATAATATTGGCGACAGCTTCAGAAGTGCAAGAGTATTTGAAGCCGTTCGTTCAGCGTATCGCTGTGCGAGAAATATTTAAAATAGTTTATATTATCAACCGAAGGGATTGAAAAAAATGAATACAAAAATGGAACTTACCCCAGAACAGCAAGCCATTCTTGATGGTTCACAAGGGGAAACCATGGCGAAAGTTATGAAAACTCTCGTTATGTACGGCGAAGCTTTCGGTGCTACAAAAATGATTCCTGTTACAAGCGAAATGGGTCATTTAGTAACAAGCTTCGGTCTTAAGGTTATGACTCCTGTTTATGACCTTATGGAACAACTTATTGAAGCAGGTGTTAAGTCAAAGCAAAAGTTCAGCGTTGACCCAAAACCTCTTGCTCCAGAAGTACCATCAGACTTCCTTAAAAACATTGTTTTCAAGAAGTTTATGTACTCAAAACAAGCAAGCTATGATGAACAACTCAGAAAGTTAGGTCTTGTTAACGACGAGTCATATACTTGTACTTGCTACATGAACGAAGTTGGCAACATTCCTAAGAAGGGTGACGTTCTTTCTTGGGCTGAGTCAAGTGCTGTTGTTTATGCTAACTCAGTTTTAGGTGCTCGTTGTAACCGTAACTCAGGTATTATTGAGCTTATGGGTTCAATCGTTGGTTACGTTCCATATTTCGGTCTTGTTACTGACGAAGGCAGAAAAGCAACTTGGATTGTAGAAGTTAAAACAACTAAAAAACCAGAAGCACAAGTTTTAGGTAGTGCTATTGGTATGAAGGTTATGGAAGACGTTCCTTTTGTTAAAGGTCTTACAAACTGGATTGGCAATGAATTAACAGATGATGCAAAATCATACCTCAAAAACTTTGGTGCAGCTACAGCTTCAAACGGTGCAGTTGGTCTTTATCACATTGAAGGTCTTACACCAGAAGCAGTTGAATTAGGCGAAAGCCTTATTGCAGAAAACGCTCAGGTTTATGTTATTGATGATGCAGAGCTCGAAAGAGTTAAAGCTTCTTACCCAGTTATGTGGAAAGATAAGAATGCAACACCTAAGCTTTGCTTTATTGGTTGCCCACACCTTTCACACGCTGAATTAAGAGAATGGACAGATAACGTTGTTGAAGGTCTTAAAAAGAGTGGTAAGAGCAAGGTTGCAATTCCAACAGTATTTACTGCTGCTCCTGCAGTTGTTAAAGAATTCAAGGCTACAGAATACGCTGCAAAGCTTGAAGCAACTGGCGTAGTTCTCAGTTACATTTGCCCACTTATGTATATGAATAACCCACTCGCAAAGAAAATGCCGGTTATTACAAACTCAAACAAATTAAGAACATATACAACTTCTCGTTATTATACAGACAGCGAGATTCTCGATATAATCACAAAGGGGGCAAAATAAGATGAAAACATTTAAAGGTCGTCCGGTAGTACCGGGTACAGTTGAAGCAACTGCTCTTGTATCTCACAATGGTTTCAATACCCTTGCTTCATTCCAGAATGCACTTCAGTTTGGCGACAAACAAGCTAAATGTGGTGACCAGAACAACACAGATATTTTTGAAAAACCAATGGTTGGCACAGCTCTTTGTCTCCCACAGACAATCGGCTCAACAACAGGTGGTATGGTTCTTTACTGTGCAAAAGCAATGGACAGAGCTCCTGCTTGTATGCTCTTCTCAGAGCATATAGATTCCCTCGCAGCAGCTGGTGCAGTTTTAGCAGCAGTTTGGACTGATTCTCCAATGCCAACAGTTGACTGCCTTGGCGAAGAATTCTTAAACACAGTTAAGTCAGGCGATAAAATTAAGGTATACGAAGACGGAACAGTTGAAATTCTTTAAAATTGCTTGTTTTGGCGCCTAAGCCGTTTTTTCACCCGCTCGACGTATCTACATACGACTTCGGGGCGAAGAAAACGCCTTATGCATCCAAACTAAACAATTTTAGTTAAGGTACTTATTTTGGCGCATAAGTCTATTTAGTGCTGAGTGCAAAGTGCTGAGTTTCGGAAGCCTTACGGCTTTAAAGTGCTGAGTGCTGAGTGCAAAGTGATGAGTTGTGGGACCTGCGGTCGGCATTATAATAATTAATCAATACAAACAACAAATTCTATCATTTTTAGTTTTCGATAAACTTTAAATGATAGAATTTTTATTATTCGATATTTAATTGAAGTTTTAATACTTTTAATTAAAGTTCCCCAACACCCAACATCTAAAACCCAACACCTAACACCTAACACCTAAACCCCAACACCCAACACCCACCACCTAACACCTAACCCCTAACCCCCAACACCTAAAACCTAAAACCTAAAACCCAAAACCCAAAACCTAAAACCTAAAACCCAACACCTAACACCTAACACCTAACACCTAAAACTTTTAATTATTAAAAATGAAAGTATAAATTAATTACTATAATAAATTATTATAATTACGGCGTAGCCCCACAACTCATCACTTTGCACTCATCACTCATCACTCGTTGGCGGGCGACCAAAGGTCTGCCCCTACAATTGCTCCTGGCATAAATGAACGAATATAGTTGTTTTTATTATTTACAATGCCGACCGCAGGTCCCACAACTCATCACTCATCACTCATCACTCATCACTAAAAAAGCTCTTCCCCTACAACCCAAAACCTAAAACCTAAAACCCAACACCTAACACCTAATTCCTATTGACATATTCTGTAAAAAGTTCTATAATAGCAACGCTACTAAAATAGAGGTATTATATAAATGGCGAAAAGAAAAATTATTAACACAAAATTAGAAATACTACAATGCTCAATGGAGTTATTTTTAGAAAAGGGTTACACGGCTTCTTACGTTACGACTATAGCCCAAAAGCACGGTATAAGCACGGGTAATTTAACCTTTTATTTTCCTACAAAAGAGCATTTGTTAGCAGAGCTTGTAAAAGAGCTTTGTGTGTTTCAGTGGCAGATTATGGAGAAAGTAACAACCGATGGTAAAAGCTCGTTGTTAGCGTATCTACTTGAACTTGCAACTATTGCTTCGGTGTGTGACGAAAACCCTGTTGCAAAGGATTTTTATATTTCAGCTTACACTCATTCGTTGCCACTAAAAATTATTCGTGAAAGTGATACACAAAAAACTAAAACAGTGTTTTCAGAGTATTGCAAGGGTTGGTCAGAAACCGATTTTATAATTGCAGAAAATATTGTTTCTGGTATTGAGTATTCTATGCTTGTTACAGAAGATACTGAAGAAGTATCTTTAGAACAACGAATTAAGAGTAGTCTCGACGTTATTATGAAATTATATGACGTTCCTGAGAATATAAGAAAGTCGTTACTACAAAATGTACTCAGTATGGATTACAGAGAAATAGGACGAAATATATTAAATGAGTTTTGCATATATGTTGATGAAAAAAACAAGGCTCAGTTAGAAAAAATAGCAAAATAAATTTTAAAATACAGATTAAATCATAAAGGAGAAATTTTTATGAAAAGAACGTTATGTTTATTTTTAGCATTAATTCTTGCAGTCGGCATCTGCTTTAGTGCCCCTGTAACAATTACTGCTTCGGCGGCAGCAGCCGAGTCGGATTTTGAATATGAAGAAAACGATGGTGGGATCACCATTTATTGGTACAATGGATCCGATTCTGAAATAGTAATACCTGATACTATAGGGGGTATGCCTGTAACAACAATTGGCTCTTCTGCTTTTTATGATTGCACTTCCCTTACAACAATAGAAATCCCGGACAGTGTAACAACAATTGGATCTTATGCTTTTTATGGTTGCACTTCCCTTACAACAATAGAAATTCCGGACAGTGTAACAACAATTGGCTCTTCTGCTTTTTATGGTTGCACTTCCCTTACAACTGTAAACGTACCTTGTAATTGGGATGGTTCTATATATGAATTTGCAGAAAGCAAACTTAAATTTGCAGACCACGATACCACAAAAACAGCAACTTGCATATCAAAAGCAGAATGTTCAGTTTGTGGTGAATATGGTGACTTTGCACCTCACACCTACGAAAATGGTAAAGGTAAATGTACAGTTGCAAATTGCGACAACGCTTGTGCCCACGAAACTATAACTGACGGTGTTTGTGTTGCTTGCGGTGGTAAGCATTGCGGTAAAACTGAAAACGACAAGGTTGTGTGGTTCTATGACGAATACACAGCTACTTTGACAATTACAGGCTCAGGTGCTATGGTTGGTGAGGGTTTCGAAGGCGATGAAGCGCCATGGCTGATAGAGTATACTAACAGTATAGAAAAAATTGATATAGAGGATGGCGTTACCTCAATTGGTGATTCTGCTTTTTGGGGCTGTGATAATCTTACATCAGTAACTATTCCAAAAAGTGTAACAGAAATTGGTAATAATGCTTTTTATGGCTGCACAAACATACTTTTGTTTGTTGATGAAAATAATATCAATGTTCGAGACTATGCGACTGATAACAATATTAACTATGTAGTTGATGGTTCAGGTGAATTAGAAAAATTAACCTTTACTCTTAATGATGATAGTAAAAGTTATTCTGTAACAGATTGTGACGAATCAATCTCAGGTGCACTCAAAATACCTGCGACTTACAGTGGTAAGCCTGTAACAGAAATTGGTAATTATGCTTTTGGTTGGTGTTCATCTCTTACATCAGTAACAATCCCAGATAGCGTGACAACAATTGGTAATTTTGCTTTTAGGGATTGTATTGAACTTACATCAGTAACAATCGGGGACAATGTAGAAGAAATTGGGGAATATGCTTTTTCTTATTGCGAAAAACTTACATCAGTAACAATCCCAGACAGTGTGACAGCAATTGGTGAATATGCTTTTTCTTATTGCGAAAAACTTACATCAGTAACAATCCCAGACCGTGTGACAACAATTAGTGAATCTGTTTTTGCTTCTTGCATATCCCTTACATCAGTAACAATTGGCAAAGGTGTAACAACAATTGCGGAAGATGCTTTTAGAGGTTGCATATCACTTACGACAATAACCGTAGATGATGCTAATAAAAATTATTCAAGTGTAGATGATGTTCTTTTTAATAAAGAAAAAACCGAACTAATTTATTACCCATTAGGCAAGGATGCGACAAGTTATACTATTCCAGATGGTGTAAAAAGTATTGGTGATATAGCTTTTTATGGTTGCACTTCTCTTGAATCAGTAACAATCCCGGACAGTGTGACAACAATTGGTGAAAGGGTTTTTGCTGCTTGCAGATCCCTTACATCAGTAACAATTCCTGATAGTGTAACAACTATTGGTGAGTCTGCTTTTTATGGTTGCTCTGAACTTACATCAGTAAAAATTGGTAACGGTGTAACAGAAATTGATGATTATGCTTTTGATGGTTGCAATAAGCTTTCAACTGTAAACGTGCCTTGTAGTTGGAATGAAAATCCTAAATACACCACATTTGCAAATAGCGTAACAGTAGATATTCCAAAGCACAATTATGAACTTGGTGTATGTACCGCTTGTGGTGAAGACTGCGCCCACACTGGCGGTACGGCGACCTGCACCACTCTGGCAGTCTGCTCTGTCTGCGGCGTAAGCTACGGAGAGTTTGGAGACCACACCTACGAAAATGGTAAAGGTAAATGTACAGTTGCAAATTGCGACAACGCTTGTGCCCACGAAACTATAACTGACGGTGTTTGTGTTGCTTGCGGTGGTAAGCATTGTGGTAATACTGAAAACGATAAGGTTGTGTGGTTCTGTGATGCTACTGATGATGCTCCTGGTGATGAAAATGATGAAACATTATCAATTTTAACAATTACAGGTACAGGTGATTTAGCTGGTTATACAATCGGGGAAGCACCCTGGGAAGCTTATCGTGAATCTATAAGGGGTATTGATATAAAGGATGGCGTTACCTCAATTGGTATTGGTACTTTTTGCGGATGTGTATCTCTTACATCAGTAATAATCCCGGGTAGTGTAAAAATAATTGGAGTTAACGCTTTTAGTGGCTGTGAATCGCTTAGTAATGTAAGAATCTCTGATGGTGTAATATCAATCGGAGATGATGTTTTTAAAGAATGTATCGCGCTTAAAGAAATAACAATTCCAGAGAGTGTAGAAACAATTGGTGAACATGCTTTTAACTCCTGCACAATGCTTATGACGATCACTATTCCTCAGAATGTAAGAGTAATTGGTGAGGGTGCATTTTGCAATTGCACCAGACTTACTGAAATAAATGTAGATGAAGGTAATACTACATACTCAAGTGAAGACGGTGTTCTTTTTAATGAAGGAAAAACAGAATTGATTTGTTGCCCTGCAGGTAAAGTAGGTGACTACGAAGTACCTTCCGGTGTAACCAGTATTTCTAATTATGCCTTTTCATCCCGTGGAGAAATTTTTACAGTAACAATACCTGTGAGTGTAACAACAATTGGTGATTATGCTTTTGCGGGTAGCCAAAATGTAAATTTAATAGTTGAGCCTGGTTCAAAAGCTCACGAATTCGCAATAACAAATAATATACCATATACTTTCAAAGGATATAATGAGGCAGAAACTGCTCAGATTGAAAAATTGACTTTTACAGAAATACATAATGATAATAACGAGGTTATAGCGTATTCTGTAACTGCTCGTGACACCTCAATCTCAGGTGCACTCAAAATACCTGCGACTTACAATGGTAAGCCTGTAACAGAAATTGGTAATAATGCTTTTTCGAGTTGTATGTCACTTCTATCAGTAACAATTCCAGAAAGTGTAACAGCAATTGGTAGTTATGCTTTTGATGGTTGTGCTATACTTGCATCGATAAGTGTAGATGATGCAAATACTAAATATTCAAGTGAAGACGGCGTTCTTTTTAATAAAGATAAAACCGAATTAATTTGTTATCCAACAGGCCAAAATGCGAAAAGTTATACTATTCCAGATAGCGTAACAACAATTGGTGAAGATGCTTTTAGAAATTGTACTGAACTTACGTCAGTAACAATCGGGGAAAGTGTAACAACTATTGGTGAGTCTGCTTTTTATGGTTGTTCTCAACTTGCATCTATAACAATCCCTGAGAGTGTAACAACTATTGGTGAGTATGCTTTTTATGGTTGTACTGCACTTGAAACAGTAACAATCCCTGGTATTGAAACAACAATTGGTGATAATGCTTTTTCTGATTGCCCAAAAGTGACTTTGTTAGTGGAAGAAAATTCTAACGCTTATGACTATGCATTAGGAAATAATATTGAATATATCACTTATGTAGGTGGTTCAGGTGAATTAGGAAAATTAACTTTTTCTATTAATGAAGATGGTGAAAGTTATTCTGTAACAGATTGCGATAAATCAATCTCAGGTGCTCTTACAATTCCTAATGAGTTTAACGGTAAGTCTGTAACAAAAATTGGTAATAATGCTTTTTCGAATTGTAAAAGCCTTACATCAGTTGTAATTCCTGATTCAGTAGTTTCTTTAGGCGAAATGTCTTTTTATGATTGCGGTAGATTAGAAACAGTTACTTTAAGTAGTAATATTACTGAGATTCCAAAAGAAGCCTTTGCTTGTTGTAAATCTCTTAAAACACTTCCTATAACTGAAAATATTACAAGTATTGGTGAATGTGCATTTAATGATTCGGGAGAGCACGGTAGTGTATCACTTTCAGGTGTTATTATCGGCACAGACGCATTTAGAAGTTGTGGTATTACAGAGTTAACGCTCGAAAACTGTGAGCTGAATGGTGAAAATATATTTGCTAATAACACTATAGATAAACTTACACTTTTAGAAACAAAAATACCTGATAAAATGTTTTATGGTGATTCTTATATAAAAACATTAGTTGCTGAAGATAGCGTTTTAGGTTCAGAGTCTTTTAAGAGTTGCCATACTCTTAAAAGTGTTACTGTTTTTGGTGGCGAAATTAATGCTCAAGCATTCCTTGCTTGCTCTTCACTTGAAACCGTAACTATAGATAATATTGATTCTGTCGGTGAATTTGCATTTAATAATTGTACGGCTCTTAAAACTGTTGAAGTAAATGCAGCAGAAATTTCTGCGTATGCATTTTCAATGTGTACTTCACTCGAGAATGTTAAATTGAGTGATGGTGTAGAGGTTATAAGAGACGCTGTATTTGAAGGTTGTGATTCTCTCGCAGAATTAGAACTCCCTGAAACTGTTACAGAGATATCCGACGGGGCATTTGCTGGTTGTTCTAACTTAAAATACATTTTCTTTGAGGGAACAGAAGATTCACAAAAAACCATTGGTGATGCAATAGAAACAAATGCGAGAATTCACTATGGTTCTTCTACTCATACATTCAATGAAAATTACACAGTAGATAAAGAGCCTACTTGTACTGAAGTGGGTAGGGAATCTCAGCATTGTAAATATTGTGAAGAAACACAAAATTCAAAAGAAATCAAAGAAAATGGTCATACATCAGTAAAAGGTGGTACAGAAAAAGCTCACACAATTTGTGACGTTTGCGAAGAGGTATTATCTGCAACACATAATCCTACAAGTAAAGTTACAACTGCACCTACTTGCACAGAAGAAGGCGTAGAAACATTTACTTGTGAATGTGGTTATACTTACACAAAACCTGTTGCAACGTTAGGTCACGATAAAGTATCACATTCTGCAAAATCTGCAACTTGTGAAGCTATTGGCTGGTATGCTTACGATACTTGCTCAAGATGTGATTACACAACATATAAAGAAATCGCAAAATTAGGTCACGATATAGTAATTGACAAAGCTGTAGAAGCAACCTGTACTGCTACAGGTCTTACAGAAGGCTCACATTGTAGCCGTTGTAATGGTGCAACAAAAGCACAACAAACAATTGCTAAAAAAGGTCACACAGAAGTAATAATTCCAAAAGTAGCACCAACATTAACTTCTACAGGTCTTACAGAAGGTAAAAAATGCTCTGTGTGTGGTACAGTAACAGTTTCACAACAGGTAATTGCTAAGTTAGTGCTTGTGGCTCCTGTAATTACATCAATAACATCTACAACAGGTGGTGTTAAGTTTACCTGGGGCGCAGTACCTTATGCTGCTAAATATAAAATTTACAGAAAGACTTATCATCCTTCAACAGGTAAATGGGATGCAAAGTGGAAAAAGATAAATAAGGTAGAGGTAAAAGGTACAGAGTACGTTGACTCTACAGCAAAGCTTGGCACACAATATATGTATCTTGTAAAGGCTGTTAATGGTAAGGTAACAAAGAATTCAGCGGCGTCTTCAATAGTTACGTTCAAGATTTCGCCAACACCAACCATTCACCTTAAATCAAATGGTATTAAGGTTAAGTGGGCAGAAACAGTTGTAAGTGCTGAAAACTACAGAATTTACCGTGCAGAATATAATGAGAGTACAAAAAAATACAACTCTTATAAAAAGGTAAAAACTGTAAAAGGTACAACAAAATCATGGACTGATACAAGTGTAAAAAGCGGTAAAAAATATAAGTATTGTGTAAAAGCCGTAAGAGGTAGCGTGGTTTGTGATAAGGTACAGACAAAACCAATTTATTACTTAACAAAGCCAAAGGTAACAGTTGCAACTGCAACAAATGGTATTGTTGTTAACTGGAGCGCTAAGGGTGCAAGCAAATACAGAGTATATCGTTCAGAATTACAGAATGGTGTATGGAGCGGATACAAAGAAATTGCAACACCAAACGGCAAAACAAAAACCTACACAGATACAACCGCAGTAGCAGGTGTGCAATATAAATATAAGATTAAAGCAGTCAAGAGCAAAACTGGTATTGTAAGCTCAGCAACAAAGGCTGTAACACGATAAAAATAAAGGTATGTACTTTTTAGTACATACCTTTATTTTCTGTTTTCTTGATTCGGTAATAAAAAATCTGAATTAAATATACTTCTGATACTCCGAAACCGCCAATTTATCGCAACGCTCATTTTCAGGGTGCTCGTTGTGACCTTTTACCCACGTAAATGTTACTTTATGCTTTTCTAAAAGTGGCAAAAGTGTTTCCCACAAATCAACGTTTAAGGCAGGCTTTTTGTCGGCTTTTCGCCAGCCGTTTTTCTGCCAAGAGTAAACCCAGCCCTTTGTTATTGAGTCACAAACGTATTTAGAGTCGGTTGTGAGCACAACTTCACAAGGCTCTTTTAAAGCTTCAAGTGCTTTTATAACTGCAGTTAATTCCATTCTGTTATTTGTGGTGTCTTTTTCGCCACCAGAAAGCTCTTTTTCTTTTTCGTTAAATCTTAAAATTGCACCCCAACCGCCAGGGCCTGGGTTGCCAGAACAAGCACCATCTGTAAAAATTTCTATTTTTTTCATAAGTATTTCCTTTTCTTTTGATGATTTATTTTATCACATAAAACGTTAAATAGGAATACTTTTTGAAAAATATGTTTAAATTAAACTTAACTGTAAATACTTTAGTAAAAAGAGTTTTTGGAGTGTTTTTGTGAAAGTAGTAGTTTTGGCAGATAATCAGGGCGATTCACTTCAGCCGTTGACTTCTTCATTGTCTTTTGTGAAGTTAGAGCTTCTTGGTGAGCCGTTACTGTTTTACATTTTAGATTCTTTATTGGGCTTACCTGTATCAGAAATAATTATTATTGCAAATTATAATCTCGGTGAATTCCAGATGCTTTTTCCTGAGAGCGAATACAAAGGAATGAACGTTTCTCTCTTGTGTGTAGATTCGGCTTCAGTTACAGCAGAAAGTGTGAAAAATGCTGCTAATGAAGATGAAGAAACAGTTCTGGTTATTAATGCTGACAGCTATTTTGAATTTAATTTAAGTAAAGCTTATTCTCGACATATTATTAATAAAAATGATGTTACAATCATCTGTAAGAATGTAGATGACCCGAGAGATTATGCAGTAATAAACGAAACTGAAGAAGGGGTAATAACCGAGATTGTTGAAAAACCCGATTGGAGTGGAGTTTTCAGCGATTTAGTTGATTGTGGAGTTTACTTTATTGAACATAGTGTTTGGGGAGTTGTAGATGAAAATGAAACAGGGGTTTTTCTTAGAAGCGTTTTTTCAGAGGCTATAAATTCAGGTCTCAAAGTGTGCACCTTTAAAGCAACAGAATATTGGTGCAATATAAATGACACGAACGCCTTTAAAAAGGTGCAGTTCGATTTATTAAGCGGAAAAGCAACGAGGAAAATTCCTTTTGTAGCTTCTAATATCTTTACAAAATC
This sequence comes from Acutalibacteraceae bacterium, assembly GCA_045592285.1. Taxonomy (GTDB): domain Bacteria; phylum Bacillota; class Clostridia; order Oscillospirales; family Acutalibacteraceae; genus DTU089. The sequence continues at coordinate 15,441 of JAZNUL010000109.1, forward strand.
AAGTGTTCCAAGCGGTAATTTTGTGATTGTTCCACCTGTGTTTTTTGGTAACAATGTTCAGATAGAAAGTGGCGCTGTAATAGGTCCGTTTGCGGTAATAGGTGAGGGGTCGTTAATTGCAAGGGGTAGCAAAATAAGTGATAGCGTTCTTTTTAAAAGCGTCTACGTTTCATCAAAATGTAACATTAGCGGTGCAATTTTAAGTGAAGGGGTTTCTGTAAAGAAGGGTGCCCAAATACTTGAAGGGGCTGTAATCGGTAAAGAATGCCTTATAGGTGAAGAATGTGTAATAGGTGAGGGCGTTTCTGTCTGGCCTAACAAAACTATTGAAAATGGTCTTTTGATAAATGAAAACGTAAAATATTCAAAGTCAGAAGCAAAGGTTACACTCATTAATGACGTAATGTATGGTGATTTCGGGGTGGAGCTTACACCCGAAAAAACCGCAAGACTCGGTGCCGCTTTAGGAACGCTTATGAATGGGCTTAGAGTCGGTGTAGGTGTAGATGGCGAATTGAACTCAATAGCATTAAAGTATGCTTTGCTTTCAGGGTTAATAAGCGTCGGTGCAAAAACGTTTGATTTTGGTAATTGCTTTTACTCCCAGATGTTTTATTATTCTGCTTTTTGCGATGTAGATATAGCCGTGTTTATAAGCGGTGGTGAAAATGGTGTTTCGCTTTCTTTTTGTGAGAAGGGAGGGGTGGCGTTATCTCGTGAAAACATCCATAAGTTAGAAGAGATTTTAACTTCGGGTGAGTTTAACCGCAAAACAGGGGTCGATTGCCATAACGTAAGCGTTGTTGAAAGCCTCCAGAAAATGTATGAAAATGAAATTGTACGGCAGTTTGAAGATGTCAGAATGAATTTTAGTGGAGTGTTATTTTGTTGTGGAAATCCACTTATTGATATATGTGTTAAATCAATAATAAGAAAAATATCTTTAAACGAAGAAAATGAAGATTTTATTGTAAAAGTAAATAATACAGGCACAAGGCTTACAGTGGTTGAAAATAATCAGAATTTTTCGCACGAGAAAATACTTGCTGTTGTAGCGTTTTACGAAATGAAAAAGGGGAACGATGTGGTGCTTTTGTGGGATGCTCCACAAATAATTACTACACTTGCTTCTGAATTAGGGCGTAGAGCTTTAAGATTTTCTGATTATAGCAATTCAGCTTTCAATAAAACAAAGAATATAAATACTAATCAGCTCTGGTCGGCAGATGCCGTTTTTTTGATGTTCAGGCTTGTGAAGATACTCGTTGAAGAAAATAAAAACTTAAAAGAATTATCTGAAGAAATCCCCGAGTTTTACGTTGCAAAAAAGGTTATGACAATAGATTCTTTGCCATCAGTTATTTCAAAAGAACTTTTAAAAAAGGATTTTAAAACAGATAGTGGTGGTGGAGTTACAAGAAAAACTAAAAAAGGCGTTGTAAGAGTCAGGAATGATAATAACGGAAAAAGCCTGAAAATCATAACAGAAGCCGTTACAACAGAACTTGCAGAAGAACTTTGTGGCGAAATAGAAAAACTTATCAGTATTGACATTGACACATAAAAAAAGTATAATAAAATAGTTATAATGTAATATAATGCCATATTGTGACTTTTTGAACTTAATGGTAGTGGGAAAACGCCACTATCTACATATAAAACAGAAAATAAAATAACAAAAACAGAAATGGAGCGATTATGGAAAAAGAAAAAAACAAAGACTTTACTAAACAAGAAAAGAAAAATAAAAATAGTGGTAAAGCAAATAAAAAGAATAAAAAATTTAATAACAAAAGTGAAAATAAATCTCAGAAAAAACAACACAAACAGCAAAGCCCCTTCAATAAAAACAAGAAGCAAGGCGGTGGCAAAATGCCAAAAGAACAAAATGTTGATTTCGCAAATAATCAGGTTTCAAATAACAATAAGCCTAAAAAAGATAATAAAAAGACTAATCGTTACGGCAAAATTAAACCACCTGTAAGAAGCACACCAGTTAAAGTTTCTTTCTTGGGCGGACTTAACGAAGTTGGTAAAAATATGACTGTCTATGAGTATGAAAAAAGTATGCTCATAGTAGATTGTGGTCTTGCTTTTCCCGAGTCTGACCAGTTAGGTGTTGACTTTGTTATTCCTGACTTTTCTTACGTTGAAAGAAATGCAGAAAGAATAAAAGGTGTTTTAATCACTCACGGTCACGAAGACCATATTGGTGCATTATGTTATTTACTCAAGAAAATCAACGTGCCTGTTTACGCTACACTTTTAACAGCAGGTCTTATAATGGGTAAACTTTCAGAGCATAAGTTAGAAAAGACTGTTGATGTTAAAGTTATAAATCCTGGTGAAGAAATTGCTTTGGGCGATTTTAACGTTGAATTTATTCACGTAAACCACTCAATTCCTGGTGCTGTTGCATTAGCAATTAAGTGTGATGCTGGTACAATAATCCAGACAGGTGACTTTAAAATTGACACTAACCCGATAGATGGTGAAATAATCAATCTCTCACGCTTTGCTGAGCTTGGTAACGAAGGTGTTTTATGTCTTCTTTCAGACTCAACAAATGCAGAGCAACCAGGCTACACACAAAGTGAAAGCAAGGTTGGTGAAACATTTGAAAGTCTTTTCTCAAAAGCGGGTAACAGAAGAATTATAATAGCAACCTTTGCTTCAAATATTCACAGAGTTCAGCAGATTATAGATATCGCATCTAAAACAGGCAGAAAAGTAGCACTTTCTGGCAGAAGCCTTGAAAACGTTACTGCAACTGCAAGTGAATTGGGTTACGTTCATATTCCAGAAGGCACACTCATTGGCATTGATGAAATTAAACGTTATAACGATGAACAACTCGTAATTATAACAACGGGTAGTCAGGGCGAAGCTATGTCTGCACTTTCAAGAATGGCATCAAAGAGCCACAGAAAAGTAGAAATCGGCTACAATGACTGTGTAATTATTTCTGCAAGACCAATTCCTGGTAACGAAAAAACTGTTTATAAAGTTATAAACGATTTACTTTGCTTAGGCGCTCAGGTTGTTTATGAAAAAATGTATGACGTTCACGTTTCGGGTCACGCTTGTCAGGAAGAATTAAAAATTATGCTTTCACTTGTAAAGCCTAAATATTTCATTCCTGTTCACGGTGAGCAGAAGCATTTGAGATATCACGCAAAACTTGCCGAAAGCGTAGGTATACCACATAACAATATAGTTATTGCAGATAACGGCTGTGAAATCTCAATGAATGATATAAATATATCTGTTTCAGGTACAGTTACTCACGGCAAGGTTTACGTGGATGGTTACGGTGTTGGTGACGTTGGCACAAGAGTTATGAAAGAAAGACAGCACCTCGGTACTGATGGTATTATAATTATTGCTGCTACAATAGATGCTGCTTCGGGTGAACTCTTAACTGGTCCTGATATTGTTTCAAAAGGCTTTGTTTATGTTAAAGAAGCTGAACTTTTAATGAGCGAAGCAGTTTCGCTTTCAATGAATGTTATAAACAGTTTTCCACCATATAATTTTGACCTCAATCAGATGACTAACAAGCTTCGTGATGAGGTTTCAAGACTTATGTATGAAAGAACAAAGCGTAGTCCTATGATTTTACCAATCATTATGGAAGTTTATTAAAACTTAAGTAAGTTTCTAATCAAGGAGAAAGATTATGAAGTTTAAAAGTTTGTTGTATCATAACCCTGTGGGCTTTTTATCAGCATTAGTATTTTTGCTCGCAGGCGTAGGCTATTTGTTTATAGATAAAAAGGGGGCAGTTGCGGCTTTTTTAGGCTTTGCTATAGTGCTTACCTTAAGTCTTATCTATTCAACTTACAGCATAATTTCAACAAAGCGATATGTAAAACAACTCAATAAATCATTAAAGGGAGAGGTTAAAAATATAGAGTCATTTCCGCTTCCTTGTGTGCTTTGTGATTCAACAGGTGCAATTTTGTGGTATAACAAGTTGTTTGTTTCTGATTTGTTGCAGGATGGCGAGGTAATTGAGTTTAAAATTACAGATTGCTTCAGGAACTTTTCGTTTGATAGCTTTTCAAATGATGAATCTGTTTGTATAGAATATAACGACAGGCTTTACACAGTTTTCTCAACTAAATTCAAGGAAAAGAATGAAAAACTTATTGCTTTATATTTCCTTGATGATACATATTTCAAAACAACAGAAAAAGAGTATCTTCAGACAAGACCTTACGTTATGCATATCTTAGTTGACAATATTGATACTCTTTACAGAAAATACTCTGACAGTAAGTTTGCATCTGTCACAAGCGGTATAGAAAGTATTTTAGAAAAATGGCTCGAAAACCATAACGTTGTGTTTAAAAAGACTGCAGAAGGCAGATTTTTGGTAATAGGCGAAAAACGTGGTCTTGACGAGCTTTGTAAAGAAAAATTTGAAGTACTCAACGCTGTAAGAGAGTATAAGTATGAAAATATAGAAATGGGTGCTACACTTTCTATTGGTGTAGGTACTGGCGAAGACGTTTTAGAGTGTGAAAATCAGGCTAAACGCTCGTTAGAACTTGCTTTAGGTCGTGGCGGTGACCAATGTGTTGTGTTCCAGAATGATGATTATACATTCTTTGGTGCCAGAGCAAACCTTGATAATGCTACTTCAAAGGTTTCACCAAGGCAGACATCAGCAAATATTTTAAGCGAGATTAAAAAGCATAATAAAGTTGTTATTATGGGTCACAAATTCTCTGATAATGACGCTGTTGGTGCTTCTGTCGCTATGGAATATTTCTGTAGACAAAACGGCGTAAATGCAAAGGTTGTAATTGATGAGAAAAAATCTCTTGCTGGTCCATTAATTAAATATCTCCGTGATAATGGTTACGATAAATTTATTGACCACGATGAAGGTAAACGCTTCTGTGATAGCAAAACACTTGTAATTGTAGTTGATACACACGTAGAAAATCTTCTTGAAAGCGATGATGTTTACGAAGATGGTGGCAAAAAAATAGTAATTGACCACCACAGAAGAAATGCAGATTATATAGACGATGCAGAAATTTTCTATCACTTACCGCTTTCTTCATCTACTTGCGAAATGGTTTCAGAGCTTATCGAGTATTCAGCTACACAAATGACCTTGCCACCAGAAATTGCAACGGCGCTTTTAGCTGGTATTGTGCTTGACACTAAGGATTATGTTTTAAAAACATCTCAAAGAACGTTTGAAGCTGCCGCATTCTTAAAGCAAAATGGTGCAAACACAGTTGAGGTTAAAAAGTTATTCTCAGTTAACGTTGAGCAGATAAACGGCGAAAACGATATTATCAAAAATGCTATAACTTATAAAAACTGCATTATCTCAATAGCAGACAAAAAGATTGAGAATTTAAGAGTTATCACAGCAAAAGCTGCTGATGATATGCTCAATATAAGTGGTGTTAAAGCATCATTTGTAATTTCAAAAATCAAAGACGATTTGGTTAATATTTCGGCACGTTCTTTAGGTGAAGAAAATGTTCAGTTAATCACTGAAAAATTAGGCGGTGGCGGTCACAGTACAATGGCTGCCTGTCAGTTAGAGGATGTGTCATTAGAAGAAGCACTCGAAAAATTAAAGGGTGCAATAGACGAATATTACGAAGAAAAGTAGAGGGATTAAAATGGACGTAGTATTAAACAGTGATGTAAAAGGTCTTGGTAAAAAAGGTGAAAAGGTAAGCGTATCTGAGGGATATGCCAGAAACTTCCTTTTTCCAAGAAAATTAGCGAGTGAAATTAACGCTCAGCTTATGTCTGAACTCAAAAACAAAGAGTCCTCAGAAAAATTCAAGGCAGACGAGGAGTTAAAAGCAGCAAAAGCTAATGCAGAAAAGATTAACGGACAAACTGTTTCTCTTAAAGCTAAAGGTGGCGCAAACGGCAAACTTTTCGGTTCAATTACTGCTAAAGAAATTGCAGTTGAGGTTAACAAAAAATTCAATATTACTGCAGATAAACGTAAGATTATCGTTGACGATATCAAAGCTTTTGGTACTTACAATGCACAAGTTAAACTTCATCCGAAGGTTACTGCAGATTTTAAAGTACAAGTAACAGAATTATAATGATTGTAATTAGTCGAAACGCAGTTGCGTTTCGTAAAAGCCGATTTTATCGGCTTTTAACAAAATTGTTTTTCATAAACACAATTTTGTATTACAGTCATTGAAAGGAATATAGTCGAATTTTCAAAGAAAA
>JAZNUL010000110.1:0-14887 GCA_045592285.1 Acutalibacteraceae bacterium
CAGAACGACATGGCTACGATCCGACTTATGGTAAAAAAAGAAAGTCAGAAATCGGTGCAGAAAACGTTTTTGATTTTAGTTTAGGTAACCCAAGTGTTCCAGCACCAGCAGAAGTAACAGAATTTATGAAAGAATTTTTAGAAACTGTTCCTGCCGAAATTCTTCACGGCTACACATCTGGTCCTGGTGATATTGGTGTAAGAACTGAAATTGCAAATTACATAAATAATAAATTTGGTGTTGAAGCTTGTGCTAATCTTATTTATATGACCTGTGGTGCAGCAGCTTCACTTACAATTTCTTTAAATGCAATAGTAAATAGTGGTGATGAAGTTATAGTTTTAGCACCATTTTTCCCTGAATACAGAGTTTTTGCAGAGCAGGCAGGTGCTACATTAAAGGTAGTTGCTTGTAAAACAGAGGATTTACAAATTGACTTTGCCAATTTAGAAAAAGCAATTACAAATAAAACAAAAGCAATCATTGTGAATTCACCTAATAATCCTTCGGGTGTTATTGTTCCTGAATGTGATATCATTAAACTTTCTGAGCTTTTAAACAACAAACAAAAAGAATATGGCACTGATATTTATCTTTTAGCAGATGAACCATACAGAGAACTTGTTTTTACTGGTGAAGAAGTTCCATATATACCAAGTTATTATGATAACACAATCGTGTGTTATTCATACAGTAAAGCACTTTCATTACCTGGTGAAAGAATTGGTTATATCTTTGTTTCACCAAAAGTAATTAATTGTGGTGATGTTTACGCTGCGGTTTGTGGTGCTGGCAGAGCTTTAGGTTATGTTTGTGCACCAAGTCTTATGCAATACACAATCGCAAAATGCTTAGATAAAACTGCCGATGTCAGCATTTATGAAGCTAACAGAAAAATGCTTTATGATGCACTTACAGAATACGGCTACACAGTTATAAAACCAGATGGTGCATTTTATATGTTTGTAAAATCACCAGTAGCGGATGCAAACGAATTCTGTGAAATGGCTAAAAAATATGAATTGTTATTAGTTCCAAGTGATGATTTCGGTGTTAATGGCTTTGTAAGAATTTCTTACTGCGTTTCACCAGAACAAATTAAAAATTCATTGCCAGCATTCAAAAAGTTAATTGAGGAATATAAAAAATGAGCGAAAAAAATGAGTTGCAACAAGCAAGAGAAATCATCAACGATGTTGATAAAGAAATAGCAGTTTTATTTGAAAAAAGAATGAATGCGGCTAAATTAGTTGCTGATTATAAAAAGAAAAACGGACTTCCGGTTGAGGACCTTGAACGAGAAAAAGCATTGGTTGAAAAAATGCTTCCGTTAATAGAGAATGAAGAGCTTAAAAGCTATTATATCGGCTTTATGAATAACACAATGGAAATTTCTAAAGCATATCAGAGAAGACTTCTTGACGGAATGAAGGTTGCTTTTTCAGGTGTTAAAGGTGCATTTGCCGATATAGCTGTTAAAAGAATTTTCCCTTATGCCGAAAGAATGCCTTACAAGAATTTCAAAGCGGCTTACAAGGCTGTTGAAAATGGCGAATGTGATTGTGCTGTATTGCCTATTGAAAACAGCTACGAGGGCGATGTTGGTCAGGTAATGGACTTAACATATTTCGGTTCATTATATATAAACGGCATTTTCGATTTACCGGTTGAGCAAAATCTTTTTGGCACTAAAGATGCCAGTATAAATGACATTAAGTCAGTAATCAGTCATAAACAGGCTTTAGGTCAGTGTGCAGAATATATTAATGAACACGGTTTTGATACTCATGAAGAAGTAAACACCGCAGTTGCTGCTAAAAAGGTTTTTGAAATAAATGATAAGACCCTGGGTGTTATCTGCAGCATTGAAGCTGGTGAAGAATACGACTTGAAGCTTCTTGATAGAAAAATCAATAAAAATAGTACAAATACAACTCGTTTCGCAGTTTTCTCAAGAGTTCAGCGAGATGTTTCACCAAATAGTGATACAAATTTCATTCTTTTATTTACCGTTAAGGATGAAGCGGGTTCACTTGGTAAAGCAATTTCTGTTTTTGGTGAAAGTGGTTATAACTTGAAAACATTAAAAAGCAGACCTTCAAAAGACGTTATATGGAATTATTATTTCTTTGTTGAAGGTGAGGGTAAACTCACAAAAGAAGCAGAGGATGAGCTTATTAAATCCCTTTCAAGTGTATGTACTAACGTGCGACTTGTTGGTAAATTTACTAAAGAAATGAGAATTTAAGGTTTTATGATTATAAATGTAAAAACAGAGACTTCCAGTTACGATATTACGTTAAAGCGAAATGCGATTAATGAAGTTAATAACATTTTAGATATTAAGGGTAAAGCGCTTATTGTTACTGATAGTGGCGTACCTGAGGAGTATTCAAAAATTGTTGCAAGTCAGATTAAAGATAGTGTGATTTACACGTTTCCACAAGGTGAACAGAGCAAAAATTTTGAAACATATTCCGCTCTTTTAAAAACACTTGCCGAAAATAATTTTGACAGAAACGATTGTGTAATTGCAGTCGGCGGTGGCGTTACGGGGGATATGGCTGGGTTTACTGCCGCTACTTATATGCGTGGTATTAAGTTTTACAATATCCCTACAACACTTCTTTCTCAGGTTGATTCTTCCATAGGTGGTAAAACTGCAATAGACTTTTTAGGTTACAAAAATTTAGTTGGTGCGTTTTATCAACCGAATGCAGTAATAATCGACCCTGATGTTTTAAAAACGTTACCTAAAAGGCATTTTAATAACGGACTTTGTGAAAGTATTAAAATGGCTGCAACTTCAGATAGTGGACTTTTTAAATTGTTAGAAGAAAATAATGCAGAAGATATAATTGATACAGTAATCGAAAAATCACTTCTTATAAAAAAACAAGTAGTTGAAGAAGATGAAAAAGAAACAGGGCTTCGTAAGGTTCTCAATTTCGGTCATACAATAGGTCACGCCATTGAAACAGTTACTGGTCTTGAGGAACTTTATCACGGCGAATGTGTAGCCCTTGGTATGATGTTTATGGCAAATGGCGAAGCAAAGAAACGAATTGAAAAAATTCTCAATAAAAACAATTTGCCATCAGAAACTAATTTTAACGTTGAAGCAGTTTATGAAGCGCTTCATCACGACAAGAAAAGTGCCGGTAGTGGTGTTAATGTAGTAAAAGTAAAAAACATCGGCGAATTCCAATTTGAGTTTTTAGAATACAATGAAATTTATAAAATTCTGAAAGGGGAGAAATAAATGAAAAACACGTTCGGCAATAGTGTTGCATTGACAGTTTTTGGCGAAAGCCACGGCAATATGATAGGTGCTGTAATTGACGGGTTACCTGCTGGTATTACTGTAAACGAAGATTTTATTTCTCATCAGTTGGATTTAAGAAGACCTTATGGTAAAATTTCAACTCCTCGACACGAAGCAGATAAATATGAGATTGTAAGTGGTGTTTTTAATAATAAAACAACTGGAACACCAATTTGTATTGTAATTCCTAATGAAAACACAAAATCCAAAGATTATACTTATGGCGTAGCAAGACCAGGTCACGCTGATTTCACAGCTTTCAGTAAATATAACGGCTTTGAAGATTATCGTGGTGGTGGTCACTTCAGTGGTAGAATAACTGCAGGGTTAGTAGCAAGTGGTGCTATTGCAATCTCTGCTTTAGCGAAAAAAGGTATTAAAATAGGTACTCATATTAAAAAATGTGCTGGCGTTGAAGATGTAGACTTCGGTGATTATATTTTAGATGTTGATGTATTAAACAATAAACTCTTTGCCGTTTTAGATGATAAAAAAGGCGAAGAGATGATTAAAAAAATTGAAGAAGCCGCTTCTGAGAAGGATAGTGTCGGCGGTGTGTTAGAAACTGTTATTACAGGACTTCCAGCTGGAATTGGCGAGCCTTGGTTCGACTCAGTTGAAAGTATGCTTTCACACGCTCTTTTTTCTGTTCCTGCAGTTAAGGGTGTTGAGTTCGGTGCAGGGTTTAATTGTGCCGATATGCTCGGTAGCGAGATGAATGATGCATTCTTTTATGATGGTGATACTGTCGGGACTATAACAAATAACAATGGTGGCATAAATGGTGGCATTACAAACGGAATGCCTGTTGTGTTTAAATGTGCAATAAAACCTACACCAACTATTGCTAAAGAACAGGGAACTGTTGATTTTACAAAGAATGAAAATACAACTATTGAAGCTACTGGTCGTCACGACCCTTGCATTGTTCACAGAGCAAGAGTTGTTGTTGATAGTGTAACAGCCCTCGTTCTTTGCGATTTGCTTTCACAGAAATTCGGTACAGATTGGCTTGGTGAAAAGTAATGGAATATGGTTGCATAGGTGAAAAATTAGCCCATAGCTTTTCAAAAGAGATACACAACGCTTTAACCGATTATCAGTATGAGTTAAAGGAACTCGCAAAAGACGAAGTTGATGTCTTTATGACAAAGCACGATTTTAAAGCAATAAATGTAACAATTCCATATAAACAAACTGTTATTCCATATCTCGATTTTATTGCAGATGAAGCGAAAGAAATAGGCGCAGTTAACACAATTGTAAATAAAGATGGTAAGCTTTACGGCTACAACACAGACTTTTTCGGTATGAAAAGCCTTATTGAAAGAACAGGTATTGTAATAGAAAATAAAACTGTTGCAATTTTAGGTGGTGGCGGTACTGCAAAAACAGCCGAATCTGTGTCAAAGTCTTTGGGTGCAAAAGTGATTTATAAAGTATCAAGAAGCAGTAAAGAAAACTTTATTACTTACGATGAACTTTATAATATAAGCGATACGATAGATGTAATTATCAACACAACACCCGTCGGTATGTACCCGAATATTTTTGAATCAGCCGTCGAAATTGAAAGGTTTAAAAATCTTTCTGGCGTAGTAGATGCGGTGTATAACCCACTTCGTTCAAAACTCGTTTTGGATGCTCTTAAAAGAAATATTAAAGCTGTTGGCGGTCTTTATATGCTCGTAGCACAAGCCGCTTTTGCAGTAGAGTTTTTTATAGATACAAAAATCGAAAAAGACAGAATAGAAAGTGTATTCAATACTCTCCTTAAACAAAAAGAAAATATCGTCCTAATTGGAATGCCGTCATCTGGCAAATCTACAGTAGGCAATATTCTTGCCGAAAAATTAAAAAGAGAATTTTTTGACAGTGATTTACTTGTAGCAGAAAATGAAAATATGACCATTCCCGATATATTCGAGAGTAAGGGCGAAGCATATTTCAGAAACGCTGAAACAGAAGCAATTTTTACTCTTTCAAAAAACAATTCTTCTGTAATAGCAACTGGTGGCGGTGCTGTTTTAAATAAAAAGAATATTGAACTTTTAAAAGAAAACGGTAAACTGTTCTTTTTAGACAGACCATTAGAAATGCTTATAACAACAAGCGACAGACCATTATCATCAAATAAAAGCGATTTGGAAAAACGCTACAATGAACGAAATAATTTATATAAAGTTTCTGCAGATGTAGTAATTGATGCAAGTGGTACAGTTGAAGACGTAATAAACCAGATTATGAAGGTGACAGAATGAAAATCCTTGTTATTAATGGACCTAATATAAATATGTTAGGTGTACGTGAGCCTGAGATTTATGGTAAAGAAACTTACATAAATCTTGTTGAAAAAATAGAAAAGTATGCAAAAGAAAATTGGGTTGAAGTAAAGTGCTTTCAGTCAAATCACGAAGGTGATATTGTTGACGAAATTCAGAAAGCATATAATAACTTTGATGGTATTGTAATTAACCCTGCCGCTTATACTCACACAAGTGTAGCAATTCTTGATGCTTTAAAAGCAGTTTCAATTCCCACAGTTGAAGTACATATTTCAGAAGTTTCAGAACGTGAAGCATATAGGCAAATAAGCTTTGTCCGTGAATATGCTTTTAAAACTATCACAGGTCACGGTACAGATGGTTATTTAGAAGCAATAGATGCTTTACTTGGAGAATTAAGATAATGATTGCAGAAATTTATAAAAGTAAAGCAAATGCTGAAATAGTTGCACGTTCTTCTAAAAGCTATATGCATCGAGCTTTAATTGGTGGTGCACTCTCAGATGGTGAAACTATAATCGAAAATATTGCAGAGTCAGAAGATATTAAAGCAACTATTGAATGTCTCAAAAACTTTGGTGCAACGTTTCAGTTTAGTGGCGATACAGTAAGAATACAAGGCGTATCACCCGCAAAAAACAAAAACACACTTTCACTTTTTGCAAATGAAAGTGGCAGTACGTTGCGATTTTTAATTCCAGTTTCGTTGTTATATAGTGACTCAGTTGAGTTTACTGGTAGTAAAAGGCTTTTAGAAAGACCACAAACAGTCTATGAAGAATTATTTCCAAGGAAAAATTGCTTTATAAAAAGAAGTGAAAACTGTATCACTGTTGGTGGAACTTTGACTGGTGGCGTTTATGAATGTAGGGGAGATATTAGCAGTCAGTTTTTAACAGGACTTCTGTTTACCTTGCCACTTTTAAATGAAGATAGTGAAATAAAGCTCACTACACCTTTACAAAGCTCACCATATATTGACTTAACCTTAGAAATTTTAAATGAATTCAGTGTTAATATTGAAAGAACAGATGACAGAACATTTAAAATAAAAGGTAATCAAGAATTTAAAGCAACAAAGCTTTATTGCGAGGGTGATTGGTCAAACGCAGCATTTTTAGAGGCGTTTAATTTAATCGGCGGTAGCGTTGTTTTAGATGGTTTAAAAGAAACAAGTACACAAGGTGATAAAATATACAGAGAATATTTTGAAGAATTAAAGCAGGGTACACCAGTTTTAGATATTACAGATTGCCCTGACTTAGCACCAATTTTAATGACTATGGCTACACTTTTAAATGGTGCAGTACTTAAAGGTACAAGTCGCCTTAAAATAAAAGAAAGTGACCGTGGAGAAGTTATGAAAAATGAACTTTCAAAATTCTCTGCAGATATTACTGTTCTTGAAGATGAAATAATAATAAAAAAAGCAGATTTAAAAACGCCAACTGAAAATATCTGTGGCAATAATGACCATAGAATTGCAATGTCACTAACAGTAATTTCAAGTGTTTTCGGCGGTGTTATAGAAAATGCAGAATGTGTTAATAAAAGTTACCCGTTATTTTTTGAAGATTGCGAGAAACTTGGTATAAAACTTAAATTAAAATGATGGAAGTGTTTAAAAATGAGTATGAATTTCAAAGGGAAATTACCAATCCCAAAGGAAGTAAAGGAAAGATTCCCTTTAACGCCTGAAATGGCAGAACAAAAAGCTAAAAATGATGAAGAAATAAGAAAAGTTTTTTCAGGCGAGTCAGATAAATTCCTTCTTGTAATCGGTCCTTGTTCTGCTGATTATAAAGATGCAGTGTTAGATTATATACACAGACTTCGTGAGGTTCAGGAAAAGGTTAAAGATAAAATTTTTATCATTCCAAGAATTTACACAAACAAGCCAAGAACAACAGGCGATGGCTACAAGGGTATGGTTCACCAGCCCAACCCAGACAAAGAGCCAGATATGTATGAGGGTATTGTTGCAATTCGTGATATACATATGTCAGCATTGAAAGAAACAGGCTTCTCTTGTGCAGATGAAATGCTCTACCCAGATAACTACCGTTATCTTTCAGACGTTCTTTCTTACGTTGCAATAGGTGCAAGAAGTGTTGAAAATCAGCAACACCGCCTTGCTGCAAGTGGACTTGAAGTGCCAGTTGGTATGAAAAACCCTACAAGTGGCGATTTATCTATTATGATGAATGCAATTACAGCAGCACAGCACAGCCACACATTTATCTATCGTGGTTGGGAAGTAACAAGTGACGGCAACCCTTATGCACACGCTATTATGCGCGGATTTGTTGACAGAGATGGTCACTCAATTTCAAACTATCACTATGAAGATTTACAGAAGTTAAGCGATTTATATGCCGCTTCTGGCCTTACAAATCCTGCTGCAATTATTGACGTAAACCACGCAAACTCTGGCAAAAAATATCTTGAACAAATAAGAATTACAAAAGACGTTCTTTACAGTATGGCACATAATAACGACATCAAAAAGCTTGTAAAAGGCTTGATGATTGAAAGCTACATTGAAGATGGCGCACAAAAAATAGGCGAAAATATTTATGGTAAATCAATCACTGATCCGTGCTTGGGTTGGGAAAAAACCGAAAAGCTTATTTACGATATTGCAGAAGAGCTTTAATGACAAAAGACAAACAGGACTCGGTTATTACGTTAATCGAGTCCTGTTTTTTAAAAAATGGTCGAAAAAAACCGCCTAAAATGACTTAAAACTCTTTAATTTTATAAATTTTTGTGATACAATAATATAAATTATAATTTTCAAAGGTGATTTTATGGCAGAAAGAAAGCAAATTCCAATTTTTGAAAGCTGTTACAAAATAACAGAATATTTAAAAAAGAATACTGATAAAAACCATCCTACAACTCAGGCCGCTATGCGAAAGGATGAAAAAGTTTCACAATACCTTGGTGCAAAAGAAACTTCTAACAGCTACATTAACCAGATTGCATTAGCACTTAATTCAAATGATAATGGTGAATTATTAAAAGAAAAGGACTGGCGTGTAGTTTTCGATGCTTTTTCTTCTGTTCACGGCTCTAAAAAGTCAAAAACGCCTGTTGAATATACTTCAATAGATAAATTGCCAATAAGAAACCTTTATTATAATCAAGCTTTTTCTTATGAAGAATTAGACGAAATTATTGAAGCAATAACTCTTTCAGATTCTCTTGACGAAAAAACTGCTAAAAAATTAGTTAAGAAAATAAAAGAAGAATTAGGCACGATTTATTATGAAGAAAAAGCTTCTGCAGTTTCAAAAATTGAACCAGAAAAAATTGTAGATAATGATTATTATCGTAAAAATATTAAGACTATCGAAAATGCTATTGAAAATGGCGTAAGAGTAACGTTTTATTACAATGGAATTGATAGCGAGGGTAAATTAGAACGCCAGAGTCTTTCTAAAGAGATTATAAGCCCTTATTACCTTGTTGCAAATAGCGGTAAATATTACGTAGTTGCCTGTAAAGATAGCTTTATGGGTAAAAACTACAAAAAAGTTATGTCATTGTGGCGTGTTGACTTAATGTCAGAGGTAAGAGCTTATTCTGATTCAGCAAACAAAGAAAATGAAAAAATCACAAACAAAAAAGACGTTCACGGCTTGCCACAAAAATGGACTGACGATTTTCATTACTCGCATCTTAATATGTCGAATGACGAGCCTATTGAAATTAAATTAAAGGTTTTAGAATTACCTCGTGTTGACGATATTTCACGTAGCGATAAATATTCATATACGTTTCTTTATGATACATTCGGTTCTCATTTTACTGTGAATAAAAGCAAAAAAGATAGCGAAACAGTAACAGTTAATTGTTCAGCGAATGAAATGGTTAACTGGGCACTTAAATACAGTGACAGGGTAGAGGTTTTAGAGCCAGAAATAGTTCGTGTAGAAATAAGAGAACGCGTTAGAGCTTTAAATAAAATGTATATAGGTGATAAATAATGGAAACTATTAAAAGATTTGGCTTTGGTTGTATGCGCTTTCCAGTAAATAGTGATGAAAGCGTGAATTACGAAGAAACTGAAAGAATGATAGATTATGCTTTAAAAAACGGCGTAAATTATTTTGATACTGCTTACGTTTATCATTCAGGTAAATCAGAAACAGTTTTAGGGGATATTTTAAAGAAATACCCACGTGAAAGTTTTATGATTGCAAATAAATATCCTGGCCATCAGATTACTGACACTTATTACCCAGAACCTATTTTTCTTGAGCAATTAGAAAGATGTCAGGTGGATTACTTTGATTACTATTTACTTCATAATGTAAACGAGAACTCAATAAAAGTTTATAAAGATGAAAAATGGGGGATATTAGATTACTTTAAAAAGCAAAAAGAACTCGGTAAAATCAAACATCTTGGTTTTTCTTGTCATTGTAGCGTTGAACTTTTAAAAGACTTTTTAGATTACTGTGGCGACGCTATGGAATTCTGTCAGATTCAGCTTAATTACCTTGACTGGACTTTACAAGATGGTAAAGCAAAATATGATTTATTAACAGAAAGAAATATTCCTGTTTACATAATGGAGCCATTACGTGGTGGTAAGTTGGCAAATTTATCTAAAGAAGCAACTGCTGAATTAAATGCTTTAAGGGAAGACGTAACACCAGTAGAATGGGCGTTTCGTTTTCTTCTCAACCTACCAAACGTTAGAATGATTTTAAGCGGTATGTCAGAGTTTTCTCAGATTAAAGAAAATGTTGAGATTTTTAAAAATGATAAGCCGTTAAATGAAACTGAAATAAATGCACTTTTAGAAGTTGCAGAAACCTTAAAAGATTCTGTTCCTTGTACGGGTTGCGGTTATTGTCTTAAAGATTGCCCTAAAGAGCTTAATATTCCGTTTATGATTTCTATTTACAATGAATTAAAGATTCAGAAAGCGGTAGCAACGAGAATTCGAATAGATGCTCTCCCAGAAGAAAAACAATCTACTGCGTGTATTGGTTGTGGCCTATGTGCACAGAATTGCCCACAAAAAATAGACGTTCCAACAGAACTTTCTAATCTTTCAGATATTTTAAATTCAATGCCAACCTGGGCGCAGGTTTGTGAAGAGCGAAACAGGAAGATGAAAAACTGAATTTTTAACAAAAAATATTGAAAATCATAAAAGAAAAGTGTATAATTAAACTAATGAAATAAATTGGGAATTATAATTTTTTATAAAGGAGTGATTTTTATGATGGTTTGGGTATGGCTCGGACTTTTAGCGTTTTTCGTAATTGTTGAAGCTGCTACCGCAAATCTACTTACAATCTGGTTTGCAGCAGGCTCGCTTGTTGCATTCATTTCGAGTTTCTTTATTGAAAACCCGATTATTCAGATTGTAATCTTCGTTGTTGTTTCTTTAATTGTTCTTGTGGCTTTAAGACCTATTGCAAAAAAATATACAAGAATAAGAAAACAACCTACTAATGCAGATATGTATATAAATGCAGAGGGTGTTGTTACAGAAGCGATTTCGAATCTTAATGCAAAAGGAACTGTTAAAGTACGTGGTTCCGTATGGACTGCAAGGTCCTTTAGTGATGAAGTTGAAATTCCTGAAAATACAACAATTGTTGTTGAACGTATTGAGGGAGTTAAACTTATAGTAAAACCAAAAAATTAAAAGGAGAAATTCATTATGGAAGCTATTATTGCTGTTCTTGTACTTTTAGTACTCGCTATTTTACTCATCGTTGCAAACATCAAAATTGTACCACAATCAAAAGCGTACGTTGTTGAACGTCTTGGCACGTTCCACGCTACTTGGGAGACTGGTTTACACATCAAAATTCCTTTTATCGAAAAGGTTGCAAAAATCGTTTCTTTAAAAGAACAAGTTGTTGACTTCCCACCACAGCCTGTTATTACAAAAGATAACGTTACAATGCAGATTGACACAGTTGTGTTCTTCCAGATTACAGACCCAAAACTTTTCACTTATGGTGTTGAGTATCCAATTGCTGCTATTGAAAACTTAACAGCAACTACACTTCGTAACATCATTGGTGAGCTTGAACTCGACCACACTCTCACTTCACGTGATACTATCAACGCTAAAATCCGTGGTATTCTCGATGAGGCTACTGACCCTTGGGGTATTAAAGTAAACAGAGTTGAGCTTAAAAACATTCTTCCTCCAAAAGAAATTCAGGAAGCAATGGAAAAACAAATGAAGGCAGAACGTGAACGCCGTGAAGCAATTCTTCGTGCAGAAGGTGAAAAAGAATCACAGGTTCTTGTAGCACAAGGTCAGAAAGAAGCTCAGATTCTTGCTGCTGAAGCTGACAAAGAAGCTAAGATTCTCGCTGCTGATGCTATCAAGGAATCAAAAATCCGTGAAGCAGAAGGTGAAGCAAGCGCAATTATCGCTGTTCAGACTGCTCAGGCTGAAGGTATTCGCCTTATCAACGAGGCAACACCTTCTAAAGAATATCTTTCACTTAAGGGTATGGAAGCATTCGAAAAAGCTGCAGATGGCAAAGCAACAAAGATTATTGTTCCATCAGACCTCCAAAGCCTTGCAGGTGTTACAGGTAGTGTGAAAGAATTTTTTAAAGACTAAAAAATTCAGGAAATAGGAATTAAGAAATAGGAATTAGTTTTTATAAAAATAATGCATTCTATCATTTTAAGTTTTGATGATAAACAATAAATGATAGAATGCATTTTATTTTATCTGATTCCTAATTTCTATTTCCTAATTCCTAAAAACTAAGCTTTGCTTCATTAGCATCAATCTCTCCACCAGTCATAATCTCGTGACTGGCTTTTTCTATATGAGTAAGAATTCTTATGATGCTTTTATTTTTTATTCTGAGTTTTGTAACTATCTTAAGTGGCAACGAGAGCGCACGCGTGAACACGTTATAATAAGGTGTACCGACTGGGTGTTTTTTTATTGAACCATCTAAAATAGAGTGAAAAGCCGAGAAAATCATATCTGTCAACTGAACGTCTTTAAGTTGTTTTGCATCAGCTTTATTAATTGCTTTGCCAAATGTTAGAAAATTAAAGATTTTTGCTGTGTGGTAAACAGAAAGTGAATTTATAAGTTTTAATAAATCACCAGCGAGTAACCATAGCTTTTTGGCTTTTTTACCTGGAACACCAATAGCAGTAAGCAAGGTTATAAATTCAATTTTACTGTTTTTCTTAGCAGAATTAAGAACATTCTCAAATAAAAACGTAGCGTGTGCTTTTAAATGGTCGTTTGTATATTCTTTGCCATTATATATGTAACCTTTAAGATGTTCTGTTTTTGTGTCAATACCATCTTCAGTAAGTGTGCAATAAACAATCGGAGCAGGGTAGCCACAAACAGAAGCAACGTTGAATTCATAAAAATGATTACCATTTTCATTTTCAATTCTTCTTATATGGTGCATATGTGAGTGCCCTGTGAACATTACAGAAAGTCCTATATCTGCAAAATTTCTGCATAATTTTTCTTTCCTTTCAACAGACCCTTTGCCATTAATTATTCTGTCAAATTCAGTTAAAAGCATATGGTGGTGTTGCATACCAAAAATTTTGTCACCACGTGCCTTTGCATTTTCAACTTCTTCTTTTATCCAGTCAAAATGCTCTTCACTGTAGCCAGAGTTACCCTTGCCATCCTGGTCATCATCAAGGCAGAAAACAGAAACGCCGTCAACTGGTCTTATAACATAAGAAGATTTATTTTGATGTGTAAAGAATTCAGAAACGGCTTCAGTTGGACCAAAATCTTTATAATAATCCCTTAACTCTCCTGGTTTCAATGTTTCAACGTCGGTGTAAAATCTGTTGCCTTCAAATCTTTTGGGTTTACCACTTGAGCACCAGTCGTGAGTTGCAGTAATAACGTACACAGGCTTAGTCTTTTGAAAATCATAAAGAAGGTGGCGCATTTCTTCATGAGAAACACGCTCACCTTCGTTTGTTAAGTCACCTGCAATAAGTAAAAACTCTGCATCTGAATTTTTTATTTCTTCAAAAGCAGCAATAATCAAAGCTCTTGAATGAGCTAACATCTTTTGGTCAGAGTTAGCCCTCATAGTGTAAGCAAAGCCTGAGTTACCAAGTTTTTCAGAGTAATAATGTGGGTCTGCTATAATTGCAAATTTAACTTCGTTTTTCATAATTTTACCACTTAATATTAAATGTATCGCCTTTTCTTGTGTATTTGATTGGGTCTGTAATTTGCTTTTTTTGTTCTTCTTTTAAACCTTTTTCAAAAGCGTTAGCCATTTTTCTGTTAGGGAATTCAATAGTCATATCCATGTCAATGAATTGTGGAATACCAACATGCAAGAACTTAAAGCCAGTGAGCCACCAATGTTTTTCAGGTCCACGTGAAAATACAAACTCATCCATGTTATAAAAATCAAATGACATTGTGAGCATTTCTTCGTCAGTAACACAGTCATAGTGCTCCATAACTCTGTCAGTAGGTTTGTTATAAAAACCTATTTCAGCACCAGCTGTAATACCATACTGACCTTTCCAGATTTCCATCATCCAGTCTTTGTCGTCGTATGTAAAATAAATTTTAGCGGTTGAATAGACCATCCCCACCATTGGTGCGGCAGTGTCATAAACACTGTTAAACCCAAAGTTTCTCTGCCACGAATCTAACTGAGTGAAATAAACGTCTTGAATAGGGTCGTAGTCAAAACCGGCTGCAACAAGAATGTCTCTTGCTTTGTTTTCGTCTTTTTCTTTAAAGAGAACATCTTGAATATTAGCTAAATAATCGCCATCTTCAAAAGTGTTTATAGTGGTTGTTTCTGTTACTGGTGCAGTTGTCTGTGGTGTTGTAGTATTATTGGAGTTACCCTGACCAACATTCTGTGTAGTTGTTGTGTTATTAACAGTAGCAGAAGTTGTAGTAGTGTTATCAGGGTTAACAATAACTGCGGAATTGGTAACGTACTCATTAGCATTAGGGTCAACGTAAATTACGTCATTTGCTGGTGGGGTAGTAGGTTGAACAGTTCCGTTCACATTATTAAGTGAACCCATCATACCGAGCAAACCACAACCTGAGCAAGATATGATAACCATAAGAACCAAAGCTGTTAATTTAATAAAACTTGAATATCTCTTCATTTCTCTTTCTCCATAATAAGTTATAACGATTATAGTTAGTCGAAACAGTGTAAAATTACACTGTTTCGATACCAAATCATATATTTGGTATCGAATTTTCTTTGAAAATTCGACTATATTCCTTTCAATGACTGTAATA
>JAZNUL010000111.1:0-20890 GCA_045592285.1 Acutalibacteraceae bacterium
TTTCCTAATTCCTATTTCCTATTTCCTATTTCCTAATTCCTATTTCCTAATTCCTATTTCCTAATTCCTATTTCCTATTTCCTAATTCCTAATTCCTAATTCCTAATTCCTATTTCCTAATTTACAACTTTCAACTTTCAATTAAACTTCGCATATAATATAACGGTGAAGTGTATGGTAAAGTTTTATTTTAAACCAAGGCGCCGAAGAATACATATTAAAGCAAAAAGATATATTACTAAAAAACAAAAACACGCACTCACCTTTAAATGCACGTGCGTGTTTTTAATTTTTGCTACGATTTTTGTACTTCTTGATATTCCTATAAGACCCGTTGTAAGAGAAAATGCAAAATATATAGTAAAAAACGAAGTTACTCTTATGATAAATGAATGTGTTGCTGATTATCTTCAAGAAAACAATATAGTTTACACCGATTTGATAACAGTTTCTTTAAACGATAAAAAAGAAGTTACTACCATTGGCACGAATACAATAGCAATAAACAAACTAAAAGCAGACGTTACAAACGCTATTGCTACCGAATTAAAGGATAGCCGTGGTGAAAAAATAAGAGTCTCTTTGGGCAATCTTTTCGACAGTTATATTTTAGACTATATAGGTATTGAATTCCAGGTTAAATTAACTGACTATGGTTTTATAGAAACAGATATTACGTCAAACTTTAAAAGTGCTGGAATTAACCAAACCTTGCATAGCATCAAGTTAAAAATAAAAGTTGACGTAAACATAAACGTCGGTACACTTTATCAGACTGAAACAGTAGAAACTGAAATTCTTTTAGCAGAAACAATTATGCTTGGAAATGTACCTGAGATGTATATAAAATAAGTGCTGAGCGTTTTAATGCTCAGCACTAAATTTTTTATTATTATAACTTATCAACATCTGCTTCAGTAATAATGTGGAAGCCAGAAGTTGTTAAGGCTTTCTTTGCCAAATCATTATCTTCAACTCTTAAAACAACGTAAGCGTGTCTTTCTGTTCTTGCCATAAAAGCATAAAGATACTCTAAATTAATTTTGTTTTCACTGAGAATTTTTAATGCTTCAGTAAGTTTGCCAGGAGCATCGCCAATTTTAACACCAACTACGTCTGTAACTTTTATAAGGTAACCTGCTTCTTTAAGCATTTTTTCTGCCGCTTTGACATCATTAACAATAAGACGAAGAATACCGAAATCTTCTGTTTCTGCAATAGATAATGCTCTGATATTTATATTGTTTTCAGAAAGTATCTCAGTTATAGGAATAACTGCGCCTTGCTTATTTTCAACAAATACTGTTAACTGTTTAATAGACATGAATTTTTCTCCTCTCAAAATTATATAAGTTTTCTCTTATCAACAACACGAACTGCTTTACCTTCGCTACGAGCAATAGACTTCGGTGCAACGAGATGCACAGTAGGATTTATTCCAAGCATAATTTTCATTGCATTTGCAAGACTTTTTTCCATAGCGAGAATATCACTGACTTTATCTGTAAACTTTTCAGGTGTCATTTCAACGTTCACTTCAAACGTGTCATTATTATTTACTCTATCAACAACAATCTGATAGTTTGGCTCATAACCCTCTTTAAGAAGAACTGTTTCAATCTGGCTTGGGAATACGTTAACGCCACGAATAATGAGCATATCATCAGTTCTACCCATAGGTTTAGCCATTTTAACGAGTGTACGTCCACATGAGCATTTTTCACGGCTCAACACACAAATATCACGTGTACGATAACGAAGTAATGGGAATGCTTCTTTATCAAGAGCAGTAAATACAAGCTCACCCTTACTACCCTCTGGTAAAACTTCGCCTGTATCAGGGTCAATAATTTCTGCATAGAAATGGTCTTCATTTACGTGCATACCGGTTTGTTCAGAGCATTCAAAAGCAACACCAGGACCAGATGTTTCAGTAAGACCATAAATATCATAAGCTTTAATTCCAAGAGTTTCTTCTATACCACGACGCATTTCTTCTGTCCAAGGTTCTGCACCAAAAATACCCGCTTTAAGTGGAATATCTTCTGGCTTATAGCCTTGCTCTTTTAAGCTTTCGCCAATGTATGCAGCATAAGATGGTGTACAACAAAGAATTGTTGCTTTAAGGTCTTCCATAAACTGAATTTGACGATCAGTATTGCCAGAAGACATTGGTAATGTAAGACAACCAACCTTATGTGAACCACCGTGAAGACCCGCGCCACCAGTGAAAAGACCATATCCATAAGCAACCTGACAAACGTCTTTGTTGCTACCACCCGCAGCAACAATTGCACGAGCACAGCAATCTTCCCACAAATCAACATCGTGCTGTGTATAGAAAGCAACTACTCTACGACCTGTTGTACCTGATGTAGAGTGAATACGAACACACTCTTCAAGTGGCTTTGCTAAAAGTCCATAAGGATATGCATCTCTTAAATCTGCTTTAGATAAAAATGGAAGTTTATGTAAATCGTCAATACCTTTAATATCTTCAGGCTTTACACCTTTTTCATCCATAAGATTTTTGTAATAAGGAACGTTTTCGTAAACGTGTTTTACTTGCTTAACAAGTTTTTCTGATTGAAGTTTTTTCATCTCTTCACGAGACATAGTTTCAAATTCTTTTTGATAGTAATTTTGTGACATTTTGTACACCCTTTCTCATTTCAATTTATTTTTCGGAGTGAGAAAACGCAAATAAAAAACGCCCTCCGCATTCCGAAGAATACAGAGGACGAGAAATTTTCCCGTGGTACCACCTCAGTTTGTCGCAACCTCACAGTAACGACCTTATCAGGTACTATCATACCTTTAGTTCTGTTACGGGAACACCCGTTGCATCCTACTTAAAATTTCTTTTGTTCAGTGCACTGCTAACAGAAGGAATTCGAGAAAGACACCCTCATTGTCTTACACCAACCGACAACTCTCTTAAGATTCGTTCTAACCTACTGATTTCTGCTCATCGCATTTAATAGAATGAATATACCATTATGACAAAGAAAAGTCAATAGTTTATTTTAAATTTTATGAATTATACCCAAGTTCAAACGCTTTAAGGTTTACATCTAAAAACTTTGCAGGTACACATTGCTTTAAAGCTTCTACCCAGATATCTTTTTCAATATCTGTAGTCTTAGCCATAGCACCAATTAAAACTACATTTGCAGACTTCGGGTTACCTGCTTCAACTGCTTTCACGAGTGCATCAAGTGTGTGAATTTCAACACCAGCATTTTTGATTGAGTCAATAACACCTTCTGGGTATTCTGCATCACCTATAACAACTGACATAGGGTCAATTTTTTGTGTGTTAGTAACTATTTTACCACCAATTTTAAGGTGATTTAACCAACGCGCAGCTTCAAGTTGTTCAAATGCTAAAATGATATCTGCTTCACCTAAGCCTACAACTGGTGAATAAACTTTATCACCATATTTAACGTAGGTAACAACAGAGCCACCACGCTGACTCATACCGTGAACTTCAGAAACTTTAACGTCGTAGCCCTTTAAAAGAAGTGCAGTACCTAAAATTCTACTTGAAAGAAGTGTACCTTGACCGCCTACACCAACTATCATTATTGATTTATTCATTTAACTGCACCTCCTTATTCTTCTATTGCGTCGAATTTGCAAAGTTGTTCGCAAACACCACAACCTAAACATTGTGTAAAGTCGATTTCTGCTTTTCCGTCTTTCATACTGATAGCTGGACAACCAATTTTCATACAAGCTTTACAAGATTTGCATTTATCTTTATTTACCTTAAATGCCGGTTTATGCTTAACAGTTTTAAGTAAAGCACAAGGTCTTCTTGAAATAACAACTGCTGCTTCATTTAAAGAGAGAGCTTTTTTAATGCCGTCTTCTGTTTCTTTCAAATTATAAGGGTCAACAACAAATACGTTTTTAATACCAACTGCTTCGCAGAGTTTCTCAAGACTTACTGCTGTTGCAGGGTCACCCTTGATATTTTTACCTGTTGTAGGGTTTTGCTGGTGACCTGTCATACCAGTAATGCTGTTATCAAGAATAATAGTAACAGAATTTGTATTGTTATATGCAATATCTATAAGACCTGTAATACCTGAATGGATAAATGTTGAATCGCCAATAACTGCGACACTTTTATTTGCATTTTCTGGGTCCGCTAAATTTCTGCCGTGAAGACCTGAAACGCTACCACCCATACAAAGAACTGTATCCATCATACCAAGTGGCTTTGCAACACCTAATGTGTAGCAACCAATGTCACCACTTACAGTAACGTTAAGTCTTTTAAGTGCATAGAAAAGACCACGGTGTGGGCAACCAGCACAAAGAACTGGTGGTCTTGCAGGAATATTTACAGTTGGTAAAATATTCTGCACTTCTTCTTTGAGAATAACTTTTCTTATAAGACCCTGTGAATATTCTCCTAAAAGTGTAAATTCAGATTTACCAATTACATTAACGCCGATTTTTTTACAATGTGTTTCAAGATAATCATCAAGTTCTTCAAGAACATAAACAGTCTCACATTCGCTACAGAAATCTTTAATAAGCTTTTCAGGGAGCGGATAAACACAACCTAATTTCAAATAAGATGCATTTTCACCTAAAGCTTCTTTCGCGTAAGTATATGTAATACCAGAAGTAATAACGCCTATTTTTTTACTGTTATATTCGACTGTATTAAGTCCAATGCTGACTGCTTCTTTTTCGCAGAATTCTGTTTGCTCTAAAATACGTTTTTCAACCGCTACGTGTTTAACTTTCGCATTTGCAGGAACCATTACGTACTTTTGTGGATTCTTTTCATAAGATTTAAGACCACCGTCAACTCTTTCGCCTATTTCTGCAAGGCTTCTTGAGTGAGAAACTCTTGTGGTAAGTCTTAAAAGAATTGGTGTATCAAATCTTTCTGAAAGAGTGAATGCTAATTTTGAATATTCAAGACATTCTTGTGAATCAGATGGCTCTAACATCATTATTTTTGAGCCTTTAGCATAGTGACGGCTATCCTGTTCGTTCTGGGAAGAGTGCATACCAGGGTCATCTGCAACAATTATAACCATACCAGCATTTACACCTGTGTAAGAAGATGTAAAAAGTGGGTCTGCTGCAACGTTTAACCCTACGTGCTTCATAGCACAGAAAGAACGTGCACCTGCAACCGCTGCACCAAAAGCAACTTCACAAGCAACCTTTTCATTAGGTGCCCATTCGCTTTTGATTTCGTCATACTCTGCAATAAATTCTGTAATTTCAGTACTTGGTGTACCAGGGTAGCTTGAAGCAACTCTGCAACCGGCTTCGTAAAGACCACGTGCAACCGCTTCGTTACCTAAAAGTAATTTTTTCATAAATCCAATCTTTCTCTCTATGTAAAATTTAATTATTTTATTTCATTTTGCTTTGCAACAACACTTTCGCCACAATACATCTCACGTAATTTTGGTTTTTCAATTTTACCAGTCGGGTTACGTGGAACAGAAGCAAAAATAACTTTTCTCGGCCTCTTATATCTTGGCAAATCATAACAAAAGTCATTTATATCATCTTCTGTGAGTGTTTCGTTTTCTTTGACTTCGATAATCGCCGTTGCAATTTCACCAAGACGAGCATCTGGAAGCCCAATAACTGCAACGTCTTTTATTGAACTGTGTTTTCTCAAGAAGTCTTCAATCTGTACCGGGTAAAGATTTTCACCACCAGAAATAATAACGTCTTTCTTTCTGTCAACAAGGAAAATGAAACCATCTTCATCTTCTCTTGCCATATCACCAGTAAAGAGCCAACCATCACGAAGAACGTCGTTTGTTGCTTTTTCATCCTTGTAGTAGCAAGTCATAACGCCAGGGCCTTTGACTGCCAATTCACCAACGTCGCCTTTTTCAACTGCCACGCCGTTTTCATTAACAATCTTAACTTCCCAACCAAAACCTGCTTTACCAATAGCGCCAACCTTATGAACATTTTCGACACCCAAGTGAACACAACCAGGACCGATTGATTCACTAAGACCATAGTTTGTATCATATTCGTGATGTGGAAATACAGAAAGCCAACGCTTAATAAGGCTTGGTGGAACAGGTTGAGCGCCAATGTGCATAAGTCTCCACTGTGAAAGCTCGTATTTACTTAAATCAATATCTTTTCTGTCAATAGCGTCAAGAATATCTTGTGCCCACGGAACTAAAAGCCATATAATTGAGCATTTTTCTTCACTTGCAGTTTTGATAATCCACTCAGGCTTAGTACCTTTTAATATAACTGCTTTACCACCAACAACAAGCGACCCAAACCAGTGCATTTTAGCACCTGTATGATAAAGTGGCGGTATGCACAAAAAGACATCATCTTTTGTTTGTGAATGGTGAGCCTGCTCAGTCTTTGCAGCGTGAACAAGACTTCTGTGAGCGTGTAAAATCGCTTTAGGGAAGCCTGTTGTACCAGATGAAAAATAAACGGCTGCATCATCGTCATCAGTTAATTTGATATCTGGTGCTTTTGATGAGCAATATGTAACAAGCTCGTCATAACTTTCTGAAAAAGTCGGGCAATCTTCCCCAACATAAAATGTATATTTCACATCAGGAATTCTGTCACAGATTTCTTCAACACGACCTATAAATTCAGGGCCGAATACTAAAACAGAGCTATCTGAAAGCTTAAGACAATATTTAATTTCTTCTGCGGTATAACGGTAATTAAGAGGGACTGCTAAAGCACCTGCCTTTAAAATACCAAAATACACAGGAAGCCACTCAAGGCTATTCATTAAAAGAATAGCAACTCTGTCGCCTTTTTTTATTCCCCTTGAAAGAAGAAGGTTACAGAAACGATTTGCTTTTTTATCAAATTCGCCCCAAGTCATTTCTTTTCTTAAAGAGTTTGTGTTACTTGGTTCAATGAGTGAATATTCACGCCAGGTTATTCTGTTTTTCTCTTCTACCTCAGGATTAATTTCAACCAATGCAACATCATCTTTAAAATCCTTTGCATTGTTAACGAGATATTCCGTAATCGGCAAATTTCTCATTCCTTTATACAATAATATATGAATAAAAATTCAAAATAAATAATACACCTATTTACTTAAAGTGTCAACATAATTTTCGATATCAAAGCTCTCAACAGGACTATTATTTTTAAGATAAAGCGGGTGGTGCGGATGCCCTTTTACTGAGCGCTTACCAACAGTAAACCATTCAGCATTATATTCATTACCTATTTGAATCATTTCTTTTACGCAATTTATTAAATATGGTCTTTTTTCAATGATTGTTCCCCACGCCGCCCAGACTGCCGGTGTTAGACCTTCTTTATATGATGAAAGTATATAACGGAATGCTTTCATATTCTCTTTATGCAAAAATTCATTATTACAGGAATCCATATCATTTGGATTAGTAGCCCTCTGAGCATAAACATTAAACATAATAAAGCTGTCATACCCATTAAACCTTGCTGTTCTCTCGACAGATTTCAAAGTATTATCGAGGTCATCAGGTTTTGCTGTTGACGGATTGATTCCTATACAGATAAGTGGATTTTCTCCCCTTGTACCTAAAATATAACGATAATCAACGTATTCATTCGGCACATAAATCCATTTATTTATATCATATTCATAAGAGCCATTTTTTTCATTTTCGAGCGCTTCACTAAACGATAATATTTCTAACTTCTGGGTTTCACAAGTCGGAATATGCATAACAAATCTCCATTCAAGTTTTTAAATATTAAACATATACTTTATTATACTCATTGCGTGCACCATTTTCAACACATTACCACATATTAAAACAATTATTTTTGCTTTTCTTAATTTCTTGACTTTTTCCTACAATATATTATAATTGAATTGTATATTTTTTGAAAGAAGGCATATTTATGTACCATTCAATGACTATTGCAGGACTCGAGAGAAAGCTCCCTCTCTGCAAATTAAACGATGACCTTAAAATTGGCGCTTTTGTTATCTTCGGCGATGCAGAATTAACAGTTGCATGTGCAAGAGATTTATTAGAAAAAGCACCAGAATTCGATTACATAGTTACTGCAGAAGCAAAAGGTATTCCTTTAGCTCACGAAATGTCAAGACAAAGTGGCAAGAAGTATTTTGTTGCAAGAAAAAAGCCAAAGCTTTATATGACAGGTGTTTTTGAAGCAACAGTTAATTCAATTACAACCGAAGGCGAACAAAAGCTTTATTTAGATATTGCAGAAGCAGAAGAAATCAAGGGCAAGAGAGTTATTATTGCTGATGATGTTATTTCTTTAGGTGAATCTTTAAAAGCAGTACAGACTCTTTTAGAAAAAGCAGGTGCAAACATTGTTGCTAATATGACAATTCTTGCTGAGGGTGACGCTGCAAACAGAAAAGATATTATCTATTTAGAAAAACTCCCACTCTTCAAAAATGATGGAACGGTATTAGAATAATGGCAGGTAAACTTTTTGTTGTTGGCACACCTATTGGTAACTTAGGTGATTTTTCACCGAGAGCAGTTGAAACTCTTTCTTTCTGTGATTTTATTGCAGCAGAAGATACAAGAGTTACAATAAAACTTCTTAACCATTTTGGCATTAAAAAACCTATGGTAAGTTACTACGAGCACAACAAAGCAGGTCGTGGCAACCAGATTATTGAAAGAATTTTAAATGGCGAAACTTGTGCACTTGTTTCAGATGCGGGTATGCCTATTATTTCTGACCCTGGTGAAGATTTAACAAAGCTTTGCTACGAAAACAATATTGAAGTGTGTGCAGTACCAGGTCCGAGTGCTTTAATAACTGCACTTGCAATTTCAGGAATGAGTGCAGGCAGATTTACTTTTGAAGGCTTTTTAACCACCACAAAACAAAACAGAAAAAAGCATTTAGAAGAATTAGTAAATGAAAAACGTACTATGATTTTTTACGAAGCACCACACAAATTACCTGCTACTTTAAAAGATATGGCAGAATATTTTGGTGACAGAAAAATAGCACTCGTAAAAGAACTCACTAAAATCCACGAAAACGTTGAACACACTACACTTTTTAGTGCAAGAGATAAATATAGCGAAGTTGCACCAAAGGGTGAATTTGTAGTTATAGTTGAGGGTAAACCCGAAGAAGAAGCGGAAAAAATTACTTTAGAAACTGCTACTTCTATGGCAAAAGAATTAATAAAAAATGGTGTTTCTATTAATGAGGCATCTAAAGAAATCGCAAAGAAAACAGGCCTTAAAAAGAGCGATATTTATAAATCTCTGCAAAGCGAGTGATTAAATGTTATTTGGCGTACAATGGTACTTATGGGTACTCCTTGTAATTGTAAGCATTTTAGCAATTTTTGTCTGGATAAAAGCAATGTCTGCTTCAAGAATAAGGCGAGAAAAATTAAAAAAAGAAGCTGAAATCTGGAAGAAAGATTACGAATTAAGGCAAGAATTCAAAACACTTACCTTAGAAAAAATCAATTCAACAGATACTAACAAAATGCTTTCTGGCGTGTGTATGAACATTCAGATTGAATTGGAAAATGCACCTGATATGAACGAAGCATTTTTAAAGTTACCAGAAGAAAAGAAATACATTTATTGCTTAGAGTATTTTGATGAGGATGCTTCTAAAAGTCTTTCAACCTTCTTCAAAAACAACGGCTCTCCCCTTACAGATTTTATAATCGAAGCAATAAAAACTATTGGTTACGAAGAAATTTTGCCACTTGTTGAAGTGATTTACCCGATGTATGACGATAACAGTGACGTTTCTATTGATTATACAGTAATAGATAAAACAGATGACAAATTCAAAGAAATTTATAACCCGAATAAGCTTTACGATTTAGTTTCTAAATACGTAAAGGCTAACAAAGATATTTTTGTAGAATAGGAGTTTTAATATGGCTACTTTTTATCTTTCTGCATTTGCAGACGAAGCAGGTGGCGGAATAAAAGACCAGATAAATGCTCTCAAAGCCCACGGAATGACTCATATTGAACCACGTGGACTTGATGAAGGCAACATCTCACTTTACACAGAAGAACAAGCAAAAAATCTTAAAAAGATTTTAGATGAAAATGATATTAAAATTTCTGCAATTGGTTCTCATTACGGCAAAATCAAGATTACAGATGATTTTACCGAGCATTTTGAAAACTTCAAAAATTGTGTTAAGGTCGCAAAGATTTTAGGCACAAAAAGAATAAGAATGTTCAGCTTCTACTTCTCTGAAAACGAAAAATATGAAGACTATAAAGACGAGGTTTTCAGAAGAATAGAATTAATGTGTGACTATGCTTTGGAAAACGGAATTTTCTGTTGCCACGAAAATGAAAAAGGTATTTATGGCGATAATGACGAAAGATGTTATGAAATTCTCTCTCACTTCAAAGGCAAATTAAAAGGTGTTTTTGACCCTGCTAACTTCATTCAATGCGGTGTTAAAATCCTACCTACATTTGAGCTTTTAAAAGATTACATAGACTATCTTCATATTAAAGATTGTGTTTATTCTGACGGCAGCATCCGCCCTGCAGGAGCTGGTGATGGCGAAATAGTTAAACTTTTAAAGAGATTTAACGAAGTAAAAACTGGTGACACTTTCTTAACTCTTGAGCCACATTTAAAAGTGTTTGATGGTCTTAAAGACCTCGAAGAAGAAGGTGGCACAGCCGACAAATTAAAAGACGATTTCACATACAATACAAATCGTGAAGCGTTTGACGTAGCTGCTAATGCACTTAAAGAGTGTATTAAAAAGGCTAATTTTGAAAAAAATACAGTTTTCAAATATTAAAAATAAAGCACACTTGAAACAAATTCAAGTGTGCTTTATTTTATAAACTCACAACTATTGTAAATACATTGTTCTCATATTTAATGAGCATATCGCCTTTATGCTTTTCGACAGTTCTTTTAATACTTTTTAAACCGAGACCGTGATTTTCTTTATCTGCCTTTGAAGAAATGTAATTCCCAGCCCTTTTCTTTGGTGCTTCGAGTGACGGATTTTTTATAGAAATAAAAATTCCGCTTTCATCATTTGTTATTTTTGTTTCAATATATCTGTCGCTCATTTTTTCTACTTTTACATTTGCTTCAATTGCGTTATCAAGTGCGTTACTTAAAATTGTGCAGATATCCATACTCGGCACGTTAATCTTTTCAAGCGAATCAACCTGAAAATGTGTTGCAATTCCGTTTTTTTGTGCCTGAAGCATTTTTTCATTTATAACCGCATCTATTGCAGAATTTTTGCTCATTGAAATATAGGTAGCCTCTTCAACTGCATCGGTCATTTTCTCAAGGTATTCAAGAAGTTCTTCTTTGCTACCATTTTCTGCAATACCTTTCAATGAAAAAATATGATTTTTCAAATCGTGCCTTAATTCTCTTGTTCTGTTATAGCTTTCTTCAATTCTTAAAAACGACTCTTTTTCAAGGCGCATCTGCGTATTCAAAAGGTCTTGTCGTCTTTGCATTTCTAATTGATTGTGAAGTCGTGAAAAAAGCATAAACACAAGTACATTTATAAAAAGAATACCTATTGTTGAAACGATGATATAAGCGTTTATTTCTTCACCAGGGGCTAAACGGTCTATATAATACTGGTAAACTGTAAGCGTACCAAGTGTAGTAACGGGCACAGTAAGAAGTAAAAGCCAATATCTCAAAGGCACGTTTTTGTTTTTTGATTTTGTGAAAAGACCTAAAAGAATAATTATTAAAAGCATAAATATGTTAGGCATTTCAATCGAAAGGATTCTATAGAAAAAACTTTCAGTATCCATATAAGGAATTTTTGTTATGTATTCATCTATAAATAAAGAAAATGCAAAATAAGACACTAACTTTGAAAGCGCTACAAACAATGAATAAATAACTACAAAAACTGCTTTTAAACGCTTTTGACCGTCATAAATTATAAAGACAATGGCAACCATTAAAAGCATCTGAATAACAGTTTTAATATTACCACTCTGACCAGTTTCTTGTAGTGCTAAAAGTATACCTGCACTTATGACAAAGGCTATTCTTTTTGGATTCTTACTCTTGAATTTTTCCTCAAAAAACACATTCATAAGTAAAAAGGCAAGAAGAATTTCTAATGTTGAAGAAAAAAGTCTTATTAAATAGAATAGTGATGTTTCTAAAAATTCTAACATTTAACTACCTCTTTGACCATAAATAAGCGTCTTTAACCTTTGTTGCCTTACTTTTACTTACAGGCAAACTAAAACCATTTATAAGCAAAACAGAATCTTTTGACACACTTTTAATTTTTTGTGCATTTACTAAGTAACTCTGGTGTATTCTTATAAAATCTTTTTCTTTCAGTTCATTTTCTACGTTATCAAGTTTCTCATAAAAAGAAACAACTTCATTTTTTGTATGTATATTTAAAAGTCGTTTGTTGCTTTCAAAATATAAAATATCTGAAAGAGGAATATTTTTCACACTCGAAGATGTTTTAACTGTAAAGAAGCTTGTATTTAGTTTCTTAAGCTCCAGAAGGCACTCGCCAAAAACACGTGAAAATGCATTGACTAAATCTGTCTTTAAAATATAACGGAATGCCTTTACTTCATACCCAGAAAAAACATATTCGGCAGATGATGTAATAAACACTATAAGAGAATTCACGCCAATATCTCTTAAAAGTTTTGCACACTCAACACCATTTAATGTTTTCATTTTTATATCGAGAAAAATGATGTCAAAATTCTGTGTATTATTTTCACACTTTTTAAGAAGCTCACTACCATCATAGAACACAGAAACTTCCGCTTCCAAATCATTTTTTGCTAAAAACTCAGTTGTACGATTTTCTATATAATCGCATATATTCTTTTCGTCATCACAAATTGCGATTGTAAGCATTATAACCACCTGCCCAAACTATTTATACTATATCATAAATAATAGTAAATTACTACTGTTTTATATTTTTCATTTAAAATCCATACTCAAGTATTTCAACAAAATGCATTATAACCCCTGTACCCACAAAAGATGTTATAATTGAAGAAAGCACTAACGGATGGATAAACACTCTCATATTTTTTCTTTTTACTAATTCTACAAAAGCAAGAACAATTAAAAATACCGTTATAATTATCGGTAAAACAAAACCTATATTAGTTTGATAATGCAAAAAAACTACCGCCATTACAATCAAAAAAATAATACTTCCAAAATAGTCAATAAACCCCTTATTTACAAACGGCAAATTTGGTAGCAAATACATTAAACCAACAAGAGCAATTATTATTCCGTAAAATATAGTTGTAGCTAAACAAAATTTTTTCACTAATGGCTCTAACTTCCAATTTTCCTTTTTCATAATAACACCCCTCACTAATACAAACGCTTATTAAAACGAATTTTCAAAAATATAGACAATAACAAAAGTCCCGACAAAAGATGTCACAATTGAAGAAAGTACCAACGGATGAACAAATACTCTCGAATTTTTTCTTTTTGCCCGTTCACTGAAAACAACGGATAATAAATATATTGTTATGATTACTGGCAACACATAAACTATTTTGGTAGCATACAGCAAAAAATTTACAAGAATAAAAATATCACCAAAAACATCTATATAACTGTCTGCAAAAGTCCCAAACGAATCAATAATTTCATCGGGCATAAAAGAAACAACAAGAAAACCAATGAAATATATTAGACCCCAAGAAGCAATTGTAACACCATAATATATAGTTGTAATAAGACAGACCCACGTTGTTGTTTTTTCTAATTTCCATTTTTCATTTTGTAAAAATTTCATAATAACACTCCTCAATAACACAAGCACTTACAAATTTATATTTAAAACGCTCTTTCTATCAGATTTGTGATAACCACTGTACCTACAACAGATGATGCAATTGAAGAAAGTACCAACGGATGAACAAATACTCTTGGATTTTTTCTTTTTACTAACTCTGTAAAGGCAACTGATAATAAAAACATTGTTATAATTATAGGCGGAACGTAAAGCACCTTAGTCCAATAAAAGAAGATGTGCATCCAGCATATAATTGAAAACAAAACATCCCCGACTCCGCCGAATGAAAAGAAAAACATTGAAAGATAGATTACTCCAGCAAGAGCGATTATAGCGGAATAGTATATAGTTGTAACTAAACAAACCTTTTTTACTACTGATTCTAACTTCCACTTTTCTTTTAAATTTTTCATAATATCACCCACAAAATAAAAATACAGATGAAGTTTTACCTTCATCTGTATTTTATTCTTTTTAATATTAAATTTGCTCAAAATGTAACTTTTGGGTGTGTTTTTGTAATTTTTGGTTATTTTAAACCTTTAATGTTACACCTTTCTCGTCATACCAACTACCAATATCTGTTTCTGGACCTACTTTTGATTCATCCTCTTTATATCTTACAGTATAGGTGTATGCAATTAAACCATTAGCTGTTTCATCTTGATAAGCGTAACCGTATTTTGTTGAGTAAGAATGAAAATCGCCAAGGGATTTTACTACTTCCCAGTTTGTAGAACCAGGGGCTTTTCTGTATAAAATAGCAGTATCACTGTAAAAGATGGCCTCTTCAAGATGCACATAAACTAAATTTGAGCCATCAACCTTTGAAACAACCTTATTTACATGAGTCAATTTCGGGATACCATGCAAATTAACCTTTTTGCCACTCAAATAACTTTTTGAACCATCCTCATAAATTGTCGCAAGTTTAACATCGTAGGTACAACCTTTTTCTAAATTCGAAGGTAAATAACAATAAGTTGTTGCTGATGCACTTCTTTCTACCTCTATCGAATTTTCTTTATATGAAGCATCAGTATAGGTAACTATATATTTTTTGGCACCTTCAACATTTTTCCAACTCAATTTAATTTGTTTGGATTCCAATTCAGCTGAAATTTCTTCTACATACTTATCAGGAAATTTAATAGTTATTACATTTCTGTCTATAGATGTTGTTTCTGTATAAACACCATTATTACCTGTTAAATACACAACTGCCATTTTATATTCGCCATTTGCATCAGGATAAACACCAGCATCTCTTAACTGACTTTCTGCTATCTGC
Organism: Acutalibacteraceae bacterium; assembly: GCA_045592285.1. Classification (GTDB taxonomy): domain Bacteria; phylum Bacillota; class Clostridia; order Oscillospirales; family Acutalibacteraceae; genus DTU089. Next base: position 15,069 of record JAZNUL010000111.1, read on the forward strand.
TCTGAGTTTCCATTTGCGTAATGTGAAAAAACATTAACCCAATTTCGTGTTTGATAATCATAGAAATAATATACACGAGGAATAACCTCATCTTCCTTCGTTGCTATCCAAATGTAATTATTAACATCACGATACTCATAACTACTATATGATTCCAATTCAACCTTTTCATTTGGTAAAGATACATTTGGAGCAGTTCTGTAAATATTCATTTCTGTAGCGCTTTCGTGTTCCTCACCATAATAAAACGCATTGATTTTATAAACATAATTCACACCATCAATTGCAGTTTCATCAAGCACTTCTAAATACTTTTTATCACCTGATGCATTTAGTGTTATTATAAGTTCATATTGAGTCTTTTCACCTGTTTCTTTATCAACAGTAGCTCTGTAAACATTGTATTTTTCTGCTAATTTGTTTACTTCCCATTGTAAACGATTTCCTGCAACAAGATTCTCTTTAGCTGTTATATTAACATTAGGATATGATTCAAATTCATAAGAGTCACTTGTGCTCATTAAATCCCCTCGAACCGCTTCCACACAAAATTCCAACTTACCAAAAAGTTCTTTACCAGTATCGTATGTCTGGAATTCATTGAAAACAGTTGAACCTAACAACTCCCAGTCATTATTCCCTTTTACATAAACATTGTATTTTGTAGTCCTACTATCACCAGTCCAAGAGATTTTCTGGTAACCTTCACCAAGCCAAATTTCTACTTTGGTAATTACAGGCTTACCAAGAACAAAATATTCAGCGCCCTTACTATTATAACTACCATTCACTTTTTCGGTAGTTGCACGTACAGTGTAACTAAATGCACTTTCGGCATTTGCAGTTATGTCGGTAAATGCAAGTGTATTTGCATCAACCTTCGCTAACTCTGTGAACTCAGCCTTTTCATCTAAAGTTTTTCTGTAAACTGTATAACCCGTAGCACCATTTACAGAACTCCAACTAATACTAAGTCCGTTATCAGTTACAGCAACAGGATTAAGTTCAGGAGCTGCTAAGAAAGTTCTGTTTTTAGTAGCCTTATATGAGCTTACTGCTGTACCATACTCAGTAGGAATAGCCGCTTTAACTGCATATTTATAACGGCTACCACTATTTTTTGCAGTGTCATCATAATAAGTTGTACCAGTTATATTTTTTGCTACAAGCTTATATTTACCATTATTTTCACTTCTGTATATTCTATACGTAGCAGTAGGAGAAGAACTCTTCCATTTAATTTCTATTTTATTATCTGTTGTAACATTAACGGCAGTAACCTTTGGTGCTTTAGCATAAAGCGCCAAAAGACCATTATATTGACATCTTGTTTTAGTTCCGTTTTTGTCGCAACCCTTTACTGTATACATATAGGTAACATTCTTATCTTTTATTGATTTATCCGTATAAGAATAAGTATCACCTTTCACAGTTGCAATTTTCTTCCATTTTGCATCAGTTATACCTTTACGATACACAACGTATTTTTTTGTACCGCTTGAAAGCTTCTTCCAACTGATTGTCGGACCATCCGCAGTGTTTTTTACACTCTTTAAAATAACTACTTTTTGCTTAAATTTAGGCTTAAGTGTTACTTTGAGTTTAAAAGTTTTTACTGATTTTTCTGAAACCTTAACATTCTCAGCATCATCTATTGTTGCGGCATATGAAACACAATAATAGGTTTTATCTGATTTAAAATTACCCTTTAATTTAATTGCTGGTGAAAAGACATATGAGCCCGAATCAGCACAATAAGTAGAGCCACCACCGACAAGGTCAGTCATATCTTTATCAGAGTAAATTTCATAAAAGAAATATACATCATTGGATTTTGATTCGATTAAAAAATTGATATAATCATAATCTCCATAAAGCTTTACTGTAGAAATACTCTTTGTAAATTTAGCATCTGTTGGCACCATAGAACCATAATTATCATTTGTATAATCAAGTGATGCGGCTTGAGCACATATAGCAACTACACTAAAAAGCATAATCACTGTAAGAATCATCATTATAAATCTTTTTGTTCTTTTCATTATTATTCTCCCCTTTATTTTTAATCAAACACAATATCTTTATTAAGCTCTACAAGTCTTACTTCGTAAGCCTTCATAATATCTGCTTCATAAGGAAGCTCAGGGTTTTCTACACCCAATTTTTTCATAAGCTCTTTTGTGAAAAGTGGGTTTTGAATTAAGAAAGGTCCTAAAAGATATGTTCCAAAGAAATTATTTCTTTTAACACCTTCGTTTTTACTGTCAGCAGAAGCGCCAAAACCTTTTTTCACTGAGATAAACTCGTCGTTTTTATCTATATTGTAAGTATGTGAAAATCTGCTTGTATAACCAACAATATCAATATTTTCATATTTACCAACAAAAAGTGAATTGTTTCTCTTAGGAATAGTTCTTACTGAATTAAATGAGAAGATGTTAAGAGCGTCAATTTTTGTACCATCTGTATTTTCAATATATTTACCAAAAATCTCAAATGCATTACCGGTAGTTAAAAATACAACGCCTTTATCAATAAGAGTTTTAATTCTTTCTTCGTAACCCTTTAAGCGTGAAAGAATTCTTTCTTGATTTGATTCACTGCAAGAGCCGATATAAACCATATCAACGTCTTCAGTAAGAAATTTTGGTTGTTCTTTTATAGGAGTTTCAATAAATTCAGCATCCGGCAAACACATTTTAAAATAGCGCATATTTGCTTTGTCACCAAAAAGGCAACAAACTTCAGGGTAAAGAACTTCTATTTTCATTATTGTTTACCCCCATTCTCATTGAACGCTTTAAAGTCTTCTATAATTTTTTCTTCTACTTCACACGCTAAATCATAAGTTGATGTATCGTGAAGAAGGTAGAATTTTGAAACGTTTTTATCAATTAACTTTATTGCCTTAAACTCATCTTCTTCACAAAGAATTTTTCCTTCTGGGAGTCCTGCAATTAAAAGTCTCAATTTATAGTCAAAGCATCTTGGACCTGCTAAAATAACCTGCTTCATTTCAGGTGTATTCAAAAATTCAAAGTCAGCATCATAAATCCAGCCGATAAACTCTGAAGAGTCTTTTCTTTCAAAAAGGTCATCAATCATAATAAACACTGATTTTTCGCCTTCTTCGTGACCAACAAAATCAAGAGTTCTTGAGCAAGAAACTGAGTTCTGACCTTTAGCCATAGTACGTATAATAGACGTGTTACCAACCTTACCCTCTTTATAGCGAGTTTGTGTAACGCTGATTTTTCGAAGATAATCTTTAACCTTTTCAGTATCAACGTTAAACTCATTCATTAAAGAAATTGCTGCAAGTTCGTTGTAAATATTGTAAAGAGCACGGTTAACCATTGGGTAAGTATCTTCTTTACCATCTATACTTACTGTTATTGACTGATTTTCATAATCAATGTTTGTAAGATGATATTTAGCATCGTAAGATTTGAAATCACAATTAGGACAATAAGCATTACCTATATGATGATATCTGAGGAAGTTAAACTTCAATTTTTCATTACATTTAGGGCAGAATGAAAAGTCGTTAATTAAATTAACACATTCAGTAACGTCTGTCGGGAGTCTGTCAATTGAGAAATATACTCTCTCGTTATCCTTTAAAAGCTGTGAAGATTGTAAACAATCAGCGTTAAGAATAAGCTTTGTAGTTTTTGGCACGTAAGTGTCTAAAATACTGAAAATATATTCAGGGTGAGCGTTACGCTTTATTGAATCTCTGAAAAGGTTTGTAACAACAAGATAATCTGGCTTGATAAATGGCAAAATAAGTCTTGAAAAACGCTCGTCAACCTCTAATGCCAACACGTCAATTTTAGGTTTACCAAATACATTTACGCTATGTGTCAAAGCAGTTGCAACACCTGTGTTTATATTTGAACCATATCTGTTCGAAACTACCTTGTAGCCACTTTCAGAAAGAATATCGGCAACCATATTTGTTGTTGTAGTTTTGCCGTTTGTACCTGTAACACAAAGCACGTTAGGACTTTTCTTAGTTTGTGCTAAATAATCAGGGCAGATTTTAAGTGCTAAATACCCCGGAAACATTGTTGCATTTCTTTTTAAAAGCTTTAAAAGGATATATGCAGACTTTGACGCCCACAATGCTATAAAATATCTTAATTTACTCATTCTGCATTTACCTCAATTTCAGATGTACAATTAGGGCAACGTGTTGCTTCAATATTAATTTCACTCTTACAGAATGGGCAAACCTTTGTTGTAGGTACTTCTTCTACTGGTGCCTCTTCTTTTTTACCAATATCACGAATTCTATTAATACCCTTTACCATAAGGAAAATAACGAATGCAATAATTATGAAATCTATAATAGCCTGAAGAAAAAGACCATAACCTAATGTGGCAGCCCCTGCTTCTGTTGCAGCCTCAAGAGACTCATAACTGTTACCATCAAGCGCAATAAAAAGTTCTTTTACAGAAACCTTGCCTGTAATTAATGTAATAAGTGGTGTAACAATATTGTTAACAAGTGAATTTACAATAGCGGTGAACGAACTACCTATAATAACACCGACTGCAAGGTCAATAACGTTACCACGAGATATAAACTCTTTAAATTCTTTAACAAAGCTTGAACCTTTTTTCATTTCTTTTTGCAGCTCCTTTTTTAATTTATTTTCCATATCTTTTTTCAAAGCAGTTTCAACATTAGTCTGAATATCTGCCATTTTTCACAACTCCTTACAAAAGTTTGATATATTATAACATATTGCACAATAAATTTAAAGTATTTTATTTCAAATTCAATAAATTTTTTATGATTTTCCCACCTGAATTCGCTTGATAATTTACTTTTTCGGGTGTATAATTATAAAAAACTGACAAGGTGGTGTTTCTTTTGGTATTAGTTGCTGATATTGGTAACACAAATATAACACTTGGTATATATAAAAACGATGAATTAATTTTCGTTTCAAGACTCGCAACTCAGAGGCATAGAACAAGTGAACAATATGCTATTGAGCTTAACGCTGTTTTCAATTTAGAAAACATAAATGGTAACTTCGAGGGTGCTGTTATCAGTTCTGTTGTTCCTGAGCTTACCCGTGCTTTTAAAGATGCAATAAAAAAAGTTGCAAAGGTAGAGCCACTTGTTGTTGCAGCAGGAATAAAAAATGGTCTTAAAATTGCTACCGACAATCCAAAAGAAGTTGGTGCAGATTTAGTTGCTGGTGCTGTTGGCGCTATTTCACAGTACGAATTACCCTGTCTTGTTATGGATTTAGGTACTGCAACAAAAATTTCTGTTATAGATGAAGGCAACGTATTTTTAGGTTGCACAATAGCTCCTGGTATTGGCATTTCTTTAGATGCATTATCTTTAAGAACATCACAATTACCAGCTATTGATTTATGTGCACCAGAAAAAGCAATAGGCACAAATACTATTGAGTGCATTAAATCAGGCACAGTTTTAGGTAACGCTGCTATGCTTGATGGTATGGCTTCACGCCTTGAGAAAGAACTCGGCAAAAAAATCAAAACAACTATTGCAACAGGCGGTCTTTCTAAAGAAATAGTTAACTGTTGTGAAAGAGAAATTGTTTATAACAAGAACCTTATTTTAGAAGGTCTTTTAGTTATATATAAGAAAAACAGGTCATAAAACAAAATTTAAAATGCATTGTATCTCTTAGGAGAACAGTAGCAAAGGAGAAATTTTTATGAACAAAAAGAAAAAACTTAATCGTCTTGTGATTTGCGCATTCTTTATGGCATTGACAGTCGTTATGACATTCACACCATTAGGCTACATTCCAGTAGGCGTAATTTCAATC
>JAZNUL010000112.1:0-8960 GCA_045592285.1 Acutalibacteraceae bacterium
CCTTAAACGACAAAACCCGGCTTACAGTTTTACCGACTTATATAATAAAAAAGACTTCGCCTATGCGAAGCCTTTTTTATTTAGGAAATAGGAAATAGGAAATAGGAAATAGGAAATAGGAAATAGGAAATAGGAAATAGGAAATAGGAATTAGGAAATAGAAATTAGGAAATAGGAATTAGGAAATAGGAATTAGGAAATAGGAATTAGAAAATAGGAATTAGAAAATAGGAAATAGGAATTAGGAAATAGGAAATAGGAATTAGGAATTAGGAATTAGGAATTAGGAATTAGGAATTAGGAATTAGGAATTAGGATGGCACTTAATTAAATGTGTACAGTCATTCACGTAAGTTAATTTTGTTTTTTTTACGCCGTTTTCATATAAATACCTGATAAGAGTAACGCCTGTGTTCTCCTGTGAGAAATTGAAGTCTGGTATTAATCCTAACCCTGTGGCAGCTAAAATTAAATATGTATTAAACATTCCGTGAGCAACAATAACAACATTACTGTTATCTTCGTTTTCAGTGAGAATTGTGTTTATAACTTTTTTTGCTCTTTCGAGTGCTTTTTCTTGAGTTTCTTCACCTAAGGGTGTTCTGTCACGTATTACAGCGTCGGGGATAATATTCTGTAAAACATCGTCGGGAAGTCCAGTGTAATCTTTATCAGTACCTTTTTCCATTAATGTCGTAAAAATGTTAAATTTAGCGTTTTTATGGTATTTATAGATTTCGCCACCAGTTCTTACAGCTCTTATCAACGTGCTTGTATAAATAGCGTCTATTTTTTCGTCTTTAAAGCGTTCTCCTAAGAGGAATGCTTGTTTTAAGCCTTTGTCGGTCAAATCTGTTTCAGTAAAACCGTCACCATTTAAATTTCCATAGGTTTCACCGTGTCTTATTATATATAAATACATTGAAAACACCCCGTTTCATCTTTTATTATATAATGTCTTTATAATTGTTGCAAGTTAAATTATTATATGTTAAAATAAATTTATATAATAAAAAGGTTGTGCTTATATGGAATTAACAGAAAAAAAGCTTTCTTCAGAAGAAATATTTGATGGTGTTGCAATTCACTTGTATCGTGATGAAATATTATTACCTAATGGCAAAAAAGGTGTAAGAGAAGTAATAAGACATCCTGGTGCGGTTTGTGTATTGCCAATTAAAGAGGATGGTAATGTTATATTTGTTAACCAGTTCAGATACGCCTTTAATAAAGTTACTTTAGAAGCGCCAGCTGGTAAGTTGGATAAAGGTGAATTACCATTAGATGCAGCAAAGCGTGAGCTTCGTGAGGAAACAGGTCTTAGTGCAAACAATATTATCTATTTAGGCGAAATGTATACAACACCAGCACTTATCGACGAAATTATTCATTTATACTTAGCAACTGATTTAGTTTCTGGGGAACAGGATTTAGATGAAGATGAATTTATCAATGTAATCGAAATGCCACTTAGTGAAGCTGAAGAAATGGTGATGAAAGGTCTCATAAAGGACTCAAAAACACAAACGTTGATTTTAAAGGCTTCAAGATATTTAAATAGTCGAAAATAAGCGACAAGGAGATTTTTATGGCAGACAAAAAGAAATTAGCTTTGGTTATGATAGTCAAAAATGAAGAGCGCTCACTCGAAAAGTGCTTAAAAGCTGTCAGAAACCTTGTTGATGAAATTTACATAACAGATACAGGCTCTACTGATAAAACAATAGAAATTGCAAAAAAATTCGGTGCTCATATTTCGCACTTCGATTGGGTTAACGATTTTTCTAAGGCACGAAATTTCTCATTAGAACAATCGGAATGTGATTGGAATTTAGTTCTTGATGCGGATGAATATTTAATCAGTGGTAAGAGAAAAGATATGGAGAAGTTTTTAGACTCAAATGAAGCGATAGGTTACGTTGAGCGAATAGATTACTATAAAGAAGAAGATGGCACTATAAGCAAAAGCAAAACCTTTATACCAAGAATTATGCCTAAAGGCGTTAATTATCGTGGTGCAATTCACGAACAGGTTGATTCGCAGTTTAAAGGGATTCAGTTACCGTTGGTTTTTGACCACGATGGATATCTTCAGGATGGTAAAGGCGAAAGAAATTTAGAAATATTATTAGAACAATATAAAGAAGATTCTAAAAATCCTTATACACTTTATCAGATTTCTAAAACATTATGGGTTTTAAAAAGATATGAAGAGGCAGATGAATATTTTAAAGAATTTTATGAAAATTCAAAAAATGTTACCGCTAATTATCGTAAGGTTGGAATTGTTTCATATTTATATAATTTATTAGAATTAAAAAAATATGACGATGGATTAGAATTAATAGAAAAAGAAAAAAATAAATTTAATTCGGAGCCTGATTTTTATTTTGCCTGTGGCGTTTATTATATGCAGACAGTTTTAGCAAATGTAGAAAAATATATGGAATATTTTTTTGAAATTGAAAAATCATTTTTAAAATGTTTAGAAATTGGTGAAAATAAATATTATGAAGGCGTAGTTGGTTGCGGTACTTTTAAAGCATCATATAATTTAGGCGTGTTTTACGAAGTGACCGGAAATACCGCTAAAGCTAAGGAATACTACCAGTTAGCGCAACGCCAGGGCTACAAACAAGCGACAGAAAGACTTAAAAATTTATAAAATTAAAAATATAAATAAAAATAAAACTTCGGATAAATAAAAAACGAAGTTTTATTTTTTTATTATTTATTGTAAATATTTTTGTTTTTATTATTTTTTTACTCTTTGATTTTTGCTACTGGATTTTGCTTTTTTTATTTTCTGGTTTTTAATTTCGCTTTTTATTTTTACTTTTGCATTTTAGTTTTGAGTTTTGTTTTTTGTTTTTGAAATTTATCATTTTTAAACTTTTGGATTTTATATTTTAATTATTTTTCAAAATGTTTTTTGTTTTTTGAAAACAAAAATAAATTGAATATAGATTAAATAAAATACAAAAAACAAAACTTAAAATCGGAAATAATAAGAGAGGAAAACCAAAAATAAAAAAGAGAAAAAACAGAACTAAACTCGAAATAAATAAAGAAGCAATTTAACAATAAAAAAATCAAAATAATATTCAAAAAAATAAAACTGCAATTAAATAAAATAATTGCAGTTTTATTTTTTATAATTTTTCTATAAACTCTACAACTTCATTTGGTACGTCTAAGGCGTTGAAAACACTGTCTTTTCTGATGATCAGATCAAGCAATGGTAATTGACCATATTTTAATAATGCTTTTAAATCTTTCTTTTTTTCTTCGGATTTTGCAATATTATTTTCATTATCAAAAATTAAATATTCAGCGATATTTTCATAAATTCGGTCATTGCGAAGTCCAAGGTCATATTCACCGTAACTATTTAAAAGCAAATTTTTTATTTCTTCAGAGTACGTGAAACTATTTTTTAATAAAATGATTTTTAAAAGAATTTTATTTTCTCCTTCTATTGAAGGGTTTTCAAAAAAATATTTTTTGTAATATTCGAGAGCGTTATTATAATCTTTATTCAATTCATAATATTTTGCAAGTGAATAAAAATCATTCGGGTCAATTGAGTTTAAGTTTAAATTTTCTTTATCCATACTCCATAGTTACTCCTTTTCAGGTGGAATACAAGCTGCTAAAGTTAAATTACTATCTGATTCAACAAAATACTTTTTATTACAGGAATACGGCATAAAGAAATAATCGCCTTTTTTTATTTCTGTGTGGTCAGTACCATCCGTAAGAACTCCGTTACCCTCTGTAACAACATAAATAACTGGTGCAGAAAGCTTTTCGGTTCTGCCATTATTTATTTCATAGCGTTCAAGAGAAAAACAAGGGGTATCTTCTTTACTTATAATTGAAGTTTTTACACATCCATTTGCCTCTGAAATAACAGTTGGTGTTTTTCGACATTCGTTTAATACACGCTCTTTGTTATATGAGTAGTCGAAAACGCTAAGAGCTGTTTTTTTGTCTAAATCAAGATACATCTGCTTGTCAGATAATCTGTAATCGCCACAAAGTCTTTCAGGTTGAATAGTAAAATCAGTTGGCTCCTGAATTTCTAAGATAAGACAGCCTTTGCCGATAGCGTGAATAGCTTTTGCCGGAATAAAGTAAACGTCACCTGGTTTAACAGGGAATTTATTTACAAGTCTTTCCATAGCATCTTTATCGTGTTCACTGTCATTCACTGCTTTTTCCAAATCTTCTTTAGTAATATCATCTTTAAAACCAAAGAAAATATGAGCATCTGGTCTTGTAGCTAAAACAAGCCACGCTTCTGCTTTACCGAATTCTGAATTAAAATGTTTTCTTGAGAATTCTTTATCAGGATGAGCCTGAACAGGCAAACGTATTGCAGAGTCGAGTGCTTTTACAAGTACGTCAAGCCCATCTCTGTTGCCTAACATTAACTCTTTTTCAGCTTCAATAAGCTCACTAAAATAAATGTCGGTACCCTTTATTTTAGAAACACCCTCAAATTCGTCTGTGCTACCTTCGTTTAAAGCTTTTGTGGAAGAACAAATCCATTCTTCAGGATAAAATGAGTCTTGACTATTATCACCGAAAAAATCAGAAAAAAGTTTGCCACCTAAATAAACTCTGAAAACTCGGTTTTTTTCAAAAAATATCGGTTTTTTAGCATAATCTTTAAAATTCATTGTGTCCTCCTAAAAGCGTTTTTTGTGCTTCTCTTATGTTTCGGTATTTACCATTAGCAGTAGCAGCAAAAATACATGCGCCTACTGCAGCTTCTTCAGAATGCTTTGGTAACACTAAATCCAAATCAAATTCGTTAGCGAAAATATTTCGCCATACTTCGCTTTTCCTTAAACCATTACCAGAACCTATAAGTATTCTTGGGTTGAAGGAGATATGAGATTTTGATTCCTCATATAACATTTTAAGTTCATCTGCGACACCTGTGAGAAATCCGCAGATTAAATGAGTTGGTGTGAAGTTTTCAGTTGAAATATTTTTAATAGAACCACGCTTTTCTGGGTGTGATCTTGTTCCTGCAAATTCACAGTTAATTTTAAGAGGGTCTTTTAAATTATCAATTTCCTCTGAAAGCTCATCCATTTTCTTATAAATATCGTCTTCTGTTCCACCTAAAAAGTCCATACACGAAACAAAGAAATTTTTAAGAATCTGGTAAGATCTGCCACCACAAAGTGAAGAGCAGACAAAAATATATTCGTCATCAGTTAATGGTCTTGTTTCGCCTGATTCAGTTGCTTTTAATGATGTTGTAATAAATGAAATCTGGCTACCAGTACCAACGTTGACAAGAATTGATTTATCTGGGTTAATCATTGAGCCGATAAAGCTTGCCTGATTATCACCAATAGCAACAGAGACAGGAATTCCATCTGGTAAAAACTCACATTTTGTAGTACCTGCAATTCTTGTGTTTTTTATTACTTTGGGTAAAATCTCAGGGTCAATACCAGCTTCTAAAAGAGCAACGTTATCAAATTGATGATGTCTTAAATCGTAAAAACCAAGACTTGCTGCATCGCTTGAGTGGGTAACAGGAGCAGAGTCTGTTAAATGTGAAACGATGTAATCGTGAATTGTAGAAATTTTTCTTGCTCTTTTTGGAACAAGTCTGTTCTTTAAATTATAAAAATGAGTAGTAAGACCAAATCCGGTAGCAGCTTTATAGCCAGTGTTTTCTGTAAGATACTCAGCGTAAGTCAAACCGCCTTCAAATTTTTCGTTGCCACGTAAATCCTGCCAGGTGAAAAGCGGTGAAGCAGGGGCGTTGTTCTCGTCAAGGTAAAGAATACCGTGCATCTGCCCTGTAACACCTATTGCAGAAACATCACTGCCATCCGTTATTTTAGTTACTGCTTCAATAACAATATCAAGAATAACCTCGGGGTCCTGAAGTCGTGCAAAGTGTAAGTCACCACTTATAAAAGAATCGTTTTTTAACGTAACTTTATCTATAAGTCTGCCACGATTTTCACTTAAAAGCAGTGCTGTAATAGTTGTTGTTCCTATATCAATACCTAAAATGCTCATAAAATAATATCATCCTAACAAATTGTTGTAGATTGTGGGTCAAGCCTTGTAATAATATCTTGCTGAATAGCAGGGGATAAATCAAGGAAGTTAACAAAAGTACCATGAATTCTCATAATATAAACACCACTTGGTGCATATTTTTTTGGTTCTGCTAAAACCTTTCTTAAAATTTCAGCGGTTGTAACATTTACATATAAGTAGAATGGTGCAACATTTTTGTTTAATTCGTTGAAGAAAAGTGGCTTCATAACCTTGTTTTTGAATTCAATACCCTTACTTTCATAAGTGTCAGTTGTGAAATATTTAGGGTCAATACCAAAGTGAGAGGCATAACCACCACACATTTTTATGAATGGTAATTTCATTAATGAAAGAGTTCTGAAGCCTAAACCATTTTGTGCTTCGCCGTAAAGAGGGTCAACGCCATAGTTTAACATATCTCTTGATTTTCTACCACAAGGCAAAGCACCAACCCAGTAACCATAAAGCAAGTGTGTTGATGGTGTAGAAAAGTCAGGTCTGAAGTTGTTGCCTAAGTAATTCTTTTTGGCTTTAACCATATCGGCAATTTTATTGGTTATTTCAACCGCTTCATTATCCGCAGTTTCATTGTTGTTACCAAATTTTGGTGCTGAGAGTAAGAACTCTCTTAATTCTTCGTCACCTTGGAAATTATTTTTTAAGGCATTTAAAAGACGTTCTGCATCTTGTGGACGTTCATTTAACAATTTATCAATAGCTGTGAATGAGTCTGCAACAACGCTTGTGCCGTGAATAAGGCAACCACTGCCGTTATATTTTGTACCTTGATTTTCAATATCTCTTACATCGTAGCCAGTTTCAATGCCACCCATAACTGTGCTTAAGAATGGAACTGGTAAATGAGAAATTGCCCTTGAAGCACCATTTGCAGATTTAATCATTTCGTCACAGAAATATTCTGCATTTTTATAAAATCTTTCACGGACTGTTTTTAAAAGTGTTAATGCATCTGTGTTATCAGATGGTAAATCACAGATTTTTTTACCTGTAACAGTTGAGTAACCATCATTTAACGTGAGTTCTAAAATTTTACCTAAGTTAAACCAACTGTTAGTTGTGTTAGCGTTGTCTTTACCCATAATGAGTGGTTCCTGACAACCAGCAATTGATGTATCTTTAATGTCATCAATATCAACACCAGCTTCTGACAAAACATCGTAAAGAGAATCATCATTAAAGAGTGATGGTGTAAGGCAACCAGGTGTGAATAAAAATCTGCCTAATTCTTCGTATAACTTGTCTGGTGTGTTTTTATGTAATTTAACAGAGAGAATTGGCTGTGGTAAATTCATATCGTAATAAGCATCTAAAAGTGCATAAGTAGTGTCATTTGTTAAATCGTTACCATTTTCATCACGACCGCTTACAATTAAGTTTTGTGAAATTGCCCAGCTTCTGTCACCAACGTTGAAGAATACGAGAAAATGCTTAAGAAGAGCTGCAGTTGTATCTCTGTCAGTGTTACTCATTTTTCTGTAAGGTTCAAAAATTCTGTCTGCATTACCAACTGAGAATGCGAATGGGTTTGGTGCTTGCTCTAAGCACATTGTCTGCCATAAAAGAATGTAACTCTGAATTGCTTCATAAAGATTTGTTGCTGGTTCAAATGGAACTTTATTTAATGTGTTAACCATAAGCTTTAATTGTTCTTTACGTTCACCATCTGCACTCTTAAGTTTTTCTTCGGCGATGCTTTTATATCTTTCTGTAAGTAAAATGAGTGCCTCTAAAGATATTTTCATCGCTTCATAGTTTTCTTTTTTATCGTCACTGCAAGAAGATAATTTTTCATCAATATCTGCTATGAGTTTTTTTACACCGAATTTTAAAGCCACTCTCATATCCGGAATTAAGTGACCAGTAACCTGCTCAATGAAAAATGCAACTTCACCAGTTAAGTTTTCACAAGAGGCGTAAACTTCTGTGAGTTCTTTAACATAAGGAGTGTTTTTGTCAATTTCTCTTAAAGCTTCAATTCTTTCTTTTGTGAATTCTTCTGTCACAGTAATATCATCGTAAACTGCAGTGGGGTCGCAGTAACCAGCAAAAGTTTCAACTTTAAAAGTAGGGTTAATGAGTGCGTAGCTTCTTGCAAAGGCATCACGCTGAGTACCTGCAAAAATAGCGTTATCACTTATTGAAAGAGGTAATACTTTAACCGCTTCTTTAAATTTTAAAGCAGCCTTTTTCATAGGTGAAAAAGCTTTGTATTCTTCTTCAAACTTGCTTTCTGTTTCTTTAATGATAAACCAACCAGTAAGATTATCAATGGCCCTTTCTTCTTTGAATAAATCATTTGCCATCTTGGTCAATTTTTTTGCATTAAATTCGTACATAATACATCACCTTATGTTTTTATAATTTTTAAATTGTTCTTCTCTAATTCGGTTTTTAAAATATCAACTTGATTTTGAGTAACAAACCCATCAGAAAAGTTGTATTCTAAATTTTCTTTTTTATATTTGTCTTTACCATATTCGTGGTAAGTAAGAATTTCAATATATATTTCATTACTGCCACTTTTATCGTGCAGTTCTTTGAAAAACGAAGCGAATTCACGTGCGTTTTCTTCGCCTGTGTTAAAGGTGTTGATAAGTGGAATTCTTATGAGTAAATATTTTTGAGATAACGCTCTTTTTAAAAGATTTTCTTTAATTATTTCAATATCTGCACCAGTAACAGATTTTAAAATTTCTTTATTGGGAGATTTGAAATCTGCAATCATATAATCAACTGTTCCGAAAATATCTTTACAGTTTTTTAATGATGCGTTGGTTTCAATGCAAGTGTGGATGCCATTTTCTTTTAACTGATGTAAAAGGTTAATAACGGCATCCTTTTGGCAAGTGACCTCACCACCT
>JAZNUL010000113.1:0-39181 GCA_045592285.1 Acutalibacteraceae bacterium
ATTCCTAATTCCTATTTCCTTAATTTATTATGATAAAGCACTAAAATTTTTCTTGCAATATATTTGATTTTATGGTATTATAAGCAATATATCTAAAAATGCGGAAGTGTTTTTTTAGTATAGAGAAGTAAATCCAAAGAGAAAGTCAAGGTAAAAAAATGAACACGAAAACTTTATGGTACATATTAAAAAGAATAGGCTTATCGCTTTTGACTGTGTTAATTGTTATTACAATTACATTCTTTGTAATGCACGCCGTTCCTGGCGGCCCATTCCTTGGTGAAAAGGCTATTTCAGAAGCAGCTAAAGCGGCACTCGAAGCAAAATATGGTCTTGATAAACCATTGTTCGAGCAATATATCACATATCTTAAGGATATTATAACAGGCTTTGATTTCGGTCCGTCAATTAAACAAAGAGGCCGTGACGTTATTGATATTATTGCTGATGGTATGAAAACATCTGCAAAGCTCGGTGCAGTTGCAGCAGTTATAGCACTTATTAGTGGTACAGTTTTAGGCTCAGTTGCAGCACTCAGAAGAAATAAGTTTATAGATAGAGTTATAATGGTTATGACGACAGCATTCGTTTCAATGCCATCATTCATTATGGGTACTTTCTTGTTACTCTTCTTCACAGTTCAGTTGGCGTTGTTCCCTGCTAACGGCTCTGAGGCTGGTGGTCTTGTGTTGCCAATTATAACACTTTCATTGTCACCAATGGCAAATATTACAAGACTTACAAGGTCTTCAATGCTTGACGTTTTAGGTCAGGATTATATCCGTACTGCTAAAGCAAAGGGCGTTTCAGGAACAAAAATTATTTTTGGTCACGCTCTTAAAAATGCACTTATTCCAGTTGTAACATATTTTGGACCAATGCTTGCTTACATTGTTACAGGTTCACTTGTTGTTGAGCAGATTTTCGCAGTTCCTGGTATAGGCAGAGCATTCGTAAGCAGTATTATTAACCGTGACTATACACTTATTATGGGTACTACTATTGTTCTTGCTATTCTTATTGTAGTTATGAACCTTATCAGTGATATTCTCTACAAGATTATTGACCCACGTATTAAGTTAGAGTGATAGAATAAAGCTAAAAGGAAACTCAATAAGAAAGGAATTTATCAATGAAAAAGCTTTTCAGTATGCATCTTAACGTTGATGCATTTTTACCAGCTACTGAAGAAGAAAAAGCATATATGGTGCAAATGCGACCATCAACAACCTTCTTCCGTGATGGTGTTAAAAGATTTGTAAAAAACAAAGTGGCACTTGTTAGCCTTATTATTGTTGTGCTTGTTGTACTCAGTAGTATTTTACTTCCACTTTTTATACCTTATTCATACGACCAGATGTTAGGTGTTCAGTTAGGTAAACCAGTTGACGCTTCTTATAATAACTTAGCACCATTTGAATACGGTGCAACTGAACTCGAAAGAATGGAAGCAGGTGAGAAAATATTCCCACATATTTTCGGTACTGACTCACAAGGTCGTGACTATTTCATTCGTGTTGTTTACGGCGCCAGAATTTCTCTTGCGGTTGGTTTCTTTGCAAGTATTATTGTTCTTATTATAGGTATGACTGTCGGTTCTATTGCGGGTTACTGTGGTGGCAAGGTTGACCTTGTTATAATGAGAATAGTTGATATCATATACTCTTTACCAGACATGCTTCTTATAATTTTACTTGCTTCTGCTTTAAAGCAGACGAATCTCGACGAGATTATAAAAGGCACTGTTCTTGAGCAGATTGGTGCTAATATTATAAGCTTGTTTATAGTATTCGGTGTTCTTTATTGGGTTTCTATGTCACGTCTTATCCGTGGTCAGATTCTTTCATTAAGAGAACAGGAATACGTTCTTGCAGCCCGTGCTGCAGGTGCTCGTGGCAAATGGGTTATTTTCAAACACCTTATGCCAAACTGTATCAGCGTTATTATTATTTCAACTGCACTTCAGATTCCAAGTGCTATTTTCACAGAGAGCTATCTTTCATTCTTGGGTCTTGGCGTTAATGCTCCAATGCCATCTTTAGGTTCTCTCGCATCTGATGCATTAAACGGAATAAACTCATATCCATCAAGACTTATTATTCCGGCAATCGTTATTTCTCTTATAGTTTTATCACTCAACCTTTTAGGTGACGGCTTAAGAGATGCTTTCGACCCAAAACTCAATGACTAAGATTTTTTTGAAAGGTACTGATTTTTAAAATGGTATTGCTTGAAGTGAATGACCTTCGCACATCATTTTTTACAGATGCTGGCGAAGTAAAAGCAGTTAATGGTATATCATTCCAGTTAGACAGGGGTAAGGTTCTCGGTATTGTTGGTGAATCTGGCTCAGGTAAATCGGTTACAGCATATTCCATAATGCAGATTTTAGCATCTACAGGTAAAATTGTAGGTGGTTCTATAAAGCTTGACGGTGAAGAATTAGTTAACGCAGGCGAAAAGAAAATGAGAAAAGTAAGAGGTAACAAGATTTCTATAATCTTCCAGGACCCTATGACTTCTCTTAACCCGACTCATACAATCGGTCACCAGTTAACAGAAGCAATTTTGCTTCATACTGGTAGAAATAAAAAACAGGCTAAAGAAAGAGCAGTTGAGATGCTCCGTCTTGTAAACATTAATGAGCCTGAAAAGAGAATGAAGCAATATCCACATGAGCTTTCAGGTGGTATGCGACAGAGAGTTGTTATTGCTATGGCTCTTGCTTGCGAGCCAGACATTCTTATTGCTGACGAGCCTACAACAGCGCTTGACGTTACTATTCAGGCTCAGATTTTAGACCTTATGACTTCTTTACAGAAGGAATTAGGTATGGCTATTATTATGATTACTCACGACCTTGGCGTTGTGGCACAAATGTGTGACGAAGTTATCGTTATGTATGCTGGTTCTATCTGTGAACAGGGTACAGCAGACGAAATTTTCTACAACCCACGTCATGAATATACAAAAGGTCTTCTTCGTTCTATTCCTACAACAAATACATTCGGTCAGAAGTTAAAACCAATTACTGGTACACCTATTGACCTTCTCAATATGCCAAAGGGTTGTCCATTCGCGCCAAGATGTGATGCGGCAATGAAAATCTGTATTAAGCAGAATGCTGAGAGAATGCTCATTAATGACGACCATGCAGCTGCTTGTTGGATGAACGTTAAAAAAGGCATTGAAGATGGCACAATAGAAATTGAAGATAAAAAAGATGGGGAGGTAGCAAAAGATGAGTGATAAAAATAACTCTCCACTTATAGAGGTCAAAAACCTTAAAATGTATTTTGATATTAGCACAGGTGTGTTTTCTTCAAAACCATTAAAGGCTGTTGATGACGTTTCATTCTCAATCAATAAAGGTGAAACATTAGGTTTAGTTGGTGAATCTGGTTGTGGTAAAACTACTGTTGGTAGAACACTTCTTCACTTATATAAACCAACTTCTGGTGAAATTATTTATGATGGTAAGCCGTTAAAAACTAAAGCAGATATAAACGAATATCGTAAAAAGAGTACAATGGTATTCCAGGACCCTTATTCTTCACTCAACCCAAGAATGACTGTTTCTGATATTATTGCAGAGCCTTTAGATATTCATAAGTTATATAAAACTGAAGAAGAGCGCAGAGAACGAGTGCTTCAGCTTATGTCAAGAGTTGGTCTTAACAGTGAACACGCTTCTCGTTATGCTCACGAATTTTCAGGTGGTCAACGCCAGAGAATAGGTATTGCACGTGCTCTTGCAGTTAACCCTGAGTTTATCGTTTGTGACGAGCCTGTTTCTGCACTTGACGTGTCAATTCAGGCACAGGTTGTTAATATGTTTGGCGAATTGCAGGAGGAATTAGGACTTACCTATCTCTTTATTGCTCACGACCTTCTTGTTGTTCGTCATATAAGTAACAGAATTGCGGTTATGTACTTAGGTAAAATGGTTGAACTTACAGATGCTAACGAAATCTATGAAAGACCATTACACCCATATTCGAAAGCACTTATGTCAGCAGTTCCAATGCCAGACCCTAAGATTGCAAGACTCAATAACCGTATTCCACTTTCAGGTGATATTCCTTCACCACTTAATGCTCCATCAGGCTGTCCTTTCAGAACAAGATGCGAATATGCTTGTGAGAGATGTGCTGAAGAAGTTCCTGAATTCAGAGAGATTTCAAAAGGTCATTTTGTGGCTTGCCACAGAGTTGAAGAAATTAACGGCTGATTTGTTTTTCTCAATTCATCAGTATATTTATGCTTTATGGCGTGCATCCATTAAAGTATTTATATAAATAAAATTTTAAAAACAAAAGTAAGAAAAGGTGGTAGAAAACAATGAAAAAATTACTCGCAGTAATTCTTGTTTTAACTATGTTACTTTCTCTCGCTGCTTGCGGCGGAAACGGTGGCAAAGACGTTAAGCAAGTTGAAGCTCCTACACTCACATACCTTTACAACACAAGTGATAGCCATAAGGCTATTGGTGAATACCTTCAGAGTGCTCTTCAGACAGCAGGTATCACAATGAATCTTCAGAACCAAGAATGGAACACATTCCTTGAGACACGTAAGAATGGTGAATACTCAGTAGCAAGAAACGGTTGGCTCGCTGACTACAATGACCCAATCAGCTTCCTTGATATGTGGACTTCAGGTTCAGGTAACAACGACGTTCAGTTCGGTAAAGGCGCTCATAAAGACCTTAAAATGTATAACCTTGACCTTACAGCTTATGGCTTAGAAGATAAGGTTGAAAATGGCACATGGGCAGAAACATATGACGTTCTCATTCAGAGAATCAAAGCTTGTACAGACTCAGAAGCTCGTTATGCAATGATGCACCTTGCAGAAGATATGCTTATGGAAACAGGCTGTATCGTTCCTCTTTACTACTACACAGACCTTTATATGATTGATGAATCAGTTAACGGTTTCTATTCAAACCCACTCGGTTACAAGTACTTTATGGGTACAGATGTAGCTGGTAAAACAGATTCTATCTCAGTATGTCTTGCATCAGAACCACAAACACTTGACCCAGCACTCAACAGTGCAGTTGACGGTGCAACAACAGTTGCTCACCTCTTCTCAGGTCTTGCAAAATGGGCTCAGGATGCAGAAGGTAAACTTGTTATTGCTCCAGATGCAGCTGAAGCACTTCCAGAAGGTGTAGTTAACGAAGATGGTACAGTTACTTACACATATAAACTCCGTTCAGGCATGAAATGGTCAAACGGTGATGAAGTTAAAGCTTCAGACTTCGTTAATTCTTGGAACCGTGCAGCGTCAACAGAACTTGCAGCTGACTATGGTTACATGTTCGAAATCGTTGACGGTTATGCAGAAATGCAAGAAGATACAACAGGCGAAAAGAAACTCAATGCAATTGCTGATGATGCTGCTGGCACAATCACAATTACAATCGAAAACGCTGTAAACTACTGGAATGAGCTCCTTGCTTTCCCAACATACTATCCAGTACACTCTTCAGCATATGATAACGAAGCTTGGGCTACAGATCCTTCTACTTATATCTGCAATGGTCCATACACAATGGCTTCTTGGGATCACAACAGTGTAATCACACTTAAGAAGAACCCTAACTACTTTGCAGCTGCTGACGTTAAGATGGAAGAAATCAAAATGTTCCTTTCAGATGACGCTAACAACATGCTTTCAAACTTCAAAAATGGTTCTTGGCTTCTTATCGATGACGTTCCAACAAACGAAATTGCAACTCTCAAAAAGGATTATGCAAATGAATTCGTTGTTGCTGGTCAAATCGGTACTTACTATGTATGCTGGAACATCAACGAAGACCTTCTTCCAGGTAGCGAACTTACAGGCGTAGAAAAAGAAAAAGCACAACAAGAAATCAGAAATGCTATCGCACTTCTCTTCGACCGTTCATATATCGTTAACGATATTGCACAGGGCGGTGAAGTTCCTGCTTCTTCATTCGTTGCTATGGGTATGACAGATGCTGACGGTTCAGAATTCTATAAGAATGCTGGCCCAAGCGAAGACTTCGATGGTTATTATGACATTTCAGAAGATTCATATGCAGCAAACTGCCAGAAGGCTGTTGAAGTACTCAAAAAGTACTATTCAAACATCAACGCTTAATTTAGCGTGAATTAAAAAATTATAATTTTTCGCCCCATAAGGTTTAAATCTTATGGGGTGTTTTTATTATGTTTTGAAAAGTGTTGATTTTTTTAGAGTTTTTGGTAAAATGAAAATGTGTATCAAAGAAGATGGAGAGCGAAATGTTATAAAATGGATAGACAGAAATTAGAACAGCTTATAACAGAAAAATATGGCGAAGAGCCTGAATACCCTTGGCAAAGCGCACCGTCGTTTGCAGTATTCAGACATAGTAATAACAAAAAGTGGTTCGCTGTTATTATGACAATAACGATTATAGTTAGTCGAAACAGTGTAAAATTACACTGTTTCGATACCAAATCATATATTTGGAATCGAATTTTCTTTGAAAATTCGACTATATTCCTTTCAATGACTGTAATACAAAATTGTGTTTATGAAAAACAATTTTGTTAAAAGCCGATAAAATCGGCTTTTTCGAAACGCAACTGCGTTTCGACTAATTACAATCATTATAACCAAAGATAAGCTGGGTTTTGACTCTACTGAAAACATTGATATTGTAAATTTAAAATGTGACCCACTTATGAACGTAACAACCGAAAAAGGTGTTTTCCCTGCATACCATATGAGTAAAACTCATTGGATTTCAGTAGCACTTGATGGTAGTGTTGAAAAAGAAAAATTAGAATGGCTTTTAGACTTGAGTTTTGATTTGAGTAATAAGAAAACTAAAAAGAAGAAGGAAGTAGTAAAATGAAATATTTTTACCCCGAAGATTATGGTGCATTAGGTGATGGCAAAACGAATGACGTTAAAGCAATACAAAGTGCTATTGATAAGGCAGAAGAAAATAATGGTGGCGTAGTTGTTTTAACGAGTGGTAAAACGTATTTTTCAGACTCTATAAGAATGAAAAAGAATGTTGAATTGCATTTACAAAAAGGCGCGAGACTTAAAGCTACTGACAATATTGATGGATATATCCGTCCTTGTAATATGATAAATGACCCTAAAACTGCACTTATAGGTAACCCTGTTACAGGCAAGCCGTCGTTTGTGTTTATTTATGGTTTTGAAGCAGATAAATGCTCTATTACAGGTGAGGGTACTATAGATGCTAATGGCCATAGCTTTGTAAAAAGAAAAGACAAATATTACGTAACAGGCGATTTTTACCCAAGACCAACTGTAATTTATATTGAAAAGAGTAATAATATTTCATTTAAAGATTTTACAGTCAAAGATGCACCATTCTGGACTTTGCACCCTGCTGGCTGTGATGACGTTTTAATATCACAAATAAGAATTCTCAATGATTTAGACGTTGCAAACTCAGATGGTATTGACCCTGACCATTGTAGCAACGTAAGAATTCTTGGTTGCCACATTGAGTGCGCAGATGATTGTATTTGCCTTAAAGCTTCAAAGGGTAATGCAGAGTATGGTCCTTGCGAAAATATTATAATTTCTGACTGTACTCTCGTTTCTACTTCTGCTGCAATTAAAATTGGCACAGAAGGTGTTGGCGATTTCAGAAACGTTATTGTAAATAACTGTATTATCACAAGAAGTAATCGTGGTCTTTCAATTCAGATTCGTGACGGAGGTAACGTTGAAAATGTTACATATTCAAACTGCATTATTGAAACGAGACGCTTCTGCCCAGACTGGTGGGGTACTGCCGAGCCGATTGTTATTACTACTTTTAATCGTGATGAAAACACAAAGTCAGGTAAAATTAAAAACGTAAGATTCTTCAATATAACCTGTAAAGGTGAAAATGGCGTTTTAGTTCACGGAACGAAAGAAAACATGATTGAAAATGTTACGTTTGAAAATGTAAATGTAACTCTTTCAAAAACAACCAAATGGGAGAGTGGTCTTTATGATTTAAGGCCATGTTTAGATTACGGCGTTGAAAAAATAAAAAATTCTGCTTTCTATTTAAGAAATGCAGAAAATGTTTTAATTGAAAAATGTTCAGTTAACTGGGGTAATATTTGTGATGATTATAATAAAAAGATAGATTATGAAAATTGCCCGAATTTAGAAATGATTAGATTTACTGGAACAGATGCAAAATAAAAAACTGAGTAGGGATTAACCCTACTCAGTTTTGTTTAAACTTATTCACCGCATTTTGTAAAGCATTTAACTGTGCAAGCAGTTGATGTGAAAATATAGGTTAAAAATGCTGCCAAAGCACCTGTTATAATAGCACCAATAATGCTTGTAGCTGCAAATGGAATTGCTAAAAGTACTACTGATAAAAGAAGTGTGCATAAAACGCCGACCATCACGGCAGAAGTAGTTGTAGAAACACAACTACTGCAAATTCTTTGTCCCCAGAGTGCTGCTGCAATAAGTGTTGCTAAAAGAAATAAAACGGCTATACCGAAAGCAATAACAAGTAATATAGGTGTTACTGTAATAACGCCTGTAATACGAAGAAATGCTACGATAATGCCGATAATAATACTCGCAATAGCTGAGAATAATAAACAATCTCTTTTACATTCGCAATTAAAAATTGTCATATAGTCACCCCTTAACAGATTATGCCGTTTCTGTTCTTTGGGTGATTATAAAAAGAAGTATAACAAAAGAAGTAACACCCCTTAGCTCATGTTTAAAACATCCGAACTAAGGGGTGTTACTGTTCACTTTTGATATCTAACATCGTTTTCTGTTACCTCTTCTTTCTACAGATTTTTTCAGGCGATTTCTACATATATGTAAACGGTTAATTAACCTGAAATTTTAAGTTTTGTTTTTCTTTGAAATCGCCATCGGCTTTTTTAACAAAGCCAAGGATTGATGTTGTTAGTACATTGTAACCACACTTTCAAATTTAATTTGAATTATAGTTTCTTAATACATCGGAACCACACTTTCAAATTTTTTTGTTTTGAGTTTTTGGTCTTTTAGTACATCGGAACCACACTTTCTTTTTAGATTTTGTGTTTTACTGTGGCATCGGACTCACCCTTCCTTTGTCTATATAGTAGCACACAAAAAAGCGCTTTGCAATTCGCAATGTTTCACAAAGATAAAACTTTCTAAATGTAAAAAACAGAGAGAATAATCATTCACCACAACGACTTTTTTAAAAGTTATTGACAACTAATATTTTTTTATGTTATTCTAAAAGGGTAGTCGGTTCAAAAAACCGACCTTTTTTACTTTTTTGCAGATTTTAAAATTTTGAAAGGAGTGAATATTAATGGAAAAAACAAAAACTGAAGCTTTGACAGAAGAAATTTTACTTAAAGCAAAAACAGAATTAACAGGGAATATTCACTCGCTTATCCGTGCAATAAATGCATTACAGTTTGTTCCTACCAATGAAGAAGATGTTTTTACAGATGCTAAAAGCTTCTATTATAATCCTCAATATATTCTTTTAAGATTTAAAGAGAATACTACTTCTGTAAACAGAGTTCTTTTACACTCAATTCTCCATTGTATGCTTCTTCATCCATTTAATATTGATTTTAAAGATACGGCTCTTTGGAATCTTTCTTCTGATATCTGTGTTGAAAATATAATTAATAACTGGAATCTTAATAGCACCAAGAGTCATAAAGAAACGGCACAAAGTGCAATTATAAATGATATTTTAAATAGCGTAAAGAATTTATCTGCTGAGAATATTTATTATTATTTAAAAGGTTTAGAGCTTTCACAGGAAACAATTAAATATTATAGCGAATTGTTCTGTGATGACGTTCACAAAATCTGGTATAAAAATAAAAACTTTGCTTTTTTTGAATTCGATGATGACGAAGAAACTGTTGAAGCGAGGTCTATTTATAAAAAAGCAGATAATAGAAAAGGTCTTTCTAATGAATCAAATGACAAAATAATGTATGACGCTATAAATGGCAGTGCCGAAGAAGAAAAAGAGCTTTGGCGCAAAATCACCCCGACAGTTGAGAGTGATATTGAGGCACTGAAAAATCAGGGGCTTATGTCAGGTGTTGAAACAGCAGTTTTAAAAGGTGTTTCAAGAGATAAATATGATTATAGTAAATTTCTTAAAAAACTTATTTCTATCGATGAAACAATAGAGATAAATGACGATGAATTCGATTACATATTTTATACCTATGGTCTTAACACCTATAAAAATATGCCTATAATTGAACCACTTGAATATGCCGAAAATGCAAAAGTTAAAAAGCTTTTTATTGCAATAGACACTTCTGGCTCAGTTAAAGGGGAACAGGTTGAGAAATTTATAGAAAAGACTTATAATATATTAAAGTCAACTGATTTTTTTGGTGCAAAGACGGAAGTTCATATTATTCAATGTGATTCAGAAATTAAAGAAATTAAAATTCTTAAAAGCTCTCAAGAGATAGAAGAATATATTAAAAATATTTCGCTTAAAGGATTTGGAGGAACAGATTTCAGACCAGTATTTAAGTATGTAGATGAAATATTTGCTTCTTCACAAAAAAATGAAGTGAATGGATTAATTTATTTTACAGATGGTGATGGAATTTACCCGAAGCAAATGCCAAAATTTAAGTCCCTGTTTGTAATTAACGACAGTTGTTTTGATAAATCAAAAATGCCTTTGTGGGCAACTCCTTTGTTTTTAGATAGTCAAGATTTAATTGGGTGATAATTTGAAAATAAAAAACGGTGTTTTAGTTTATAAGAAAAAGAAAACTAAAATAAATGAATATAACTACAATGACCAGCTTGTGCAACTGGAATTGTCACGAAGAGTAAAAACAATTTCACGAATGACTTTTTCTGGTTGCAGAAATTTGAAAGCTATAAAACTTAATGAGAATCTTAAAGAAATAGGTTACGAAGCGTTTTATAACTGTGTTTCTTTAGAAGAAGCAATAATCCCAACTGCACTTTGTGAGCTTTTTGACGGTGCTTTTATGGATTGCCGTAATCTTAAAAAAGTAAATTTACCCCCATTAAAGGTGTTACCAAAAAACCTTTTCAAGGGATGTGTTTCTTTAGAAGAAATAGTAATTCCAGATACAGTCGAGGTTATAGAAGAAGGCTGTTTTTATGGTTGCAAGAATTTAAAGAGAATTATTTTCAGTAAAAATCTTAAAGAGATAGGAGACTATGCTTTTAAGCGTTGTTTTGCTTTAGAGAGTGTTGTTTTTCCTGAAACTCTAAAAAAACTCGGTCATAAAGCATTTGAAGATGATAAAAATTTAAAAATTGTAAAGTTCAACAGTGATTTAGAATATCTTGGTAAATCTGTTTTTTACAATAAATTTTACGATGAATATAAAATAAAGGGCACGGCGTTCTGTTCTTCATTTACTTCAAAAAATGAACTGGAGAATTGTATTACTATAAATATTCCAGAAACAATAGAGTTTTTGTCGCTTGGATTCGAGGGAGTTTTGCCATTTGCTTATCGAAACAGAAATAAAACCTGCCCTAACCACGTTTTAGCAGTAGAAAAAGAGCAGATTAAGGTGTTTATGAGTAGCAACTATTATTCATATAAGGATGATAGTGATTATATAATAAAAAATGGTGAGTTTGATTTTTCCAAGTATGACAATCAGTTAGAAAAGGCAGAAGAATTAGAGAAAGCATTTGTTTCTGCTTTCAGACTTTCATATCCAAAGGATTTAAGTGAGCAAAAGGAAAAAGAATATTCTGAGTTAATAGCTGGTTACGAAAAAGATGTTGCAATTTTTGCAGTTGAAGTTAACGATGAAAATGTGTTATCATACTTATTAGAGAATTTTTCATTCACAACAGAGTTTTCGGCTACGCTTTATAGTCTTTGTACTAAAAAGGGTTATAACAATTTAGCAGAGTTGGTTTCGTTAAAGACTTCAAAAACTGCTATCAGCGAAACAGAAGATTTATTAAATGATTTATTGTTAGTGTGAGGTAAAAAATGAATATCAAGGAAGCAACAAAGCATATTAAAAATACAATTACAGCTTATCTTGAAAAAGATGAAAAGGGCGAGTTTGTTATACCTGTTAATAAGCAAAGACCTGTGTTCCTTTATGGCCCACCAGGTATAGGTAAAACTGCTGTTATGGAGCAGATTGCAAAAGAACTTAAAATAGGTATTGTTTCTTACTCTATGACTCACCATACACGTCAGAGTGCTTTAGGTTTACCATTTATTAAAACTAAGACTTTCGGCGGTGTGGAGTATGACGTTTCAGAATTTACAATGAGTGAAATTCTTTCAGATGTTTATTCATATATTGAGAAAACAAATTATAAAAACGGCATTTTATTTTTAGATGAAATTAACTGTGTTTCTGAAACACTTGCACCATCAATGTTAAGATTTTTGCAATATAAAACCTTTGGCTCACACCCTGTGCCAGATGGTTGGGTGATTGTTGCTGCAGGTAACCCACCTGAATATAACAAATCAGTTAAAGAATATGATATTGCAACACTCGACAGAATTCAGAAAATCGACGTTACGGCAGATTATGGCGTATGGAGAGATTATGCAATAAACGAAAAAGTGCATCCGTCAATTATTACATATCTCGACTCAAAGCCTACTGATTTTTATATTGTTGAAAACACTCCTGATGGCAAGCAGTTTATAACTGCAAGAGGCTGGGAAGATTTATCTCGACTTATGTATTCTTTTGAAAAGAAGAGTATTGAGATTGAAGCTGAATTTATATCGCAGTATATTCAGGTGGCAACAGTTGCAATGGATTTTTCTTCATTTTATAAGACGTTTAAAAATATGAGAGAAATGTGCTCTCCGAAGAATGTTTTAGAAGGTAAAGCAGACGAAGCCTTCAAAGAAAAGTTTAAAAATTCAGGCGTTGAAGAAAAGCTCGGCTTTATAAATCTTTTAACAAGCAACATAAATGAAGAGCTTAGTGGCTGTGTTGAAAAGAATACAGATATTAAAGAAGCAGTTAAGTTTTTAAAGGATAATGATGTTTTCTCATTACCTACAGATGAAGCGCTTGCTACTTTAAAAAATTGCCCTTTAAATAGCATTATTATAAAAATAACAGATGCAATAGAAAAGGATAACACAATAGTAAAAGAAGCTGCTGAGGGTGAATTGAAAAAGCAGATAGAAGATTTAAAAAAGGCAGTTGCACATTCTCAGAGTGTACTCGCAAATGGAAGTAAATTTATGTCTGAGGTTCTTGGGGATTCACCTGAACTCAAAATATTCAGCACAGATATTACAAGAAACGATTTATCGGCTCAATTCCTTATTGGATTTGGTTGTGACGAGTTTTCAGAAATAACAAAAACCAGCAAGAGTGATAAGGAGCTTTTAGCCCAATTAGATGAAATATTGTAATTTTTAAAAATTTGTGTTATATTAATTGTAGAAAAGAAAAATAAATATTTTTAGATTTTAAAAGGAGGTATTGGTATGTCAAAGATTATTACTATTAGTCGTGAATTCGGTTCTGGTGGCAGAGAGTTAGGTAAACGCCTTGCAGAAGCTTTAGGTGTGCCTTGCTACGATTACCAGATAATCGAAATGGTAGCAGAAAAGCAAGGTCTTGATAAAGATTATGTAGAAAATGCTTCTGAAAGAGATATAAGAGCATTTTATCCTACAACCATAGGCGTAAGATTTTCTGCTTCAACATTCTTTATTAATCAGTCAGTTGAGCTTTTTACAGAGCAGACAAAGGTTATAAGAGAGTTAGCATCAAAAGGCGATTGTGTAATTGTCGGCAGATGTGCTGATGTTCTTCTTAATAACGAAAATCTTCTTAATATCTTCGTATATGCTGATAAAGAGTCAAAAATCAAGCGTTGTCTTGAAAGAGCTAAAGACGGTGAGACTCTTACAGAAAAAGATATTGAAAAGAAAATGAAAGAAATTGATAAGAGCAGAGCTGACCTCAGAAAAATGCTCGCTGACACAGCCTGGGGCGACAAAGAGGGTTATCACTTAATGGTAAATACTTCAGGTAAAGAAATTAAGTCATTAGTTCCAGGGCTTGCAGAGTATGCGAAAGCGTATTTCAATGAAGCGTAAGCTTCATTGAGTTGAAAGTTGAGAATTGAAAGTTGAAAAATAAGGAACGCTATGCGTTGGTTATATTTAATTGAATGAAAAAACAAGTTCTATCATTTGAGTTTTTTGTGAACTGAAAATGATAGAACTTATTTTTTGGATTTTCATTATAATGCTGGCGCAGCCCCAAAACTTTCAACTTTCAATTCTCAACTTTCAATTAAATTGTATATGGGTTTCACCAACTTTAATATCATTACATACAATAAACTGTGCATAAAAAGTGATGATTGTTGCAAAAAGTGAATTATTATTCACTTTTTTGGGTCGGAAATTGTAAGATTTTGCTTGTATTTTGCAAAAAAAGTGCGTTTTATTCTCGCTTATTTTTATTCAATGTTACAATATTACAAATAATGGTAAGAAATTTGTTGCATTTTGACTAAAAGGGGTATAAAATAGTCGAGTATTAAAATTTATTCTACTTTAAGGGGTAATATTAAATGAGTTATGTTCAAAGAGTAATTGACGATGTGGCAAAAAAACACGCTAACGAGCCTGAGTTCGTTCAGACAGTTACAGAAGTTTTAACATCATTAGAACCAGTTATCGAACAAAATCCTGAATATGAAAAATATTCATTACTTGAAAGAATTGTTGAACCTGAAAGACAAATCACTTTCAGAGTTACTTGGACAGATGACAAGGGTAAGGTTCACGTAAATACAGGTTACCGTGTTCAGTTTAACGGTGCTATTGGTCCTTACAAAGGTGGTCTTCGTTTCCACCCATCAGTTTATTCTGGTATTATGAAGTTCTTAGCTTTCGAGCAGACTTTTAAAAACAGCTTAACAGGTCTCCCAATCGGTGGCGGTAAAGGTGGTTCTGACTTCGACCCACGTGGTAAGAGCGATATGGATATTCTCCGTTTCTGCCAGAGCTTTATGACAGAGCTTTACAGACACATTGGTCCTGACGTTGACGTTCCAGCTGGTGACATTGGCGTTGGTGCTCGTGAAATCGGTTACCTTTACGGTCAATACAGAAGAATTAAGGGTGCTTTCAAAAACGGCGTTCTTACAGGTAAAGGTCTTTCATACGGTGGTTCTCTTGTAAGACCAGAAGCAACAGGCTTTGGTGCTACTTATTATGCAGTTGAAGTATTCAAACACTTCGGCGAAGATATTAAAGGTAAAACTTTCGCTCTTTCAGGCTTCGGTAACGTTGCTTGGGGTGCTGCAAAGAAAATCTCAGAACTTGGCGGTAAAGTTCTTACAATTTCTGGTCCTGATGGCTACGTTTATGACCCAGATGGTATTTCAACAGACGAAAAAATCGAGTATATGTTAGAAATGCGTGCATCAGGTCGTGACAAGGTTCAGGATTATGCAGATAAATTCGGTTGCCAGTTCTTCCCAGGTGAAAAACCTTGGGGCGTAAAGGTTGATGTTGCAATGCCTTGCGCTACTCAGAACGAAATCAATATGGATGAAGCAAAGAAATTAGTTGCAAACGGCGTTCAATATTACATTGAAGTTGCTAATATGCCAACTACAAACGATGCTTTAGAATATCTTAAAGAAAATGTTAAGGTTGTTGCTCCATCAAAGGCTGTTAATGCTGGTGGTGTTGCAGTTTCTGCTCTCGAAATGGGTCAGAACTCAATGAGATATAACTGGACTGCTGAAGAAGTTGACGCAAGACTTCAACAGATTATGAAAGATATTCACGACCACTCTGCAGCAGCTGCTGAAAAATATGGCCTTGGCTATGACCTCGTTGCAGGTGCTAACATTGCAGGCTTCGTTAAGGTTGCAGATGCTATGATGGCACAGGGTATTATCTAATTCGCTTACGCTCAAGTGAATAGTTAATAACGAATAGTGAATAATGTCGGAACTGCGTTGGCAATTATAATTGAATAAAAATAACTGCATCCTATCATTTTTTAGTTGATACAAAATCGAACTATAAATGATAGGATGTATTATTATTTTAATTACTGACCACTGACTACTTGCAACTTATACTTGCAAATGTTTTCTGTAAATGGTAATATTAATTCAATACATATATTGGAGTGATATGAGTGAAAAAAGCAAGTTTACCACTTTCTAAAAACTTTAAGGTTGGCGAAATTGATAAAAGAATTTATGGTTCATTTATTGAGCATTTAGGCAGAGCAGTTTATGGCGGTATTTATGAGCCAGGTCATATAACAGCTGACGAAGACGGATTCAGAAAAGACGTTATTGACTCTGTAAGAAAGTTAAATGTGCCAATAGTTCGTTACCCGGGTGGTAACTTTGTTTCTGGTTATAACTGGGAGGATGGCGTTGGTCCTAAAGAAGAAAGACCACAGCGTTTAGAGCTTGCCTGGGGTGTTACTGAAACTAATGAATTCGGCACTAACGAATTTTTAAAATGGTGTAAAAAGGCAAATACAGAATGTATGATGGCTGTGAACTTAGGTACTCGTGGAATTGAGGCTGCAAGAGATTTAGTTGAATATTGCAATCACCCGAGTGGTTCGTATTATAGTGATTTAAGAATTAAACACGGAGTAAAAGACCCACACAACATTAAAGTATGGTGCTTGGGTAACGAGATGGACGGTAAATGGCAAATTGGTCATAAAAACGCTTATGAATACGGCAGAGTTGCAAATGAAGCAGCAAGAATAATGAAAATGGTTGACCCATCTATTGAAACTGTTTTATGTGGTAGTTCAAACAGAACTATGGATACATTCGGTAAATGGGAAGCAGAAACTCTTGAGGAAGCATTCTGGAATGTTGACTACGTTTCACTCCATCAATATTTTGACAATAAACTTGATGACACTCCAAGCTTCCTTGCAAAAAATATGGTTATGGATGATTTTATTGATACAGTAATTTCAATCTGTGACTATGTTAAAGGCTTAAAGAGAGCAAAGAAGCAAATCAACCTTTCATTTGATGAGTGGAATGTGTGGTATCACTCAAATGGCACTCCTGTTGAAAGATGGTCAAAAGCACCTTGTCAGTTAGAAGATATTTATAATTTTGAAGATGCTTTATTAGTTGGCTTAATGCTCATTTCTCTCGTTCGTAGAGCAGATAGAGTTAAAATAGGTTGTCTTGCACAATTAGTTAACGTTATTGCACCTATTATGACTGAAACAGGTGGCGGAATTTTTGAGCAGACTATTTTCTACCCATTTATGCATTTTTCAAATTACGGCAGAGGTACAACACTTCTTTCAAAAATCAGTTGCGATAAGCACGACACAAAAGAATTCACTGACGTTCCTGATTTAGATGGTATTGCAGTTCTTTCTGAGGAAGAAGATGCATTAACAATTTTCTCGGTAAACAGAAGTTTTACTGAAGATTACGAACTTTCAGTTGATATGCTCGATTTTCCAGACTTTAAACCAGTAGAGCATATTGAATTGGCAGGATTTGGAATTAAAGAAACAAATTCAATAGTTTCTGCTCCTGTTAAGCCAAGTAATGCTGAGTTACCTGAGCTTGACGGCAGAAATGCAAAAATACATATCAAACCACTTTCTTGGAATGTTATTCGTTTTAAAAAGGAAAATTAATTTATGAATTTCGATTACAGAGAAGCTGCAAAAAAGAATATTTTAATTGTTGCACACAGAGGTGTAAGTGCAGGTAATATTCCTTGTAATACTTTACCAGCTTATGAAATAGCGTTAAAACAAGGTGCAGACGTTATTGAAATGGACGTTGATATGAGTGCTGACGGTCAGTTAGTAGTATTTCATCCTGGCAGAGAGTTTGAACATCTTTCAATAGCAGAGAGTTTTGAAAATGCAACTTGGGATGATATAAGCCGTTATCGTTATGTTAATGCAGGTGAAAGGTGTCCTACACAATTCGGTGTGTTGAAATTTGATGATTTTCTTGAGAATTTCAAGGACCGTTGTTTTATAAATGTAGATAAATTCTGGGAGCATCCACAAGAAATTTATAATGCAATTCACAAGCATAATATGGATAGTCAGGTTATTGTAAAATCTGCACCATCTGACGAAGTATTCAGAGTATTAGAAGAGGTTGCACCACATTTACAGTTTATGCCTATTGTAAGTGAAGAGCATAAATATCACGAGATTTTAAAATCAAAAAAACTTAATTACATTGGGGCAGAAGTTCTTTTTACTTCTGAGAAAAGCGAAGTTGCGAGCGATAAATTTATTGAAATGATGCATAAAGACGAAAAGCTTGTCTGGGTTAATGCTATTATTTATAACTATCGTGAGCAATTAGCGGCAGGGCACTCTGATGACACAGCACTCACAGAGTCAATGGATAAAGGCTGGGGCTGGCTTTCTGATAAAGGCTTCGATTTTATCCAGACAGACTGGCCTATGATGCTTATTGATTACCTTAAAAAGACTAATAAATATTACAGATAATGATAAAAAGAGTGAATAATTATCCGTTGGTTTCTGTTTTCGACACATAATATTCACTTTTTTTACGTTTTGGCAGAAAATTAAACCTATTGTGTCGAAATTATTGACTTGTACTAATTTGGTAGTATAATTATATGGTGGTTAAAATTTGATTGTTGGGGGCGTCTGAATGAGTGAATTATCTGTATTGTTTGCAGATGATTATGAGAATGTCAGGCAAAATCTTTCAGGATTTTCAAAGCTTGAGTTTACTTATAGAACGTGCGAAAAAGATGGAAATGTAGTATTAGAAGAATTGATGAAGAATCCTGTGGACGTTATTGTTATGGACTTCTTTATGAAGGGTGTCGATGCTTTGGGAGTTTTAGAAAGATTCCAACATCTGAATCCTCTTATAACACCTGCGGTAATTGTTATTTCTGGTATAGATAACCCCACCATAAAAAATGAAGTAATAAAAAAAGGTGCAACATTTTATCTTAATAAGCCTGTCAGACAATCGGTAATAGTTTCTAAAATTATGGAAATAAAGAAAATACGTGAAGCAAATCGTATTCCATCAAATGCTTTTACTTATTATATCGACAGTGAAGCAATAATTACAAAAGTTATTCAGGAGCTTTGTATTCCAGCCCATCTTAAAGGCTACAAATATTTAAGGGTAGCAATAAAATCAAGTATTGAAAACACAAAGCTTGTGAATTCAATGACAACAGTGCTTTATCCGTTGGTAGCAGAAAATTATGAGGTTTCAAGCGAAAGTGTTGAAAGGTCTATTCGTACTGCAATTCAACTTGCTTGGGACAGGGGTAACCCAGAAGCATTCTCAAAATATTTCGGTTATAATTCTCAGGTTCGCAAGAAAAGACCAACTAATGCTGAGTTTATTGCAAGAATCTCGGATGAAATAAGAATAAAGTATAATGTGTCGTAATCTATGTGCACAACAGACAATTGAAAGAGTTGTTTGTTGTGCACTATGTTTTTTATTTTTTATAATTCTTCTTTTTTATTGAAAAGTTTTTTAAAGTGTGATAACATCAAATTAATAATGCGGAAAAATATGCTTGAACGGAGCTGATTTTTAATGTTAACAAGATTAGATATTTCAGCATACAAGAGAATATATGATAAAAATCCTATGGCGGTTGCGGTTGTTACCTTGCTTAAAAATAAAGATGGCGAGGTAAATGATTTTGTTTATGAATACACAAATCAGGCAATGGCGAATATTGATGGTATTAAAGCATCAGATATTATAGGTAAAAAATATTCTGCACTTTATAAAAAATACCCGTCTAAAACTACTCTTAAAAATCTCAGTGAGGTTGGCTTTAATGGTGGTGCAGGTACTTCTCAGGAATATTGGAATGAAGTAAGCCTCAGTGTATCTATGCACTATTCTCAGGTGAGTAATGGTGTAGTTTTAATAAATTTAGTAGGCATTTCAAGTGTTGACCAGCTTCGTTCTCATAATGAGCAGCTTGTTAATAAAATTCCTGGTGGCGTTGTAATTATAGAGGTTACAGATACTATTCATTTCTTCCATTGTAATGATTGGTATTATAACATTTTGGGTTACACCAGAGAAGAATTTGAAGAAGTTAATAAGACTGATGAAAATTCTGGTATTCATCCGGAAGATGTGAATGTTTTAAAGGATAGTGTAGAAGACTGTCTTCTTGGTAAAAATGGTGACACGTTAACCTTCAGGGTTAAAACTAAAAATGGTAATTATAAATATGTGAACCTTACCACCACAGTAATGGGTAGAAATGATGGTAAGCTCACTCTTTATGGTCTTTACAGTGATGTAGATAAGCATATAAGACTTTCAAACAAATTAGCTTACGTTAATGCCGAAATGGATAATATGATTGCATCTATTCCAGGTGGTATTTCAAAGTATGTTTTAACAGAACAGGGTACGTTAAAACGTCTTTACAGTTCGCCTGGTATGGCAGAGCTTGTTGGTAAAACTCAGGAAGAATACGAAAGAGATTTCGACAATAACTGGAAAGATAATATTTATTATGCTGACTTTCCTATTGTTCAGAAAAGTATATTAGAGTGTATAAAAACATTAAAATCAACTGAATTTACATACAGACTTATTCATAAGGATGGAAGTCTTGTTTGGGTTACCTGCCTTGTTCGTGTTATTGGTGAAAAAGAAGGCAGACCTATGGCACACGCTGTTTTCCACGCAATGGCAAAGAGTGAGATTCTTTACCAGACACTCCTTGATAATATCGATACTGTAACAATGGTTAGAGATATAACTAACAATGAGATTCTTTACGCAAATAAAGCTGCAGGTTTATTCTTAGGTGTAAATGAGAAACAGTTAATTGGTAAAAATTGTCACGAGGCAATGAAAGAAAAACTTGTTAATTGTGAAGAAATAGAAAAAGGGTTGAGTAATGGCAAGGTAGAAGAAATAGTTATTGGTGACAGGTGTTATAATGTTACTGCTGAAAAGCTTGTGTGGAATGACAGAGATTCAGTTGCGTGTTTCTTTACAGATATTACTGATTCGTGGAATGCAAGAGCAAAGCTTCAGGGCGATAAAGATGAGCTTGATGAAATTGTTAACAATATTCCTTTGGGTATTGTTGTGTTCAGATTAACTTTGGATGATGAGGTTATAGTTGAACATTGTAATGACAGTATTTGCGACCTTATCAAAATGGATAAAAACGATATTAAATATGGTGCATTCGGCGATATCAGATTACCGTTTGATTTTGAAAGAGATGATTTAGCTGCTATATTTAACGCATTTGAGCTTGCTAAAAATCAGAATACGTCATTTTATGTGGATTTCAGAACTGTTGGAAAAGAGGATGGCAAAATTACCTGGTTTACTGCTAATTTCAAGAGCATTAAGCAAGAAGATGGCAGTGTTCTTATTTATGCCGGATTTATTGATATTACAAATCAGAAGGATATGGAAGACAAACTTGTTCTTAATGCAAAAGAACTGAAAGCGTCTCTTGTAAAACTTCAGGAAAATCAGGATAGATTAAATGCGGTTTCTCGTCGAGCAGACCTTTTCTATTGGGAAATTGAACTTGAGACCGGTGAAGTAACCGCTTCATTTGCCGGTGAAAATTCACCAAGTCTCAATTTTAAAAACGAAGGCTTCGGTACAGACTTTATTATTCCTTATGACCTTGAATATTTTAAGGTTATGACGAGTATTGCGGCTTCTGGTAAAGAGTCTCACGTTACATTTGATATCCGTGTAGGTGAAAGCGAGGAAAAGAGTGAGTGGTACAGAATCACTTACGATATCATTCGTGATGATGAAAATAAACCTGTAAGTCTTTTAGGTCTTGCACAGAATATTAATGAACTTAAATTAGAACAAAGACGTCTTGATGAAGAAATCGAGAACGTTGAAACAGCAACACAAAGGCAAGACGTTCTTTCTACAATGAGAATTAATCTTACAGATGACTGTGTTGAAAGTTATAGTAGTAAGCCTGAAACAAGGCTTCCTATAAAAGTGGGTGATAAATACACCGATGCAATTTATATGATTGCAGAGCACGCTGTTTCAAAATCACAGAAGAATGAAATAATAAAACAGCACAGTATAGGAAAGCTTCTTCAGAGCTTTGAAAATGGTGAAAAGTCACTTTCGTTTGATTATCAGATTGAAACCTTTGATAGTGCTAACTGTTGGATTAACAGTTCAATTCGTATTTACAGACACCCTGCGACACGAAAAGTAATGTGCTTTATGTACTGCTACGATATTAATGATATTCATATAACAAGAGATATCATTGATAAAGTTATTGAAGATGGTTATGAGCATATAAGCGTTATTAATGTTAAGAGCAGAAAGGTTGAACTTGCCTTAGGTAATGCCAATGAAAACTATTATTTCAAAACAGGCGACGCTTTTGACCGCTCTTTAATGGAAAACTTTGCTCGTTTAACATCGCTTCAGGATGCGGAAACTAATTTTGATAACTGTTGCCTTTCAAATGTATTGTTTGAATTAAGTGATAGAGAAGAATTTGCTTATCCGTTTAACGTTAACGAAACAACAAGAAAAGAACGTAAGCTTTTCACGTATCTCTGGTTCGATAAAACAAAAACAAAGATTCTTTTGTTAGTAACAGATATTACTGATGTTTATCAGCAAGAAATAAAGCGTTCAGAAGAACTTGCAAAAGCTCTTGATGCGGCTGTTCTTGCGAATAAATCAAAAACAGATTTCTTGTCACGAATGAGTCACGAAATACGTACTCCGATGAATGCTATTTTAGGTATGTCAAGGCTCGGCGAAGAGGCAACTCAGGATGATTCGGTTGTTGAGTATTTCAAGGATATTAATGCTTCTGGTAATTATCTTTTAGGTCTTATTAACGATATTCTTGATATGAGCCGTATAGAGCAGGGCAAGATGGATATAGTTAACAAGTACGAAGAAGCAGAAGAAATAATTCGTTCGGTAGAGGTTGTTATAAGGCCTTTGGCAGAAGCGAAAAACATTAACTTCAGCATTAATAGAGTTGGGCAGATGCCACAATGGGTTCATCTCGATAAACTTCGTGCACAACAGGTTTATATCAATATTCTTAACAATGCTGTTAAATTCACAGAGTCTGGTGGCAGTGTTGCTTGGGATATCAACTGCGAAATGATAGACGAAAACAAGGCGAAGTTTATAATGAATATCAGTGATACAGGTTGTGGTATGAGTGAAAGCTTTTTAGAGCGAATTTTTGAGCCGTTTGCCCAGGAGCAAAATAGTCTTGTCAATGCACGTCAGGGAACAGGTTTAGGACTTGCAATAGCAAAAAGTATAGTTGAAAAAATGGGTGGTACCATTTCTGTTTCCAGTAAAATTGGTATCGGAACAACATTTACTATTGAATTAGTCAGAGATTGTAAACAGGTTAATTCTGTGGCAAGTGCTTCTCAGGAAACAGAAGATTTGAAAACTATTCTTGCTGGTAAAAAAGTGTTGCTTTGTGAAGACCATCCGCTTAATACTCTTGTTGCAACAAAGCTTCTTGAAAAGGTTGGTATTACAGTTGTTACTGCTGAAAATGGCAGTATTGGTGTAAAAACATTTGCTGATTCAGAAGAAAATGAGTTCAATGCAGTTCTTATGGATATAAGAATGCCTGTAATGGATGGACTTGAAGCTACAACAAAAATAAGGGCGCTTAACAGACAAGATGCTAAATCCGTGCCTATTATTGCTATGACAGCAAATGCTTTTGCTGAGGATAAGCAACTTTCAAAGTCGGCGGGTATGAATGACCACCTTTCAAAACCGATAGAGCCACAGCTTTTATATAAAACGCTGGCAGATTACATAAAATAATAAAAAGATGGTTTTACCTTTTGGTGAAACCATCTTTTTTCTTTAACAAAATTATAAAAAAGAACAATAGTTATTAAAAAAGAAGGGAAAACACCAAGTTTTTTGTCAAAATACACTGTTTTTGCTGACATTAGCAAAATTTTTTGTGCTTTTTCTTGCAATTTTAATTTTAAGTGTTATAATGGTATTTATAGAAGAATGTGTTATTGTGATTTAATGCATCTTCAAAAAAAATAGGGGGCTTTTTTGTGTCTAATAAAGATGTTGTTCTTGTTATTGATGACGATAGAATTGACAGAGAAATATTGAAAAATATTCTTTCTAAAGATTTCTATGTTGTTGATTATCAGGATGCGCAAGAAGGTTTTGATTTTCTCGCAAGGAATGAGCAAGATGTCAAATGTGTTGTAGTTGACGTCTATATGCCTGGTATGGATGGTTATGGATTTTTAAAGAAAGTGAATGAAAGCGGTCTCAAAATCCCTGTTATCGTTGCTACGAGTGATTCGGGTGAGGATACTCAAGTTAAGGTTTTGGCTGATGGTGCCTGGGACTTTATCTCTAAACCATATAACGCTGAAATCGTGAAGTTAAGAGTTCAGAACGCTATTATGCGTACCGAATTCTTTGCATTCAAAAAATTAAAATACATAGCAGAATACGATGTTCTTACAGGTATTTTTAATAAAGATAAGTTCTTGAAGAAAACAAGAATAATGCTTGATAACAATCCTGATAAGAAATTCGCATTTATCCGTTTTGATATTGACCGTTTCCAATTAGTAAACTCCTTCTATGGTTCGAGCGAAGGCGACAGAATTATCAAGTATCTCGCAATGGGACTTGAAAATTTAGCAAATCAGAGGTCAAATCTTACTTATGGTAGAATTGAAGCCGAAGTTTTTGCGCTTTGCGGTGAATATGAAAAAGAAGAAGAAGTTTTTAAACTTATTGAAGACCATATAGAGATTATCAAAAGCTACAACAGAAACTTTGACCTTGTTCCCAATTTCGGTGTTTACTTCCTTGATGACTTAACTCTTTCCCCTGGAGTTATGTTAGACAGAGCAACACTTGCCGCTAAAGAGTGTAAAGGCAATTATATTGATACTGTTGGTGTGTTTAAGCCTGAGATGAGTATAAGGCTTGAAAAAGAACAGGAAATCGTTAACGAAATGGTGCAGGCTTTAGCAGATGAACAATTTATTGTTTACTTGCAACCAAAATATTCACTCGAAACTAATTCGCCTGCAGGTGCAGAAGCACTTGTAAGATGGATGCACCCCAAAAAGGGTATGGTTTCACCAGGTCTTTTCATTCCCGTATTTGAAAAGAATGGTTTTATTGAAAGATTAGACCATTACGTATGGGAAGTAATTTGTAAATATTTAAGAAAATGGCTTGATGAAGGTATAAAACCTCATCCGATTTCTGTAAATATATCTCGTGTTGATTTATATAACCCACAAATCGTTGAATTTATTATAGGTCTTGTGGATAAATATAGTATTCCACACGAATTGTTCCAGCTTGAGCTTACAGAAACTGCTTATATGGATAACCCACATATTATGAAGCAGGTTGTTTCAGGCTTAAAAGAAAACGGCTTTACTGTTATGATGGATGACTTCGGAAGTGGGTATTCATCACTCAGTGTTCTTAAAGAAATTGAAGTTGACGTTCTTAAAATTGATATGCGTTTCTTCGATAGCACTGGCACAAACGATGGCAGAAGTGAGAATATTATTGCTTCTGTTGTGCGTATGGCTAAATGGCTTGGTATGCCTGCTGTTGCAGAGGGTGTTGAAAAGGCTGAACAGGTTAACTTCCTCGGAAGTGTAGGTTGTGAGTACGTTCAGGGCTTCTATTTTGCAAGACCTATGCCTATTGATGAGTATGAAAAGCTTGTCAGAGAAAATAAAGAAAAGACCGTTTCTAAAAACGTTGATTTAACAGGTGCTCTTACAATGGATAAGTTGTGGTCATCTGCCCCTGAAATGGAAATTCTTTTTTCAAATTCTGCTCAACCAAGTGCAATTTGTGAATTCGATGGAAATAAATTTACATATTTAAGAACCAATAATGCATATAAAGAGTTATTTGGTGCGGATGGCGTTTCAGAAGGTAATCCTATGGATTATATTTTCTACGAATACAAAAATGATGTTCTTGAGGCATTCAGTAATGCTATTAAAAATGATGAAATTACAGAGTGTCAATATAAACGTCGTGTGCAACAAGGTAACGCGCTCTGGGTTTCAAAGAAACTTCAGTATATTGGTAAAGTAGGCGAAGAAAAATCTATTTTTGTTGCTAATCTCACCGATATTACAGTTCAGAAAGAAGTTGAAACAGAACTCAAAAAGCTTAAAAAGGTTATGAATAGCGGTAACAAAGATAAACCTAAAAAGCTTCTTGTTGTTGATGACTCAGAGCTTAGTAGCAGAATTATCAAAGATATTTTTGATAATAGCTATGAAGTTATGCTTGCAAAGAACGGCATAGAAGGTCTTAACCTTTTAAGAGAATATAAAAATGAAGTTGCAGTTGTTTTACTTGATATGGTTATGCCTATTATGGATGGTAAAGAATTTTTGACACACAAGAATGCTGATGAAGATACAGTAGATATTCCGGTAATAGTTATATCAAGCGAAAATGATGAGGGGCTTCAGGTCGATATGCTCCAGATGGGCGTTAATGACTATATTACAAAGCCATTTGTTGCTGAGGTTATTGCACGTCGTGTTAAGAATGTTATCGACTATAACGAGCGATTCAGAAAAATGGTTAAAGAATATCAGAATATGTCAAAGGACTAACAACTTGAGCAGGGATGAGAAAAAGAATTATGGATAGAGAAATTTTAGAGTCAGTGGGAATTGACTATGCTGAAGCAGAAGAACGTTTTTCTGGTTCAACTGAGTTGTTTGAAAAATTCCTTGAAGAAATGGCTACAATGAATGTTATTGCAGCATTACAGAAGGCGTTGACCGCTGGTGACGCTATAAATGCTTTCAATGTAGCACACACTTTGAAGGGTAACTTTGGTAATCTAAGCATAAAGCCACTTTATAACGTTATTACACCACTTGTAGAAGCGGTGAGAAGTGAGAATATGCTTGAGGCACAGAAGCTTTATATAGAGCTTGAGAAGGAATATGAAGCTGTTACCGAAGGAATAAGAAAAGCAATCAAATAAATACAATAAAAAATGACGGTAGCTTTTGCAACCGTCATTTTTTATTAGAAAATTAAATCCACCACTTAAATTAAGTGGTGGATAATAAATTATCTTTTGATTGAACCATAAATAAGGTCAAGAAGAATTTCTATGTAAGACATTAAATCACGAAGGAATTGGTATTCAAAGAACTCTACATCATAACCAGCAGTGCCATCAATATCTCTTTTGATTTCGTGGTTACATTTTGTACAGAAATTTGATTCTGTTTCATCTCTTGTGAATGTAGGGTCGTCGTTTCTTTCCCATTCTTCATCTTCTGTGTACTTCCAGATATGCTCTTCCATTGATTCAGGAACAACATAACCGCAACCGAAGCATTTTGTACCGTGCTTTGTGCTACCAAGACTTGTGTTTTCTTCAAGTCTGTGGTTAACAGTAACAGGAACATTAGCTACGAACTGACCATCAAGTGTAACACTTACTTCTTTAACATCAACTGAAAGGATGTTTGAAGCTTTTGGTGAGAATGTGAAGCGGTAAGCAATATCACTGGAGTAATAAACAGTTTCTATAACAGAACCTGTTGAATCTTTAATATCAACAGAAATGCCGTCTGGCTCAAATTTTTCGTAATCGTAATACTCAGTTTTAGATGGACCAGAGGTTAATACAAAAGTGTATTTAGCCACTGGTGTTGTCTCATCTGCAGCAAAAGCGATTACTGAAAATACTGAAAGAAGCATAAGCACAGAAAGTACTGTTGCTAAAAATCTTTTAGTTTTCATTCAAATTACCCTCCGCAACTTAGATTAAAGCGAAGCCTTCAACTATCATTGTAACAAGGCCTAAAATAGTCTGGAGAATGTCGATATCAGCAAAAATTGTTGCATAAGTAGCTGTACCAGGAATAATCTGGCTTACTGTGTCACCACAAGTTGTGCAAGTACCTGTTTCTGTTTCGCCTCTTACAAGAGATGCATCGCCATTAGGAACCCAGTAAGGAACGTCGTGGCTTTCGTTTTTACAGATAACACCACAAGCTGAACAAATCTGACCGTGTGAATGATTGTTAACAGGAACAATTTCGCCACCAGCGTGAGAAACAACTACTGGAACGGTACCACAAGATTCGCCTTTGTAGAATACTTCGATTTCTGTCATATAAACAGTAAG
Organism: Acutalibacteraceae bacterium; assembly: GCA_045592285.1. Taxonomy (GTDB): domain Bacteria; phylum Bacillota; class Clostridia; order Oscillospirales; family Acutalibacteraceae; genus DTU089. The sequence continues at coordinate 28,229 of JAZNUL010000113.1, forward strand.
ATTTTCATCACTATCTGTTGTGAATGTGAAATATTGGTAATCTGTGTCAAAAGAAATGTTTGTTGAACCATCACTTATAACAAGACCTGTTCCGTCAAAGCATTCAGCATCAGTGTATGCTGTTTTTGTTGGTGCAGTATAAACTGTGTAAACAGAAGTTGGTCTTTCTACAGCTTCTTCTGCAGATGCTACTACAGTCATAGAAACAGCGAGGAGTGCTATTGCCATAACGAGAGCAAGAATTTTACGAGTTTTCATAACAAATTCCTCCAAAATGTTATTTTTTTACTACTGCATTATAACACACTTTTTTCTAAATGTAAAGACACAAAATAAAGTATATTGCATTAAATTTTCACTAAATATGCTGTTTTAGATGAAAATGGGGCTATTTTAGTTGACTAAAGGGCTGAAACAGTGATATAATCAACGTAAATTTAATAAAATTCCAACAAAAAGAGGCGAAAAATTTTGTTGATTAAAGGTTTTCAAAAACTTACACTTCTTGATTATCCAGGTAAGACGGCCTGCACAGTATTTACTGGCGGATGTAATTATCGTTGCCCGTTCTGTCACAATGCTGGGTTGGTTACTAAATTGGATACGGAAATTATTTCTGAAGGTGAAGTTTTAAGTCATCTCAAAAAACGTCAGGGAATATTGGATGGTGTCGCAATAAGTGGTGGCGAACCATTGTTACAGGGTGATATTGAAGAGTTTTTGCAAAAAATAAAAGAATTAGGTTATTCAATAAAACTCGACACAAATGGTAGCTTTCCGGATAAATTGAAAAGTATTATTGATAAAGGTCTTTGTGACTATGTAGCGATGGATATTAAAAATTCGAAAGAGCGCTATAATGAAACAATAGGTATTGATAATTTTGATATATCTCTGATGGAAAAAAGTGTAGAAATTCTTAGGGGTTCTGATGTTGATTTTGAATTCCGCACAACTGTTACAAAGAATTTTCATACAATGGAAGATATAGAAAAAATCGGCGAGTGGATAAAAGGTACGGAGAAATATTATCTTCAGAATTTTGTTGATTCTGGTAATCTTATTGACTCTAACGTAGAAGGTGTTTCTAAAGAAGAAATGCAGTTAATGTTAGAAAGAATTAAGAAGTACGTGCCGACGGCTGAAATCAGGGGATTGTAATTCGCTACGCTCAAATTAAGAATCGAGAATGAAGAATTAAGAATTGTGGGACATGCGGTCGGCATTATATTATAGTATAGGGGATTAAAAATTGGAGAAGGTATTAGAATTAAAAAAAGAAATTGAAAAAGCTCAAAAAATTTGTGTTTTTACAGGTGCTGGGATAAGTTGCCCTTCTGGTATACCTGATTTCAGAAGCGCAGATGGCTTATATAATGAAAAGGGTGATTATGAATATTCACCTGAAGAGATGATTTCGCACACGTTCTTTGTTCGTAACACAAACTTATTTTATGATTTTTATAAATCAAAAATGATTTATGAAGCTGCAAAGCCAAATAAAGCACACATTTTCTTTGCAAATCTTGAAAAGCAAGGTAAAGCTGTAAGTGTAGTAACACAAAATATAGACTCTTTACATACAATGTCAGGTAGTAGTAATGTTTTTGAAATACACGGTAGTGTAAAAAGGAATTATTGCATTTGTTGTAAAGAATTTTATGATGAAAAGTATATTTTAGAGTGTGATGGTGTTCCACATTGTAAAAAATGTGATGGTATTGTAAAGCCCGACGTTGTTCTTTATGAGGAAGGCCTGAACGAGCAAACAGTTGAGGGTGCAATAGCTGCAATAAGAGAAGCCGAGCTTCTTATTATAATAGGAACGTCTTTAGCGGTTTATCCTGCAGCATCTTTCGTTTCGTATTTTAAAGGCGAAAAAATAGCGCTTATTAATAAGGCTAAGACGGATTTTGATAAAAGAGCCGATATTGTTATATATGACGATATTGTGAATGTAATAGAAAAAATAGAGGGTTGAACACAAGATATTGTGTTCAACTTTTTTCTTTGAAATTATAGATTTGCGAAATTTGTCGTAAAATGACCAAAAGAAAATGCGAATATATGTGCATATTGCATATAAAAATCAATATCTTGTGATTTTGGCCTAAAAAAAGTTGATTTTAACCACAATATATTGTGATTTTTCTATTGACAACACGAAATATATCTGTTATTATCCTATATGCTAACGAAAAACGAAAAGAAATATAATTTTAAGGAGAAAGAAATAATGTATCAAGTTATCAAAAGAGATGGCAAAGTTTCAGGTTTTGATATAATCAAAATCGCAGAAGCAATTAAAAAAGCATTTGAAGCATGTGAAAAACAATACAATGATAATATTATTGATTTTCTTGCTTTAAAGGTTACAGCAAACTTTGAACCAAAAATCAGCAACAATCTTATTGCTGTTGAAGATGTTCAGGATAGCGTTGAATCTGTTCTTGTTCAAGCAGGTTATGCAGATGTAGCAAAAGCTTACATTCTTTACAGAAAACAACGCGAAAAAATCCGTAATATGAAATCAACAATTCTTGACTATAAAGATTTGGTTGACAGCTACGTTAAGGTTACAGACTGGCGTGTTAAAGAAAACTCAACAGTTACTTACTCTGTTGGTGGTCTTATTCTTTCAAACTCAGGCGCAATTACTGCTAACTACTGGCTTTCAGAAATTTATGATGAAGAAATTGCTAACGCTCACCGTTCAGGCGACGTTCATATTCACGACCTTTCAATGCTTACAGGTTACTGTGCTGGTTGGTCTTTAAAACAACTTATTAAAGAAGGCTTAGGTGGTGTTCCTGGTAAAATTACATCAGCACCAGCAAGTCACCTTGCAACTCTTTGCAACCAGATGGTTAACTTCTTAGGTATTATGCAGAATGAGTGGGCAGGTGCTCAGGCTTTCTCATCATTTGATACTTACTTAGCTCCATTTGTAAAAGTAGATAACCTTGATTACAAAGGCGTTAAAAAATGTATTGAATCATTCATTTTCGGTGTAAATACACCATCTCGTTGGGGTACACAGGCTCCATTCTCAAACATCACTTTAGACTGGACTGTTCCTGCTGACCTTAAAGATATGCCTGCTATTGTAGGTGGTAAAGAGATGGATTTCACCTATGGTGATTGTAAAAAAGAAATGGATATGGTTAACAAAGCATTCATTGAAATAATGATTGAAGGCGATGCTCACGGTCGTGGCTTCCAATATCCAATTCCAACATACTCAATTACTCGTGACTTTGACTGGTCAGAAACAGAGAATAACAAACTTCTCTTTGAAATGACTGCAAAATATGGCACACCATACTTCTCAAACTACGTTAACTCAGATATGGAACCAAGCGACGTTCGTTCAATGTGCTGCAGACTTCGACTTGACCTTCGTGAACTTCGTAAAAAGAGCGGTGGTTTCTTCGGTAGTGGTGAAAGCACAGGTTCTATTGGTGTTGTTACAATTAACTTACCAAGAATTGCATATCTTGCTGAAAACGTTGAAGATTTCTATAAGAGATTAGATAAACTTATGGATATTTCTGCTCGTTCACTTAAAGTTAAGAGAGGCATTATTACAAAACTTCTTGATGAAGGTCTTTACCCATATACAAAGCGTTACCTTGGTACATTTACAAACCACTTCTCAACAATTGGTCTTATCGGTATGAACGAAGTTGGTCTTAACGCTAAATGGCTCCGTAAGGATATGACTCATAAAGAAACACAAGAATTTGCAAAAGATGTTCTTAACCACATGAGAGAAAGACTTTCTGACTATCAGGAAGAATACGGCGACCTTTATAACCTTGAAGCTACACCAGCTGAAAGTACAACATATCGTTTTGCTAAACACGATAAGGAAAAATATCCTGCAATTATTACTGCAAACGAAAATGGTACACCTTACTACACAAACTCATCACACTTACCTGTTGGTTATACAGCAGATATCTTTGAAGCACTTGATGCACAGGATGAACTTCATACTCTTTACACATCAGGTACAGTATTCCACGCGTTCTTAGGTGAAAAACTTCCTGATTGGAAGGCTGCTGCAAATCTTGTTAAGAAAATTGCAGATAACTACAGACTTCCTTACTACTCAATTTCACCAACATACACAGTTTGCTGTAACCACGGTTACATTCAAGGCGAAGTTTACACTTGCCCTGATTGTGGTGAAGCAACAGAAGTTTATAGCCGTATTACTGGTTATTACCGCCCTGTTCAGAACTTTAATGATGGTAAAGCACAAGAGTTTAAGGATAGAAGAGTTTACGATATTATTCACTCAAGCTATGAAAAAGCAGAAAGAACAGTTGACCACGCTCACTGCTGTCCTGAAAAAGAAGCAAAAACTGCTGTTGCAGTAGCAGATGCAACATTTACACTTTTCGCAACAAAAACTTGCCCAAAATGTAAAATTGCTGCTCAACTTCTTGACCAAAAGGGAATTTCTTATGAAAAACTCTTTGTAGAAGATAATGTTGAACTTGCTAAGAAACTCGGCTTAAAACAAGCACCTTCTCTTGTAATTTACAATGGTGATGAAGCAACAGTTATTTCTGATTTACCAGCAGTTAAAGAGTTTATTGAAAATATGTAATTAATTTAAAAACCCATAAATTTTTAACGGGTGTCTGTGACTGTTAAAGTTGCAGACACCGAAATTTTAAAGGTGATTTTATAATGAAAGATATAATCATAATTGGTGCAGGTCCTGCGGGACTTACTGCTGCGCTTTATGCATTAAGAGCAGGCAAAAGCGTTCTTGTTATAGAAAAAAGCACATTCGGCGGCCAGGTAACATTTTCACCTAAAATTGAAAATTACCCTGGTATTCCTGAAATGACAGGTAACGAATTTGCAGACAAGCTTCTTGACCAGGTTTTAGCTATGGGTGCAGAAGTTGAAATGGAAAAGGTTACTGGCATTATAAATGAAGGCTCAAGAAAATTAGTTTTTGCAGGGGACAAAAAATATGAAGCAAAAGCAGTTGTAATTGCTGTTGGCGTTAAACACAGACAATTAGGTTTAGAGAGAGAAAACGAGCTTACAGGTAAGGGTATTTCTTACTGTGCAGTTTGTGACGGTGCTTTTTATAATGGTCAGACAGTTGGCGTTGTAGGTGGCGGTAACTCTGCATTACAAGAGGCAGTTCTTCTTTCAGATATTTGTGAAAAGGTTTACGTTTTCCAGAATCTTTCATATATGACTGGTGAAAAGAAGCTTGTTGAAATTCTTGAAGCAAAATCTAACGTTGAATTTATGACAGACGTTGTTGTAAGTGACTTAAAAGGTGACGATGAATTAACAGGAGTTACATTAAAGCACACAACAGGTAGCGAAAAAGATGTTTCTTTAAATGGTCTTTTTGTTGCTATTGGTCTTGAACCTGCTAACAGTGCATTTGCTGATATGGCTTCACTTGATGGTAACGGTTACTTTGATTCTGACGAAGCTTGCCTTACAAAAACAGAAGGTATTTACGTTGCAGGTGACTGCCGTAAAAAGTCTATTCGCCAGATTACAACTGCAACTGCAGATGGTGCTTCAGCAGCACTTGCTGCTTGCAGATATATAGATGCTTTATAATTTTTAAAATAATGGCGTTATATGTTGAATTTATGGTTGTTCAGTATATATCGTCTTATATATAAAATGCCAATACAAACAAAAACAACGATAAGTGTGTAACTTATCGTTGTTTTTGTTACATATTGATTAATAGTATTTTCTATGATATTATTAAATTAACAGGAATTTTATGGTTCCTATAATTTTTAAGGGAGAGATTATTATGGCAGAAAATAATTTATGGAGTCAATTGAATGGGATTATTGAGCAAACACCTAAAAAAGTAGAAGTCCGAGATTTAAAAGGTGTATCAAAAGATGAAGCTTCTGAATTAGGATTTAATCCTGAATCTTTGTTAGGTGTTATTGTTTCTAAAACTTCTGGTTTTACAGTTGATAATTGGGTCAGAGTTTTAGGTCAGGGAATTTCTGAATATAACAAAGATAAAACAGAAGTAACTAACGGAATGTTGGTTGTGGCTTTTGATGTTGTTGGTGGCTTGTTTGCTTTGAATGTAGGTAGATTTGAAGAAGCACAAAGTGCAGTTTGGTATTTTGCACCTGACACATTAGAATGGGAATCGTTAGACGTTTCGTATACAGGGTTCATAAAATGGGTGTTAACAGGTGATACGGAGGGATTTTACAGCAGTATGCGTTGGGATAGTTGGGAGCAAGACTGCAAAACAATTCCATTCGAAGGAGTGATGTTAATTTATCCGTTTTTATGGGCGAATGAGTGTAATATAAATACCGCATCAAAAAAGGCTGTTCCATTTAATGAATTGTATAATTTGAATTTGGAGAATTGGAGAAAATTTAATAAATAAAGTGGAAAGGTGAATTGTTATGAAAAAAGCATTACGTGTTTTATCAATAATAAATTGTATCGTTTGCGGATGTGTTCTTTTGATGTATATAGACCTTGCTGTTATTGGATATAGTGATTCAGTAGGTTTTTTACTTATATTTATTTGTACTGCATTATCATATGTTACATTTTCACTTTGGTTGATATATAGTTTTATTAAAAAAAGGAACATAAAGTTAAAGGTTGCTGCAATAGCATCGGTGATATTGTATGTAGGATATGAGATGTTTCTTTATAGTGGGTTATCAGCCAGGTTGTTGCCCCTCGAAGTACAAGTATCCATTGCTTGGGTGAATTGGATGATTCCGTTAGTCTTAACTATATTATTGCTTATTGTTGAGAAAAAGAGTGTTGGAGTAGGCAAATCAAACGAAAATTAATGGTTGCAATATAGTTTATAGTTTGTAAAAAGGGTGAATTATTATGAAAAAAGATAAGTCGAAAAAGTTTGCGGTTCTTGCAGGGTTATTTTTCTTTATTCCTGCTTTAACTGCCCTGCCAAGCATAATCTCAATGAATATAATTACAGGTTCAGATTTAACGAGTCAGGTTATGCTACGAGGATTGATAGTTTTAGCTGTTGACAGTCTCATTTCTTTAGCACTTTCTATAGCACTATTCGTTCGTAAAAAGAATGCATCGTTTGTTGTAATTACATCGTTGTGGTTAGTGTTTTACATAGCAAGATGTATAGTTTTGGTGTCAGGATTCAGCGTAAATATATTTTTAAACGTATTTTCTTTAGTGGTTATTGTTTGGTTGTTTATGACTAATTGCTTACCGAAATTTAAAGGTTATATAAGTACAACTAAGGGCTTGTGGTTCGTTCCGTACGTACTAAATGTATTAATGTCTGTTTTTGATTTAATAGAAAATGTTACGGATTATCTTAAATTCGGCTTAACAAACGAAATAGTTATGACAGTTATAACTATAGGCTTTGGTGGTGCTATTAGTAGTTTGTCGTATTTGTTTATGGGCTTATGGCTTTATAAAAGTTACGAAAACGAAATCAGCAATAATGATTTGGGTTTAGAGCAACCTACATATATAACAGCCCCAGAGCTTGTAGAAGTAAAGGAAGAAACAACAGAATAAAACAAAGGGACTGATTAGAATGTTTTAACATTTTAATCAGTCCCAAAAATTATTTATTCATTCTTTTCTTTGCACTCTCAAGTGCTTTCTGGTATGGCATTAACATTCCTTCGTTCATTTTGTTACCCATTTTAGATTTCATTTTTTCTGAAGAAAGTAAGCCACCAACTAAATACATAGCTAACATTCTCTTCCATTGCTTTTGTGGGAAGTCGTATTGATTGTGAGATTTATAGAATTTGTGGTCTGCTTTCATCATACCCTGCATAATCCATATTAAATCTCTGAATACCTTCATACCACCAATGCCATAAAAGTTCTGTGGTAAAAGTATTTTCTTTTCTAAAGCATATTCTAATTTCTTTGCTAATTTATCAATGCTTTCGTTTGCATCCTCTTCATTTGTAGCAACACCGCAAAGGAAGTTGTGACCAACCTCTGCTCTTGCTTCAATAATTGTTCTTAAGTTTTCTTCAACACTTAAATGACCGTTTACAATGTAGCCCACAGGCATACCAATTGTAACAGTTCTGTGACCGTTACAGAATTGTCTGTCGTCATACATTTTAAAACGTGCGCCCATTGAGTGGTCTTTGATTGTAAAAGCGTAAATAATTGCTTCTGCTTTCTGAATATCGTTTCTTAAAAATTCATCAAAATTATCTTTATAAACACATTTGCCAGAAACTGCACAGTTAAAACAACCAAGGCAACCGCCTTTGAATGGATAATCTTTTATATTTACAATCCTTGTCTTTTTAGTGCATTTTGCTCTGAAGCGTGCAATCATATTTTTAAGAGCTTCGTCGTTTTCGTCACAGTCTGTAACAATAACAACGTCGCCTTGCTTTTCGTCAGTACATTCAATTGCTTCTGCATTTGTGAGTGTAGCAAGAGAATTTATTTTAATTTCTTTTTCATAGATGTTATTTTCGATATTGAACATAACGTAATTGAAGAAGTCTTCGGCTTCTTTCTGACCTTGTTCAGTTGATAAATCATCCATATCGGCAGAAAGTCCGTTAATATATCTTAAGCCTAAATCAAAGCAGTTGTCTTTTATGTAGCGGTGTGCAGTAATATCATAAAAATGTTTTGAAGTAGTAAATTGTGTAGCAAATTTTTCACTTAAATCTAAATTTGCATCCTTTAAAAGCTCAATAAATCTGTGAAGCTGACAAGGTGCAATAAATGTATAAACAGGGTAAGAAAAAACAAGTAAATCTGCTTTTGTTATTTCTTCAATGGCTTTACTGAAATCTTTTTCTAAAGCCTTTATTTTTTGCCCTGCATCAAGCACAGTAAACTCGTGTTCAGGGTGTAAAATTTTTAAATAATTTGTAGTTTGTAAAGTAATACTGTTCTGCCCCTTAGGACTGCCGTTAATAACTAAAATGTTCATAATTTAAATCACTCGTTTCCAAATTGTAATTCATGCCTTGTAATAATATAATCAGGCATTTCTGCTTCTTCGTCTAAAATCCATGTATCGTTATCATACTTGTAACAATAATCACCTATATCAGAAGATTGAATCCAGATATTATAGGTATCACTTTCCCAACAGATTCCCCAAAAATCGTATGCCCTTGCAGGTGAAAAAGAATAAACTTCTTCGTCGGTTTCTGTTTCATATATAGTTACAACTATATAATCGTTGTCATTTACAGTTTGTAGAGCATAATATTTATTATCGTAGCTTGTGGTTTTGTTTGGTGAAAAGCTTCCCCATTCTTGTGGGTCAACTTCAATTTCTCTATTGCTACAACTTGCAAAAGTCAAGAGGATAGTTAAAACTAAAAATAAACAAATAACTTTTTTCATAATATCTCCTCCTGAAAATGAGTATATCATAAACAACATATTTTTTCAAATAAACTTGACAAATGCCCGTGTTTTTGTAAATATAGATATAGTAAAAAACAAAGGAGAAATTTTTATGTCTGCATTTTTTATGAGCGTTGTTGCTTTTTTTACTTCGCTTGCAACTATTGTTACGGGATTTTTAGGCTTTGATATTAGTTCACCTGACAAAAAGGTTGAAAATTTTAAAGTTACCACTTACATAAGAGGGGACTATGTTCAGGAAGACAAAAGTCTTTATAGTGAGGATTTTGATATTATTACAGATGTCATTCTTTTTGAGTGTGCTTCTTTTGACAGTGAGGGTAATGTAATTTACGAAAAAGAAAAATTAGAAACAGCGTTAAAAAATATCAGAAATGCAATAGGCGAAAGAGATATCAACATAACACTGAACCTTTTAGGGCCTGAATGGCATTCAGAGTCAGATGTGTGGGAAGAGCAGATGGAAGCACAGAGTGATGAGTATAATAAGGCTTTTGCAAGTGGTGTTTTAGAAGATAATATAATTAAAGTTTTAGATGAATATAACTTTGATGGTGTGCATTTTGATTATGAATATCCACTTTCAAAAAAAGCGTGGAAAGAATATAATAACTTTTTAGTTTCTCTTAATGAAAAGTTAGGGGAATATACGTTGGGTGTTGCTTGTAGTGACTGGAATATAAAATTCAGTTTATCTGCTATAGAAGCGGTTGATACTTTTGAACTTATGGTTTATGACTTTAACGATGAAGAAGGTAAGCACGCAACTTACGAAGAAACTGTTAAGCTTGTTAATACAGTCGGGCTTCACGGAATACCACAAGAAAAAGTAAATGTAGGTCTTCCTTTTTACTCAAGACCTACCGATATGTCAGGCTACTGGTATGGTTATAATGGTTACTATGAAAAAATAGATGAAAACGGTTGGTATCACTGCAATGATACTGACAAGGATTTTTGGTTCAATACACCGGAAGTTATAGAACAGAAAACAGAGTATGCGGTAAATAATGGCTTCGGCGGTGTGATGATATGGCATTATAACTGCGATTTGCCATCAACTCACGAAGATTCACTATTAAAAGCAATTGATAATGCATTAAACAATAATCAGGCATAAGAAAGTTAAAAAATAACTCTATCATTAAAGTTTACAAAAAACTTTAAATGATAGAGTTTGTTTCTTTTATAACACTAGCAACTGACAACTAGCCACTAGCAACTGAAAAATTAAAATTATAATTTCAATTTTGCATTCGCCGCTTTCATCATTTCAGGTGAAACTTTTATAACCTCACGGTCGTAAGTGAGAAGTCCGTTTAATTCATCTTCTACGTCACTTACTTCAGTATAAATTGTTGCAGAAAGACCTTTTTCTTTCATACATTTATAAATTCTGTCTTCGTAAAGGTGTTTTATTGCAGCATCAAACTTTTCTTGAGCGTAATATTTTCTGTAACCAAAGAATTTTTCTTTGTTATATGTGTGACCCTGGAATCTCATTGAATAGCCACCAAATTCTGTAAGACCAATAGGGCGTGTGTCTTC